>DATJLT010000179.1:0-36911 GCA_035509195.1 Streptosporangiaceae bacterium | reverse complement strand
TGCTGTTGTTCGCGCAGCATCGCGGAGCCATCGATGCGGTTCGCCCCTTGCCGGGCAACGACATCGGTGGCTCCCCGATGCTGTTACGGCGAGCCAGGACGCCGGACTCGGGCGCTGTGGGGCGCGACGCGCCGGGGCAATATGCGGAAATCGCGCCCGCCGGCCCATCGAACCGGCATAGTTGCCTCTATTCGCGTGCCGGAACCCCTTCCCCGCCAAAAGTGGCGCCCTGCCAGGAGGATCGACATGCCGGAAGATCGCTACGGGATCACCGGGCGGATTACCCAGCGCAAGCTGCGTCTCGCGGCGAAGCTGAACAAGCGCAACCGGCGCCTGATCGCGCTCGCCGGCGTACCTCTCATGGCGATCGCGGGGGTCGCCGTTCCCGTCGCCCTTTCCCGTGTCCATGCCGACCATGCGGCGAAGGCCAGCGCCCCGTCGACGACGCTGTGCACGGGGTGGGCGCGCTGTTCGAGGCACGGCTACTCGAGCTACGGCTACCAGGCACACCAGTGGCGTTCCTACTGGCGCATGTCCGCGGGCGATGAATGCACGAACTACGCGGCCTACGTCGAGTCGGCGGTCTATCACGTTCCTGCTCCGCGCTATCTGCTCGGCGACGGCGGCCAGTGGGCGGCCACGGCCGCCGCGCACGGCGTCGTCGTGAACCACACCCCGTCGGTCGGCGCGGTCGCCGAGTGGGACGCCTCCGCTTTCGGCATGGGCCCGGTCGGCCATGTCGCGGTCGTCGAGGCAGTAGGCCCGCACGACAGCTATATCGACATCTCACAGCAGCACATGGGCTCGGCAGCCGACCAGTACGAATGGGTCAAGATCAGGGCGCACTTCCCCGCTGACGTGTGGCAGGAATGGCCGACCTACTTTATTCACTTCCGCATCCCGCCCCGCACGGGCCTCGGGTACTTCAACGCGAAGACCGGCAACGTCAGGCTGCGCTACTCCCAGACCCCTGGTCCTTCGAACGCCAGGGCTCATCTTCGCCCCGGCCGCCTGATAGCGCTGACAGGCGACTGGCGCGGCGACGGCATTGACCGGCTCGGGTACTACAACCCCAGGTACGGCACGTTCCATCTGTTCGGCGTGAGCCGGCACGGCAAGCGGAACCGCACGTTCAAGTTCGGCCCGGCCCATATGGTTCCGCTGGTCGGCGACTGGACGGGGCACGGCGGAGACGGCATCGGCTACTACGACCCGCATACGGGCCGGTTCTACCTCAGGCAGAAGCTCAGCGGCGGGCAGGCTCTTTTCAGCTTCAAGTTCGGCCCGGCCAGGATGCACCCGATAGCCGGTGACTGGAACGGCGGACGCGGGGACGGCGTCGGTTACTACAACCCGAGTACCGGGGTGTTCGCCCTTCGCAACAAGCTCAGCCAGGGGCCGGCGTTCCGCAGGTTCAGGTTCGGGCCAAGGCACATGGTCCCCCTGACCGGAAGCTGGACGGGCGGACGCACCGACGGCATCGGCTATTACAACCGCTGGACGGGAAAGTTCGTGCTGCGTTACGGGCTGGGCGCAGGGGCACGGACGGTCACCGCGAAGTTCGGCCCGCGCAAGATGTTGCCGCTGACGGGGGTCTGGCGAGGCGTCTAGCCTGCGGTCCGCCCGTTTGAGTACGGTTCTTCCATGGGCGGGCTTGATCAGTTCAGCGACGACGAGCACCTGATCACCGCGATCTCGGCGCTGCCTGTTCCTTCGGGACTGGCGGCAGATCACGGGCAGCCGGTGCGCACCGGTAGCGCGCTGACCATCGGGCGGTGCCTTGAACTGTTCGACGCGCAGGTGGCGAGCAGGCACCTGGACGCGGCCGCCCGCTGGCTGCGCAGCCGCGACAGCGGCTTCTACACGATCGGCTCCTCTGGTCACGAAGGCAACGCGGCCGTCGCGGCGGCGACGCGGACCACCGACCCGGCACTGCTGCACTACCGTTCCTGCGCCTTCTACTTGGCTCGCGCAGCGCAGGCCGGACGGGGTTCGGCCGGCGTCTACGACGTGCTGCTCGGGCTTGCCGCCTCGGCCAGCGAGCCGATCGCCGGCGGGCGCCACAAGGTCTTCGGCCTCGCCGAGCTCAGCATCATCCCGCAGACGTCCACGATCGCATCGCATCTCCCCCGTGCGGTAGGCCTGGCCTTCTCGATCCCCCGCGCGGCCCGGCTTGGTGTCACTCCGCCCTGGCCGTCAGACTCGATCGTGGTCGCCAGCTTCGGTGACGCCTCGCTCAACCATTCAACGGCGGCCGGCGCGCTCAACACCGCCGCTTACTGCTCTTACCAGGGGCTGCCGATCCCGTTGCTGCTGGTCTGCGAGGACAACGGCCTCGGCATCAGCGTGCGCACGCCGCCCGGCTGGGTCGAAGCCGCCCTGTCCGGCCGCACGCACCTGCGCTACAGCCACGCGGACGGCGCCGATCTCGCTGAGGTCTACGACGCGGCCCTGGCAGCGGCCAGCTACGCGCGTGAGCACCGGGCTCCCGCCGTGCTGCACGTGTCGACGGTCAGGCTCGGCGGCCACGCCGGGTCAGACGCCGAAGCCGCTTACCGCACGCCCGCCGAGCTGGCCGCCGACCAGGAACGCGACCCCGTGGTCGGCACCGCGCGGCTCCTGGTCAGCGCGGGGGCACTGACCCCCGCCCAGGTGCTTGCCAGGTACGCCAGGTCGAGGGACGCCGTATTCGAGCTGGCCGCCAAGGCAGAAGCGGAACCGAAGCTCACCTCGGCGGCGCAGGTCATGGCCCCCCTCGCCCCCCGCCGGCCGGCCGCGGTAGCGGCCGCGATCGGCCCGGCAAGCAAGCGCAGGCGGCTGCAGGTCTTCGGCGGCAAGCTGCCAGAAGAGGAGGGCGGCCTGACCCTCGCCCAGGCCATCAACCGCACGCTGGCCGACGAACTCGCCGCCCATTCCGACGTGATCGTGTTCGGCGAGGACGTGGCGCGCAAGGGCGGCGTCTACGGGGTGACCAAGGGCCTGCTGGCCACGTTCGGCGCCCGCCGGGTCTTCGACTCGCTGCTTGACGAGCAGTCGGTCATCGGCCTCGGGCTCGGCGCGGCCCTGGCCGGGCTGGTTCCCGTTCCCGAGATCCAGTACCTCGCCTACGTGCACAACGCCGCCGATCAGATCAGGGGCGAAGCGGCGACGCTGTCGTTCTTCTCCCAGGCGCAATACCGTAATCCGCTGGTGCTCCGCATCGCGGGCCTTGCCTACCAGCAGGGTTTCGGCGGTCACTTCCACAACGACAACGCCGTCGGCGCGCTCCGCGACATCCCCGGCCTGATCATTGCCTGCCCGGCCAGGCCGGACGACGCGGCGGCGATGCTGCGCACCTGCCTGGCAAGCGCTCGCGAAGACGGCAGCGTCTGCGTGTTCCTCGAGCCGATTGCCCTGTACCACCAGCGTGATCTCTACGCGCCAGGCGACGCCGGCTGGCTGGCCAGGTACGACCCGCCCTGGCTGTGGACGCTCGGGCATGCCCCTGTGGGCCAGGCTCGCGTGTACGGCGAGGGCGCCGACCTGCTGATCGTGACGTTCGGCAACGGCCTGCGGATGAGCCTGCGGGCGGCGGCGAGGCTCGCGGAGACAGGCATCGGCTGCCGGGTGCTCGACCTGCGCTGGCTCGCGCCGCTGCCAGAAGAAGACCTGATCAGGGAGGCCGAGGTCACCGGCGCGGTCCTGGTCGCCGATGAGACCAGGCGAAGCGGCGGCGTCGCGGAAGGCGTCATAGCAGGGCTGATCGACGCCGGCTTCGCCGGCCGGCTTGGCAGGGTCACGAGCGAGGACAGCTTCATACCGCTCGGCACGGCCGCAAGCACCGTGCTCTTGTCCCAGGAAGTCATCGAGGCGGCGGCGCGCGATCTGCTGATGTAGTGCGCGCCGCCGCCGAGCAGCTGTTATGCCCCAGCGGCTGTGACGCTCGCCAGCCTCTGCCGGTCGAGCAGCGCCAGCTCCATGGGCGGGCGCTCGATCATCATCTCGGAGAACTCTTCCAAGGTCACGCCCTGGGCAGTCGCCACGGCGTGCAGGTAAGAGCCCGCTTCCGACGCGGTCCAGGCATCACCGTTCACGTCCGCGCCGATGAGCCGGCGCTGCGTGGCCCTGGTGAGCACCGCCCGCATCACGGCGTAGCCCATCCTGGACAGGTTGCCGAGATCTTGATGCCTGTTCTTGCGCATCCCGGCGTCGACCTGTGCCATGCCAGCGAGCCCGCAGGCGTCGAGCACATCGATGAGCATGCCGACCTCAACGGCGTAACCGCTGAAGAACGGGATCTTGTAGAGCACGTCCCTGGTGCCGCCGAACTCGCCAGCCAGCGGCTGTACGAACCCGGCGAGCTCGGGGAAGAGCAGGTTGAGTGCGGGTTTGGCGGTCAGCTCGGTAACCCGGCCGCCGCCGTCGGGCACCGACAGTGACTCGGTTGTGAAAGGCCGCCGGTAGGCGGCCTTGACGAACTTGATGTCGGGCCTGGCTACCAGGCAGCCGACGACTCCGGTGACAAGTTGCGTGCAGAAATTACCCGTGTCCGTGTCGGCGAACGCGATGACGTCTCCGGTCGCTACTGACAGGCCGCGCCACATTGCGTCGCCCTTGCCGTGCGCAGGACCGTACTCAGGCATCAGCGCATTCTCCGAATAGACCTCCGCGCCGAGGTCCCGCGCGATCTCGGCGGTGCCGTCTGGCGAATCCGCGTCGACGACGAGGACCTGATCGATAAGCTCGATACCTGGACGTCGGAGATTATTAACCTCGTCGAGTACCGAGGTTATGGTCTCGGCCACATTGCGGGTAGGCAGGATCAATGAGACGGTCAGGCCCCTGTCTCGCTTGATCTGACCTAGTTCGCGTGCGTCGCCGAAGTCAGAATAATGAAAGCTATGCGACCGAAACCAATCATGTGTTCGCATGAGGTCCTCCTCGACATCCGGGGCGGGCCATTCCTGCACCACATACCAAATTTTTGCCGATACAAACACCTATCCTGACCCAGCCACCCTGAACACCTCGGTTGCGACGATAAGTCCGAAAGTGCCCTGGTAAGCGGGATCACCTATACTACAGACTCGGCGCCAAGTTAGTACCCTCATGCTAATTCCCGCCACCTGGGCCCTTTCGGGCACCTCGCGACGGGAGGACGGGGGTTCTCTTGCCGCCCGGCTTGCGCCTGTTGGCTCTTCGTGATTAGTAGTTGACCTTCCGCGACCTCCTGCACGTGGTCGCAGGTCCTACCCTCCTGCGAGCCACTTAATCGCTGTTGCCATGCCGCCCTGGATCGCCGTCAGTGTCCGGTCTATCCTCGGCCTATGACTCAGCACTCTACCGCCGGCGGTCCTGGGCTCACGCAGCGGCGGCAGCTAGTGACCGAGATCCCCGGTCCGGCGTCCCGCGAACTGCTCGAACGCAGGCAGCGCAGCGTGGCCAGAGGACTCAGCCACGTGCTGCCCGTGTTCGTCACCGCGGCCGGCGGCGGAGTCGTCATCGATGCCGACGGCAACTCGCTGATCGACTTCGGCTCGGGCATCGCGGTCACCTCCGTGGGCAACAGCGCCGAACTGGTCGTGACCAGGGTTACCGAGCAGGTTGCCAGCTTTACCCATACCTGCTTCATGGTGGCACCTTACGAGGGTTACGTGGAGGTCTGCGAGGAGCTGAACCGGGTCACCCCGGGCAGCCACGACAAGCGGTCGGCCTTGTTCAACTCGGGTGCCGAGGCGGTGGAGAACGCCGTCAAGATCGCCAGGCACGCCACCGGGCGCCAGGCGGTCGTCGTTTTCGATCATGCCTACCACGGCCGCACTAACCTGACGATGGCGCTGACCGCGAAAAACATGCCCTATAAGGACGGGTTCGGCCCGTTCGCCGGCGAGGTCTACCGGGTGCCGATGGCTTACCCGTTCCGCTGGCCTGGCGGTCCTGACAAGTGCACCGCCGAGCGCGCCCTGGACGTGATCACCGGCCTGATCCACGCCCAGGTCGGCGAGAACCGGGTAGCGGCGATCCTGCTCGAGCCGATTCAGGGCGAGGGCGGCTTCATCGTGCCGCCCGACGGCTTCCTGCCGGGACTGGCCGGGTACTGCGGCGACAACGGCATCGTGTTCATCGCCGACGAGATCCAGTCGGGCTTCTGCCGTACCGGCGACTGGTTCGCCTGCGACCATGAAGGCGTCGTGCCCGACCTGGTCACCACCGCCAAGGGCATCGCCGGCGGCCTGCCGCTTGCCGGGGTGACCGGCCGGGCGGAGATCATGGATTCGGTGCATGCTGGCGGACTCGGCGGCACGTTCGGCGGTAACCCGGTCGCCTGCGCCGCCGCGCTCGGCTCGATCGAGACCATGACCAAGGAAGACCTGCCAGCCGCCGCCCGCCGCATCGGCGAGATCATGCTGCCGAGGCTGCGCAAGCTGGCCGAGCACAACCCGGTCATCGGCGACGTACGCGGCCGGGGTGCGATGATCGCGGTAGAGCTGGTCAAACCTGGCACGATCGAACCGGACGCCGCCGCCGCGAGCAAGGTCGCCAAGGCCTGCCACGCCGCCGGCGTGATCGTCCTCACCTGCGGCACCTACGGCAACGTGCTCCGTTTCCTGCCGCCGCTGGTGATGAGCCCTGAACTGATCAACGAGGGCCTCGACGTACTAGAGGAGTCCTTCGCTCAGCTCTAGGCAGCGCAGCCGGGGCTCACAGCATCGCTGGCTTCCTGTTGTCGTTCCTGGTCCGGGGCCAGGGACATCGGTGGCCACCTGATGTCGTTCCCGTAGCATCGCAGAGCCACCGATGCTGTTCGTCACAGCCCGCCTACGACAGCGGTGGCTCCGCGATGCTGTTGCCGCCGGGTGAGGCAGCGAGCGCGCTAGCCCTGGTAGTAACCATCTACCAGGGTTAGCACCTCGTCCAGGATGGCCAGCCCTTCCTTGGCCTGCTCGGCGGTGACGACGCAAGGCGGCACCACGTGCAGGCGGTTGTAGTTGGTGAAGGTCAGCAAGCCGCGCGAGAGAGCCTCGCGAGTCAGCGTGGCCATCGCCGGAGACGAGCCGCCGTACGGGGCGAGCATGGCGCGAGTCGCACGGTCGGAGACCAGGTCGAGTGCCCAGAAAACGCCGAGACCGCGCACTTCGCCGATCACCGGGTGGCGTCGCGCCAGGTCGTGGAGACCTGGGCTGATTATTTGCTGCCCGATGACTGAAGCGTTTTCGACAATCCCCTCTTCGTGCATGGCGTCGATGGTGGCGATCACCGAGGCGGCGGCGAGGGGGTGGCCGGAGTACGTCAGCCCGCCAGGAAACACCCGCTCGTCGAACGTGGCCGCGATCGGGTCGGAAATGATCACCCCGCCGATCGGCACGTATCCGGAGTTCGCGCCCTTCGCGAACGTGATCAGGTCGGGGACCGCGGTACCGAAGAGCTGGAACGCGAACCAGGCGCCGGCCCGGCCGAAGCCGGACATCACCTCGTCGGCGATCCACACGATGCCGTACTTGTCGCACAGCGCCCTGACGCCATCCAGGTAACCGGGCGGCGGCACGAGCACGCCGGCGGTGCCGACAATGGACTCGATCAAGATCGCGGCGACCGTAGCCGGGCCCTCGAACTGGATGACCTGCTCCAGATGCTGCAGGGCGCGCTCGGATTCCTCTTCTGGCGTGGTCGCCCAGAACGAGGTCCTGTAGAGGTAGGGGCCGAAGAAGTGAACGTGCCCGGTGGCGTACTCGTTCGGCCACCTGCGCGGGTCACCGGTTGAGGTGATCGCCGCGCCGGTGTTGCCGTGGTAGGACCGGTAGAAGGTCAGTACCTTGTCCCTGCCGGTGTGCAGGCGGGCCATGCGGATCGCGTTCTCGTTCGCGTCCGCGCCGCCGTTGGTGAAGAACACCTTGCTGAAGCCGTCTGGCGCCAGCGAGGTCAGTCTCTCCGCCGCCTGGCCCCTGGCCTCGTTCGCGTGCTGGGGCGCGATCGTGGTCAGCTTGCCGGCCTGTGCGGCGATCGCGGCGATCACCTTGGGGTGCTGGTGCCCGATGTTGGTGTTGACGAGCTGGCTGGAGAAGTCCAGGTACCGGTTTCCTTCGAAATCCCAGACATAGCAGCCCTCGGCGCTCTCGATCACGAGAGGCTTCAGCGCCTTCTGCGCCGACCAGGAGTGGAACACGTGCGCCCGGTCGGCGGCGTAGACCTCGGCGCCGCGAGCGGGATCTGGGCTGTGGTCGCTCACGGAACTCCTAGTTGTTAACGGGAAAACCGAGGTTCACGCCGCCGTGGCTGGGGTCCAGCCAGCGCGAGGTGACCGCCTTGCCCCTGGTGTAGAACTGGACGCCCTCTGTGCCGTGCACATGGGTGTCGCCGAACAGCGACGACTTCCAGCCGCCGAAGCTGTAGAACGCCATGGGGACAGGGATCGGCACGTTGATGCCGACCATGCCGACCTCCACTTCATGGGTGAACCGGCGCGCGGCTCCCCCGTCATTGGTGAAGATCGCTGTGCCGTTGCCGTAGGGGCTGGCGTTGATGACGGCGAGGGCCTGCTCGTAGGTGCCCGCCCTGACGACGCTGAGCACCGGGCCGAAGATCTCGTCACGGTAGCAGCTCATGTCCGGGGTGACGTTATCAAGAACGCTTGGCCCCAGCCAGAAACCACCATCAGGGCCGTTGACCGGATGCGTTCTTCCGTCGACGGCGAGCGTCGCGCCTTCGCTGACGCCGGTCTGCAGGTAGGACGCGACCTTGTCACGGTGGGCTTGCGTCACCAGCGGACCCATTTCGGAGTCTGGCTGATCACCAGGGCCTACCTTGAGCTTGGCGATGCGGTCTTCGATCTTCTTGATGAGCTCGTCACCGACGGGGTCTACAGCGACGAGCACGGAGATGGCCATGCAGCGTTCCCCCGCCGAGCCGAACCCGGCCGACACGGCGGCATCGGCCGCGAGGTCGAGATCGGCGTCAGGGAGCACGACCATGTGGTTCTTGGCTCCGCCCAGAGCCTGTACTCGCTTGCCCTGAGCGGTGCCTGTCTCATAGATGTAGCGGGCGATCGGGGTTGAGCCGACGAAGCTGATGGCCCTTACCTCTGGATGCGTGAGCAGCGCGTCCACGGATTCCCTGGCGCCGTGCACGACATTGAAGACACCGTCGGGCAGGCCGGCCTCGGAAAGCAGCTCGGCCAGCCTGACCGACGCGGAGGGGTCCTTTTCAGAAGGCTTGAGCACGAACGCGTTCCCCGCCGTGATCGCGATCGGGAACATCCACATCGGCACCATCGCGGGGAAGTTGAACGGCGTTATCCCGGCGACTACTCCTAGCGGCTGCCTGATCGAGTAGGCGTCGACACCGGTGGAGACGTTCTCTGAGAACCCGCCCTTGAGCAGGTGGGGCATGCCGCAGGCGAACTCGACGACCTCGAGGCCGCGGGCGACCTCGCCGGCGGCGTCGCTAGCCACCTTGCCGTGCTCCGAGCTGATCAGCGCGGCCAGTTCGGCCGTGTGCGTTTTTACTAGCTCGCGGAACGCGAACATGACGGCAGCCCGCTTGACCAGCGAGGTCTCACGCCAGGCGGGAAACGCGGCAGCGGCCGACGCGACGGCTGCGTCCACCTCGGCCGCACTGGCGTAATCGACGTTGCCTGCGACCTGACCAGTAGCGGGGTTATAAACCTCGCCTCGGCTCGCGGACGCGGGGCCTGTCCACGGTTTGCCGTTGATCCAGTGCGTGATGTGTCTGGTCATCGATCGCCTCCTTCACCAAGTCTGCGCTTCTCCTCCATCCCGGCCAAGTTACAGATCGTAAGCTTGCCTGGGTAACGACGGACTCTTTGTAAGGCAGGTAGTCGTGCTCCTCACCGTCAGGGACGTGCTGGCGCTCGAACCGGTGTCGCGAGGGGCACCTCGCGTGCTGGCCGGCGATGACCGGCTGGATGCGCCGGTGCGCTGGGTTCACGTGATCGAACTGGCCGAGGCCGGGCACTTGCTGCGGGGCGGCGAGCTGGTGCTGTCGACGGGCATCGCGCTGCCGCCTGATCCGGCTGGGCTCGAACGCTACGTCGCCGGGCTGGCGGCGGCAGGGGTCAGCGGGCTCGCCGTGGAACTCGGGTCCAGGTACATACTTGAACTGCCCGCCGCCCTGGTCTCCGCGGCGTCGCGCCACCGGCTGCCGCTGATCGTGTTCGAGCGGGAAACCCAGTTCATAGCCATTACCGAGGCGGTGCACTCGCGGATCCTGGCCGCGCACGTGGCCGAGCTCAGTGCGGCGGACCGGGTGTATCAGGTGTTCACCGACCTGGCGCTCGGTGGTGCGAGCGAACAGGAGGTCGTGGACCGGGCCAGCGAACTGGCTGGGGTGCCTGCGATTCTCGCTGACCTCGGGCACCGGGTGCTCGCTTGCGCGGGTGCCCCTGCGGACGAGCTAGTTGCCGGGTTCGCGGGGAAGTCGCGGGCCGTGGGATGCGGGTTTGATCTGGCCACTGGCTGGTTCGTCAGCAGCGTGGGCGACTGGGGACGGCTGGTGTTCGTGCTCGGCCGGGCGCCGGTTCCCGCTGACGAGGTCCTGTGCGAACGGGCGGCGGCCACGCTGACGCTGACCAGGATGATCGGTGACCGGCGCCGGGCGGCGGCCGAGACGCCCGCCAGGACGGCGGCGGGTTCGCTGCTCCGGGCGATCGCCGGGCCGGCGTACGCGGACTGGGCGGACCTGCACGCGCGGGTGACCGCGCTCGGGGTGCCGCTCACCGGGCATCAGCTGATGACAGTGGCGGCGGGCACGGCGACCGCCGATGAGCTTGCCACGGCATGCGATGAGTGCGGCATCGCGGCGATCTGCGGCACCGTCGATCCTGGCCAGACCTGCGGACTGCTGTCACTGCCGCCGGGGGCTGACGTCGATGCGGTGCTTGCCGAACTGGCCGCCGCGCTCAAGCCTGCGCTAGTCGAGACCGGCGTACCGGTCGGGGTCGGCGGGCCGGCCGGAACGCTCGCCGAGGCTCGCGGCGCGTTGCTCGAGGCCGGTCAGGCCGCCGGCGCAGCCGTCTGCCTCGGTGATGACCGGCCGTTCGTGCGGCTGGCCGATCTTGGCCCTGGCGGACTGCTCTATCAGCTACGCGACGATCCGCGCGTGCTCGCCTACGCCGAGCGCCAGCTCGCGCCGCTGCTCGCTCATGACGGCCTGATCGAGGTGCTCACGGTCTACCTGGAGGCAGGCGGCAACAAAGCGGCGGCCGCTGCACGTTCCGGCCTGGCACGGCCGACGCTGTATGACCGGCTGCACAGGATAGAGCGGCTGCTCGGCGGCAGCCTCGACGTGCCCGAGCGGAGGCTCGGGCTCCAGGTAGCCCTTCTGGCGCGCGCGTGCGCTCAGCCCGCACGCTCGGCAGCCAGCTAGTCCGTGGCGGGCGGCACCTCGTCTGGCTCGAAGTCCTCAAGCCCGAACTCGACCCGCTCCTCCTCGGCCAGCCGCGCCAGCCGGTCATCATCCAGCCGGTCCGATGCGCCGCCGTGCTCATGCCGGTCACGATGGAACGTGGCCTCCGGCTCCTCGGATTCAGGTGTTTCTTCTGGCTCACCCATGGCTCCATTTTCGCCCCGGCCAGGCAACGCACCAACGCCGCCCCCACGTCGCTCCGCCCGGCCGGTAACGAGGCAACCCCCTTTGGCCCGCCCCGGCCGGTCCAGCAGCATCAGATGACCAGCGATGCTGTAAGCCCGGTCCCGGCTACCGCATCAATGACCCGGCGATGTCGCCGGGACAGCATCAACTAGGCACCGTTGTCACCGGACCTGCCGAGCGAGCAGCAACGCAAGGCCACCGATGCTGCTCGCCGGCCCCAATGCCCGGCCGCCCGAGCACTGCGCAACCCCCCGGCCCGGCACCGCCTCTCCGCGCCACAGCCGTGCCGGGTTGATGCTCGCCTGCGGGCCAGTGTTGTCGATGAGGAGCGCCGGAGGAGACGATAGGGACGTGCGGGAATTGCTGAACGAGGCGATCGCCGAGTTGTATGGCGCGGACCCTGAGACGTTCACGGCGACGCGGAAGGAACTGGCGGCGAAGGCCCGCAGGGAAGGCGACACGGCCGCCGCGAAGAGCATCGCCGCGCTCGGTAAGCCGACCAAGTCGGCCTGGCTGGTGAACAAGCTGGTCAGAGACGACCCGACCGTGCCTGGCCGGCTCGCCGAACTTGGCGACCAGCTTCGCGCGGGCGAGGCGGCACTGGACGGGGCGACGATCAGGCGGCTGTCCGTCGCCCGGCGCGAGCTGATCGACTCGCTGGTCAGGCAGGCACTCGGCCCTGACGCCCCGGCCGCGCTCCGCGAGGAAGTGACTGGAACGCTGAACGCTGCGCTGGCCGACCCCGAGGTAGCCAGGCAGGTGGCGGCGGGCACCGTGGTCAGGGCCGCGACGTGGGCGGGCTTCAGCCCCGGCATCGGCACGGGCGCCGCGGCCTGGCCGCTGGTAACGCCGTCTCAGGCAAGCGCCGTCGCTAGCCGGCCCAATAAGTCCTCCGCTGGCCAGGAACAGCGCAAACGGCAAGCCGCAGCGACCGCTGCTGAGGCGACTCGGGCCGCCGAGGCGGCGGCGGCCGCGCAAGGGGAGCGTCAGCAGGACGTCAAGCTGGCCGAGCAGCAACTGCACGATAACCAGGACAAACTAGCCCAGGCTGAACACGCGGCGGTCGACGCGCAGCAGCGCCTCGCCGAAGCGCAGCGGGCACTCGCGGAAGCCAGGCAGCGTCAGGCTGAAGCCGGGCAACGACTCACCACCACGAGAAAGACCCTGGCCCAGGCAAGGAAGCATCTGGCCGAGGCAGACGCCGTCCTGCGCCAGGCGAAAGCGGAGCAGCGGAAGGCAGCCGAGGCGGTCGACCGCCTCGCCGATGGCTGAACCCGCAGCCCCTGAACGGGCTCAGGAGTCGAAGCCGAGGCCGATCTGGTCCAGGGCGCGCAGCCAGGGGTTGCGCCTGCCCTCGCGGCGGTCGGCTCGCGCCAGCGACCACCTGGTCAGGCCGATGCCTGCCGCCCTGACCGGCTCTGGCGGGAAAGGCAGCGGCTTGGTCTTGACCAGATTGAGCTCGGTCAGTTCGGTGGACGAACCTGACAGCAGGTCAAGCATCACGCTGGCGCCGAACCTGGACGCGCCGACTCCGAGCCCGGTATACCCGGCCACGTACGCCAGCCGACCGGAGCGCGCCGTACCGAAGAAGGCGCAGAACCGGGAGCATGTGTCGATGACACCGCCCCACTGATGCGTGAACTCGAGGCCGTCAAGCTGCGGGAATGTCTCGCAGAAGTGAGCCGCCAGCGCCGCGAAGGTAGGCGGGCGCTGGTCGAGGCGAGCCGCGATCTTGCTGCCGTAGTAGTAGACCGCGTCGTAGCCGCCCCAAAGGATCCGGTTGTCGGCGGTGAGCCGGTAATAGTGGAACTGATTGCCCGCGTCACCGACGCCCTGGCGGTGCTGCCAGCCGATGCTCGCGAGTTGCGCCCGCGACAGCGGCCTGGTCATCAGCACGTAGTCGTAAACGGGCACGAGGTAGTACTTCAGCCGCCGCAGCAACGGAGCGAACGCGCCCGGCGCCAGCGCGACCCGGTCCGCGAGCACGGAACCCGACGGCGTGCGGAGCACGAGCCGGTCGCTGACCCGCGCCGACCCGATCGACAGCACCGGGGTGTGCTCATAGACCCGCACTCCGGCGGCGAGGCACGCACGCCGCAAGCCCCACGCCAGCCGGGCGGGATCCACCGTGGCACAGCCGGTCACGTCCCACAGGCCCCCGAGGTAATTTGGCGAATGAAGCTCTGATCTCACGGCTGGCCCGTCAAGCAGCCTGACCTGCGCGCCAAGATCGCGCGCGATGGCGGCGTTCTCCGCCAGCCCGGCAAGCTGCCACTCTTCGGTCGCGACGGTCAGTTCCCCCGTCCTGGCGAAGTCGCAGTCGATCTCGTAACGAGCGACGGCCGCCTCGATCTGGTCCAGGTTTTCCCTGCCGAGCCGGTCGAGCACCGGCAGTTCGGCAGGGAAGCGCTCGAGGCCGTTGGCCAGGCCGTGGGTCAGGCTGGCCGAGCAGAAGCCGCCGTTGCGCCCGGTGCCCGCCCACGCGATCCGCCGTCCCTCCACCAGCACGACGTTGCGGCGCGGGTCGCGTTCCTTGGCCAGGAGCGCCGTCCACAGGCCGCTGAACCCGCCGCCGATCACGGCGAGGTCGGCGGCCTCCGCCCCGTCGAGCGGCGGCATCGGCTTAGGCGCCTCCGGATCGTCCAGCCAGAAAGGCACCGTGCTAGCGCTCAGGTTCGCCTTCTAGAAATCACTATGCTGGCAAGCGCGCAGGCGATGCCGAACGCGAAGATCGCGCTGCCGAAGACGAAGACCTGGGGCGGGATGCCGATCCTGGTAACGCCGTAGACCCAGACAGGAAACGGCACGGCCGAGCCGCTCACGAAGTTAGACGTGACGAAATCGTCGATCGAGATGGCGAAGGCCATCAGGCCGCCGGCCAGGATGCCCGGCATGATGAGCGGCAATGTGATCTTGGTGAACGTCACGAATGAATTGGCCCCGAGATCTGTCGCGGCCTCCTCAAGCGAGCGGTCGAAGCCCGCCATGCGGGCTCGCACGGTGACGGTCACGTAGGCGATGCAGAACGCCACGTGGGCAAGCAGGAGCGTGAGGAACCCTCTGGCCAGGTTGATGGTTACGAACAGGCCGAGCAGCGAGGCACCGAGCACGATCTCTGGCGCGGCGATGTTGAGGAACAGCACCTGCTCATACGCGGCCTTGCCGCGGAACCTCGGCGGCCGGTACCTGACCAGGGCAAGAGCGAGCAGGGTACCGAGGATCGTCGCGAGCACGGTCGCCGAGACCGCGAGCCTGATCGACAGCCAGAACGACGACGTGAGCTGCGGAACGCTGCTCCACTGCTGGTACCACTGGAGCGTGAAGCCGTTCCAGGCGAAACTGACCTGCGGCAGCCCAGTGGTTACCTTGTTGAAGCTATAGGCGATCATCACGGCGATCGGGAAGACCAGGTAAGCGATCACCAGCCAGGAGTAAGCGGGCAGCAGCAGCCTGGTCCAGCGCCTGCGGCGAGGCCGGCCCTGGCCGGCTGCGCGGGCTTCCTGTACCGCCGCCGTCACAGGTACTCCTCGATCGTGCGGGTGCCGAGCAGCCGGGCGTAGGCGAAGATGCCGATGAGGGCGACCGCCATCAGCACGGCAGAAAGCGCTGACCCGCCCGCGTAGTCCAGGTTCGTGAGGAACGCGTTCTGGATGACCGTGCCGATCATCGTGTCGCTCGTGCCGCCGAGCACTTGCTGGTTCACGTAATCGCCGAGTGCCGGGATGAACGTGAGCAGGAAAGCGGCGAACAAGCCGGGCAGCGTGAGCGGAAGGATCACGTTCATGAATGCTTGCCGCTTCGACGCGTACAAGTCATAGGCCGCGTCAAGTACCCGCTTGTCGATGCGCTCGATCGCCACGTACAACGGCAGCGCGGTGAAAGGCAAGTAGTTGTAGGCCAGGCCGGCCACGACGGCGTACCCGGTGGCGAGCACGTGGAAGCTCTGCGGAAGCAGGTGAGCGTTCTTGAGAGTTCCTAGGACAACGCCCTGGTCGGAAAGGATGAAGCTCCAGACCACGGTGCGGATCACGAAGGAGACGAAGAAAGGCACGAGCAGCATCAGCAGGAAGAAGTTCTTCTTGTTGCCGCCGTAGAACGCGATCCAGTACGCGATGGGGAACGACACGACGACATCGATCACCGTCGCAGCGCCCGCGAAATAGAAGCTGGTCAGCAGCTGACTGTGATAGAGGCCGAGTTGCTCGCCAAATTCCGCCCAGTGCCACGTCATGACGCAGGCACCGGTCGCGTTGTTACAGCTTTGCAGTGACAACGACAGCATCACCACGAGCGGGATCAGGAACAAGATCAGCAGCCACAGCCCGGCCGGGAGGCTGAGCAGGTAAGGCGCGAGCACCTTGCCGAGCCGGGCGCGCGGCGCTGACCTCGGTCCGGCTTTCCTCGGGCGGCGAGCCCCTGACGCTACGAGCCCTGGGTTATCGGCAAGAACAGGTTGTTCCACGCGTCCAGCTCTTCCTGGCTCTTGTACTGGTAGTAGTTACGCGAATTCTTGATGTAGGCCGGGGTCGGGAAGACGGTCGGCGCGTCAGCGGTGACCGAGGTGGGCAGGCCGATCTCCGGCTTCATCTCGGCGAGCGCCGTCTTGGCCCATCCGGTCGGGTCAAGCAGCACGTCCTTGGCGGAAGGCACCGGGCAGACGTAGTCGTTGTAGTACTCGACGACCGCCTCCACGTCTGGCTGATAGAAGTAGTCCATCACGATCATCGCGGCCTTCGGGTTCTGCGCGTACATCGGGATGCACATGTTGTCTGTCCAGAACATGCCGCCCTCATCGGGGATGAGCAGCTTCAGGTCCCGGTACTTGCTGTTCAGGTCGGCTTGGAAGATGTCGCCTGACCAGGCCTGGGACACCACGATGTCACCGTTCTTCAGGTGATCGATGTAGCTCTGGTCGTAGTAGGAGCGGACCAGGCCATCGTTCTTCTGCTCTGTCAGCTTCTTCGCCGCCTTGGCCCACTCGGACTCGGTCGAAGTCGCCGGGTCGACGCCGATGGCAAGAAGCCCGACGCTGCCAAGTTCCTGCGGGTCGTTCATCATGCCGATCTTGCCCGCGTACTTCTTGTCGAACAGGATCTCGACGCTGGTGCCAGGGTCCTTGATGACGGAGGAGTTATAGCCGATCGCGGTCCAGCCTGACTGCCACGCCATCGTGTACTTGTTGCCTGGATCCCAGGACGGGTTCTTGATCAGCGGGCCCGCGTACTTGTTGAAGTTCGTCATCAGGCTGCGGTCAAGCGGGGTCAGCCAGCCGAAGTCGATGAGGTAGCCAAGCGGCGGGCTGTTGTTGGTCATCACGATGATGTCGTAGCCGGTGTACTGCTTGGCCTCGAGCGACGGCCTGATCTTGGCGTAGAAGGGCAGGTTGTCGCTGATCGGCTCGGTATAGGTGACCGTGATGCCGGTCGTGGCGGTCAGGTGCTCGAGCGAGAGATGCTTGCCCTTCAGGACGTCGATGTAGTACGGCCAGTTGGCGAAGTTGACGGTCTTGGTGTTCGGCTGCTTAGCCCACCACGCGGCGGTTCCCACGCCGCCGGCCGGGGTGCCGTGGTTGCCCGCGGGGGTGACGCCCTTCACGCCGCAGGCAGCGAGCAGGCCGGACAGGCCAAGCAGCCCTGCCCCGGTACCGGCCGAAGTCAGCAGCTGCCGCCTGGTGAGTCGCGGTTGGGTCAGGCCACGCCATAGCGACGGGTCGGGCGGAGTGGGGTTGCTCATGTGCGTCCTCCTCGGGGCTGGCAGACAGGGACGGCCGGCTAACCAGACGCCGGCTGGCCGATCAGGTACGAGTGCGCGGGCTGCCAGGACAGCCAGATCTGGTCATCCCGGCCGGCCAGCTCGCTAGCCGACGCGGAGTTCTGCTTGAACACCACGACGTCGGCGCCCGTGGTAGTCCTCACCGTGAAGTTCGTCGAGGTGCCGAGGTAGACCACCTCGGTGACGGTGCCGCGCAGCGCGCAGCACTGACCAGACGGCCGCTCGACGCTGAGCTCGATCTTCTCCGGGCGGACAGTGACCTCGAGCTCGGCACCAGGAGCTACGGCAAGATCCCTGGTACCTGCGATGATCCGCTCATCGTCGCTGACCTCGATCACGGCCTCGCCGCCGCTGACGCTGCTTGCCTTGCCAGACAGGAGGTTGGAGGTGCCGATGAAGCCGGCTACGAACTTGCTCGACGGATGCTCGTAAATTTCGCGGGGCGGCGCGAGCTGCTCGATCGCGCCATCGTTCATCACCGCGATACGGTCGGACATGGTCAGCGCCTCGCCCTGATCATGCGTCACGTAGACGAACGTGATGCCGACATCGCGCTGGATCCGCTTAAGCTCAACCTGCATGGCCTGACGGAGCTTGAGGTCAAGCGCCCCAAGCGGTTCATCGAGCAAGAGCGCACGCGGCTTGTTGACTAGGGCCCTGGCCAGGGCGACGCGCTGCTGCTGCCCGCCGGACAGTTCTCTTGGACGGCGATGCTCGCGGCCGCCGAGGTTGACGATCTCGAGCATCTCGTTCACCCGGCGGGTGATCTGGTCCTTGCCGACGTTACGGCGCCGCAGGCCGAAGGCCACGTTCTCGAACACGTTCATGTGCGGGAACAGCGCGTAGGACTGGAACACCATGTTCACGTCGCGCTTGTTCGGCGGCACGCCCGTGACGTCGCGGCCGTGAAGGCTGACAGCCCCGGCGGTCGGCTCCTCAAAGCCCGCGATGATCCGCATCGTGGTCGTCTTGCCGCAGCCTGAAGGTCCGAGCAGCGAGAAGAATTCCCCTTCGGCGATCGTCAGGTCAAGCTCCCGTACCGCTGTCACCACGTCGTGACCGCTACGGAACTCCTTGATCACGCCGGTCAGCTCGATCGCGGGTAGTGCTGCTTCCACCTGTTCCCCTGTCGTCAGCCATCCGGCCTGGCAATGTTTGCAGGGAAGTATACCCAGATCGACTAATTCCGTGCTGAAATTAACATGAAAACACTGAATCAGTAACTAGTCCGCAATATAACTCATGACATGCTTGATTCTGGTGTAGTCGTCGAAGCCGTATATCGACAGGTCCTTGCCGTAGCCGGAGTGCTTGAAGCCGCCGTGCGGCATCTCGGAGACGAACGGTATGTGCGTGTTGATCCAGACCGCACCGAAGTCGAGCAGGCGCGCGGCGCGCATGGCGCGGCCGTGGTCGCGGGTCCACACGCTGGCGGCGAGCCCGTACTTGACTCCGTTGGCCCACCGGATCGCCTCGTCCTCGTCTGTGAAGGACTGGACGGTGACAACAGGCCCGAAAATCTCGTTCTGCACCATCTCGTCGTCCTGGCGCAGGCCAGAGACTACGGTCGGCGCGTAAAAGTATCCCCGCGAGCCCACCCGGTGCCCGCCGGTCCTGACCTGCGCGTGGTCAGGCGCACGAGCCACGAACCCGGCGACCCTGGCGAGTTGCGCCGGATTGTTCAGCGGCCCGTAAAACGCGTCTTCCTCATCGGGTCCGGCAGTCTTCAGCGCACTGGCCGCCTCGGTGATCGCGTCAGCGACGTCGGCGACGACCCCTGGCCCGGCCAGCACGCGGGTCGCGGCAGTGCAGTCCTGCCCGGCGTTGTAGTACCCGGCTTCCGCGACGGCCAGCGCGACCTTCTCGACGTCGGCGTCGTCGAAAACCACGACGGGCGCCTTGCCGCCGAGTTCGAGGTGCACCCGCTTCAGGTCGGCCGCGGCCGCCTCCGCGACCTCTCTGCCTGCCCTGACCGACCCGGTAATGGAGACAATCCGCGGGATCTTATGCCCCACCAGCGCCCGCCCTGTGTCACGGTCGCCGCAGATCACGTTCAGCACGCCAGGTGGCAGGATCTCCCCCGCCAACTCCGCGAGCAGCAACGTCGAGGCCGGAGTCGTGTCCGACGGCTTGAGCACGACGGTGTTCCCTGCCGCGAGGGCCGGCGCGAACTTCCATACGGCCATCATCATCGGGTAGTTCCACGGCGTCACCTGCGCGCAGACCCCGATCGGCTCCCGCCTGATCATGGACGTGTGGTCCCGCAGGTACTCGCCGGCTGACCGGCCCTCGAGCATGCGTGCCGCCCCGGCAAAGAAGCGCAGTTCGTCGGCCAGCGGCGGCACCTCGTCTGTCCTGGTCATCGCGACCGGCTTGCCAGTATTGCGTACCTCGGCCGCGACCAGGTCCTCGGCTCGGGCCTCGATCGCGTCGGCGAACTTCAGCAGCGCCAGGCTGCGCTCGGCCGGAGTCGTGTCACGCCAGTCATCGAACGCCCTTTGCGCGGCGCGCAGCGCCTTGTCGACGTCCGCCGCGTCAGAGACCGGAGCCTGCGCGTAGACCTCGCCGGTGCTCGGATCCACGACGTCGCTGACGGCACCGGAAGCAGAGTCGGCGAACTGGCCATCGATAAAGTTCTTAAGCTTTTCCACCAAAAATCCCATCACGCTCAGCCGGCGGCCGGGGACCGCCCGATCGGGGCGCAACCAGCCTCCTGGTCACGACATTGACATAATCTCAGGTCTCATACGAGCGAATCAACAGCTGAAGACCCCCAGTACAACGAAATCAGTTGACAGATGGCTACGACGTGACAGCATAGAGCAGAAGAGGAGGGTACCCCGATGGCATCATTGCGGGCCAGCGGGCCTGCGGTTGACGCGGCCGCAGCGGAGCGGACCACCCGCAGCGGGCCAGTCGCGCTTGACTCGGTATCCAGGCACATCATTGACCAGTTGCAAGCCGACGGCCGCCGCTCCTACGCCGCCATCGGCAAGGCGGTCGGCCTGAGCGAGGCCGCCGTCAGGCAGCGCGTGCAGCGGTTGCTCGAGCAGGGCGTGATGGAAATCGTGGCTGTCACCGACCCGATGTCGCTTGGGTTCAGGCGCCAGGCCATGATCGGCGTGCGGTGCGGCGATGACCTTCAGCGGGTAGCCGACCTCCTGGCGGGTATGGAAGCGATTGATTATGTGGTGATAACGGCGGGTTCTTTTGACCTGCTTGTCGAGGTTGTCTGCGAGGACGACGACCAGCTGCTTGACATCCTCGGCAAGATCCGCTCGCTGCCGAACGTGACGACGACGGAAACCTTCGTGTATCTCAAGCTCAGGAAGCAGACCTATCACTGGGGGACCAGATGACCAGTAATGACGCCCTTGACTACGAGGCTCTCCAGGTAGCGGCGAAGCGGCACATGTGGCTGCACTTCACCAGGCACTCTTCCTACCAGGAAGGCGACGTGCCGACGATCGTGCGCGGAGTCGGGCAGTACGTGTTCGACTCGACAGGCAAGCGCTATCTTGACGGCCTGTCCGGCCTGTTCGTTAGCCAGATCGGGCACGGCCGTTCTGACGTCGCCGAGGCCGGCGCCCGCCAGGCGGCGGAACTCGCCTACTTCCCGCTCTGGTCCTATGCGCATCCACGCGCGATCGAGCTTGCCGAGCGGCTGGCTAATTACGCCCCTGGCGATCTTAACCGTGTCTTCTTCACGACGAGCGGCTCAGAGGCGGTCGAATCGGCATGGAAGCTGGCCAAGCAGTACTTCAAGCTGACCGGGGAGCCGTCGCGTTACAAGGTGCTCAGCCGTTACATCGCCTACCACGGCACGACGCACGGAGCGCTCGCGATCACCGGCCTGCCCGACATCAAGCCGCCGTTCGAGCCCTTGCCAGCCGGCGGTGTCCGGATCCCGAACACCAACTTCTACCGCGCGCCGTCGTTCGTGGCCGATGACATCACCGAATTCGGAGTCTGGGCCTCCGACGAGATCGAGCGGGCGATTCTGCGCGAAGGCCCCGAGTCGGTCGCGGCCGTGTACCTTGAGCCGGTACAGAACTCGGGCGGGTGCTTCCCGCCGCCGCCAGGATACTTCCAGCGGGTACGCGAGATCTGCGACAAGTACGGCGTGCTCCTCGTCTCCGACGAGGTCATCTGCGCCTTCGGCCGCCTCGGCTACATGTTCGGCTGCGAGCGCTACGGCTACCAGCCCGACGTGATCACCTTCGCCAAGGGCGTCACCTCGGGCTATGCCCCGCTGGGCGGCATGCTGGTCAGCGACCGGCTGATGGAGCCTTACCTGCACGGCGCGACCTCGTTCCTGCACGGAGTGACGTTCGCCGGGCACCCGGTGTCGTGCGCGGTGGCACTCGCCAACCTTGACGTGTTCGAGAAGGAAGATCTTCTCGCCAACGTCAGGGCCAACGAAGGCGCGTTCCGCGCGACGCTGGAGAAGCTGAACGACCTGCCGATCGTGGGCGACATCCGCGGCGACGGGTACTTCTACGGCATCGAGATGGTCAAGGACAAGAACACGCGCGAGACCTTCGACGACGATGAGTCCGAACGCCTGCTGCGCGGGTTCCTGTCGCACGCGCTGTTCGAGGCGGGCCTGATCTGCCGTGCAGACGACCGAGGCGACCCGGTGATCCAGCTCTCGCCGCCGCTGACCTGCACCCAAGAGCATTTCGACGAGATGGAGTCGATCCTGCGTTCGGTACTCACCGAAGCGTGGTCCCGGCTCTAGCCGTCAGTCACCTCAACCGCCATTATCTTCCGATACGGAACATAATTCCCAGTCCTTATCGAGTGGCTGCGAAGAGTTGCCATCTCGTTACACGGGATTTACGTCCTAAGTCACCTCCCGCGCGTCTCTTATGTGTGAGGGCAAGGTCGGGGTCAGGTGGGAGGGGCCATGTCAGCCACGAAGGCCAGCGTGAAGAGTTCAGGTAGCTCGGGCAAGGCGTGTTCAGGGTCAGCCGGTCAGGACAGCGGCAAGCGGTGGGCAGCGCTCGACAGCCGGCTTGAGCGTCTCGCCAGCGCCGCCGAGCGCCTGGTCGACGGCACCGGCGACCAGGCGAGCACCGCCGCCTGACGCGTTCGGACGCGATACTCGCGGTCACGCCGCTGTCGGCACAGCCACGCGGCAAGCATGGCGCCCCCGACAGGGAGCCGCCCGACGACCGCTGGGTCGTCCTGCACATGATCGACGGGCTAGCCAGCTAGCAGAGCGCGGAGGCGGGACACTGCCTCGGTCACCGGGACGCGCTCTTTCTCGCCGTTGGCTCGGCTGGTGATCTCGACGACTCCTTCGGCGAGGTCGCGAGGACCGACGCTGACGCGGAACGGGATGCCGACTAGTTCGGCGTCGGCGTACTTAACCCCTGGCCGCACGTCGCGGTCATCGAGCATGGCGTCGACCCCGGCGTCGAGCAGGCTGGTGTACAAAGCCTCGGCGGTGGCCTTGACCTGGGCGTCCTTTGTGTTGAGCTGGATCACGGTGACCTCGGCGGGCGCGACGCTTACCGGCCAGACGAGGCCGGCGTCATCGTGATGTACCTCGGCGACGGCGGCCATCGCGCGCTCGACGCCGATGCCGTAGCTGCCCATGATCGGGATGATCGTATCGCCGTCTGGCCCGGTGACCGTGACGCCAAGCACGGTAGTGAACTTACGGCCGAGCTTGAATATATGCCCGACCTCGACCGCCTGCACGAACTCAAGCGGCGTGCCGCAGCGCGGGCAGGGCTCCCCCGCCGTGACCTCCCGCAGGTCAGCCCACTGTGTCACCGGAATGTCGCGTTCGACATCGACGCCGGTGAAGTGCACGTCGTCGGTGTTGGCGCCGGTCGCCATCCCGCGCCTGCCACGCAGTGCCTCGTCGGCGATGACAGGAAACTCAGTGACGCCGACCGCACCGAGGCTGCCAGGCAGCGCACCGAGCGCTTCCTTGATTTCATCCGGCTGCGCGGGCCTGACCTGGACCGCGCCTGTGGCGTCAATGAGCTTCTGCTCGGAGAGCGGGTGATCGCCGCGCAGCAGGACCAGCGTCAGCTTGCCGTCAATGACCTGCACAAGCGTCTTGATCTGCCGGTCCGCGGCCAGGTCATAAGCCGTAGCCAGGTCCTCGATCGTCCGCACGCCAGGCGTGTCGAGCCTGAGCGGCTCCGCTGGCAGGGCGCTCGCAGCCTGGTCCTCGATCGGCGCAAGCCGGGAGGTCGCCTTCTCAAGATTGGCGGCGTAACCGCAGTCGGGGCACCTCGCCACCCAGTCCTCGCCTGCCGCTGACGGGCACATGAACTCGACCGAGTCGGAGCCGCCCATGGTGCCGTTTGAGGCCTCGACGCCGAAGGCGGGAATGCCGAGCCGGGCGAAGATCCGCTCGTATGCCTGCCGGTGCGCGTCGAAGGACACGTCAAGGCCGGCCTCGTCGATGTCGAAGCTGTAACTGTCCTTCATCGTGAACTCGCGAACCCGGATCAGGCCGCTCTTCGGCCTTGGCTCGTCCCTGAACTTGGTCTGGAACTGATACCAGAACTGCGGCAGCTCACGGTAGGAGGCGAACTCGATCGCCAGCGTGGCGAAGATCTCCTCGTGGGTCATGCCAAGGACGGTGAGCTGGCCACGCCGGTCCTTGAACTTGAACATCTCCTCGCCCATGACTGCGATGCGGCCCGACTTCTCCCAGATCTGGCCGGGCTGCATGCACGGCAGCAGGAATTCCTGCGCGCCGATCCTGTTCATCTCCTCGCGGATGATCGCGATGACCTTGGCCCTGACCTTGACTGCCAGCGGCAGCAGGCTGTAGTGCCCGGCGCTGAGCTGCCGGATGAAGCCCGCGCGGAGCAAAAGCCTGTGACTTGCTGCGTCCGCGTCGGCGGGATCTTCGCGAAGAGTAGGGATGTGGAGCTGCGACCAGCGCATGTTGGTGCCTCTGAGGGTGGGTCGGGCGGGAGAAGGCTGCTTCTGGCAGCCGGACACCTGATTCTAGGGGTTCCCGGCGCGATAATGGGCCGATGCGTGCCCTGCTAGCCGCCATGAACTGCGCCAAGGGCGACCTCGCCGGGAACCTCGCCTCACACCTGACGCTGCTGCGCGCTGCCGCGCCTGGCGACCTGATCCTCTTCCCGGAAATGTCCCTCACCGGTTATGTCGATCCAGTCAGTTCCTCCAATTGGCTCGCAGGACTCAAGGACGCGTCGGTCACGCAACTCATCGCCGCGACCGGGGAAGCAGGCGTGTGCGCCTGTTTCGGCATAGCCGAGCGCTCGCCTGACGGACAGCCGCACATCACCCAGATCGTGGCCGCCGAGGGCAAATTGCTCGGCATCCAGCGCAAGCGCTACCTCGGCGAGGGTGAGGACGCGTTCACCCCAGCCGAAGGCAATGCGGTCTTCGACTACGGCGGCACTCGCTTCGGCGTGGCGATCTGCGCCGAGGCAGGGCACGACGCGCCTTTCAATGCCGCCGCGGACGCGGGTGCGACCCTCGTACTGTTCCCTGCCGCCCCTGGCTTGTACGGCCGCCGCACCGACGAGGCATCGTGGCGGGCCGGGTTCTCCTGGTGGGAAGACTGTAGCCTCGGCGACGCCAGCAGGCACGCCAGGCGGCTGCGGCTGTGGATAGCGCAGGCGGGCCAGGCGGGGGCAACTGTGGATGAGGACTTCCCCGGGCTGGCCGCGCTCACCGGGCCTGACGGTACCGTGGTGGATCGCCTGCCCGACTGGAACCCAGGAGTGCTTACCGTGAACATCGGCAACGATGATTGACGGCCGGCTGCTCGTCGACGCTCACGTCCACGTCGCGAAACTGCCGACCTTGTCGAAGGACTGGCAGTCGTGGGCACGCAAGTTCGGTGCGAGCACGCCGCTAGGTGACCTTTTTGCTGATGATGGTTCGCCTTTGCCGATTGAGCTCGACCGGCATTTCGCTGACCAGGGCGTGGACCACGTGCTCCTGTTTTCCGAGTACAGCCCGAAGGTGACGGGCATCCAGCCGGTCGAGGACGTGCTGCCGCTTGTCGAGCGGAACCCCGCGCGCTTTCACCCGGTAGCGTGCATCAACCCGCACCTGCACTACCCGCCCGCCAGGGAACTGGCTCGGCAGGCCGGGCTCGGTGCCGTCGCGGTCAAGATTCATCCGGTCCACGGCGGTTTCGAGGCAAGCGACCGGATGCTGTATCCCGCTTATGCCTGGGCCGAGCAGCACCAGTTGCCGGTGATTGTGCATTGCGGCAGTTCCACGTTCTCCGGCTCTGTGAATGCCTTCGCTGACCCGGCACTGCTCGACCCAGTATTCCGCGACTTCCCCGATCTGGTCGTTGTACTCGCGCACGGGGGAAGAGGCTGGTGGTATCAGCCGGCGGCGTTTCTCGCGCTCATGAAGCCGAACGTCTGGCTTGAGGTTTCCGGGCTGCCACCACAGCGGCTGGCGGACTACTACGGGTCATCGCTGAAGCGGCTCGCGGACAAGATGATCTTCGGAACGGACTGGCCAGGAGTGCCTAGCGTCTCGGCCAACGCCCGTACGCTCGCCGCGACTCTGGAATCTGCGGGCTGCTCCCCCGACCAGGTTTCCGCAGCCCTCGGCGGCAACGCGATGACTGTCTTCAAGCTCCCAGTTCCCTGACGAACCCTCCCCGCCCGCTTCCCGAAGCCCAGCCGCCGACGGCGGCCCGGCATTGGGGCGGGCCGGACGGGCTTACCCCATCAAACCCCGGTTTGGTGTTGGTCGGCGCGGCGCCACAACCAACCTCTCGTGATCATCGAAACCAGCACCGGCCGGCCCGGCCTGGGTTGCGGAGGCCCAACGTCGGCACGGCGTGAGGGCCACAACCGCTTGTGGTGAAGGCCGGGCTCGCGCGGCGGGGCGGGGCGCCCGCGCGGGCGAACCAGGGTGGGGAGGGAAACAGCACCCAGGCAGGCGGGGAAACAGCACCCGGGGCGGCGAGGAGCATCGTGCCAGGGGCGGTCAGCATCGGTGGCTTTGCGTTGCTGCTGGCCGGGCGAATCCGGTGACAACGGTGACTACTTGATGCTGTGTGGGTGACATCGCTGGGACTTTGCTGCTGTAGCCGGGGCCGGGCCTACAGCATCGCTGGATATCTGATGCTGCTGGCCGGTCCGCGCGGCCGGATGCGCGGCGGGGGGTGACCGCCGCGCACCCAGAATGGGGGTCGCCGGCAGCCGCCTAACTGGCGGCTGGTGCCGGGGAAACCAGCACCACCGGCACCAGCCGCCTAGTTGGCGGCTGGTGCCGGGCGGGTGTCTTGCTTGATCGACAGCCTGCCGTTGCGCATGACGGCGATGCGCTGGGCGCGGCGGGCGACGGGGGTGTCGTGGGTGACCAGGACGAGGGTCAGGCGGTTGCCCTGCCACAGTTTCTCGAGCAGGCCGATGATGTCGTCCCTGGTCTCCTCGTCAAGGTTGCCTGTCGGCTCGTCGGCGAGCAGCACGGTCGGCTCTTTGACCAGGGCGCGGGCGATTGCCACTCGCTGCTGCTGGCCGCCGGAAAGCTGGGAAGGCAGGTGCTTGGCCCGCTCGGCGAGACCGACATCGGCGAGTGCCGACGCCGCGCGGGCGCGCCGCTCGACCGTGCCGATACCAAGCGGTACCAGCGCCGCCTCGACGTTCTCCTGCGCGTTGAGCGTCGGGATCAGGTTGAAGGTCTGGAAGATGAAGCCGAACGACTTCGCCCTGATGTCGCAAACTTGCGTTTCCCGCAGCTCGGCCAGGTCCTGGCCGTCGAATTCGACCGAGCCTGACGTCGGCCGGTCAAGGCCGCCGAGCATCTGGAGGAGCGTGGTCTTGCCGTGCCCGGTCGGACCCTGGATGGCCAGCCATTCGCCGTCCGTGATCGTCAGGTCCACGCCCTGCAGCGCGCCGATCTCCTGACGGCCGTTGTGATAGATCTTCTTGACATCGGTGAGCTTGTACATATCGTCCCCTTTATGCCACTCGCGACAGCGCGGCCGCCGGACGGAGTTGCGCGGCCCGCCAGCTTCCGAACCCGCCAGCGATCAGCCCGCCAAGTATCGCGAGCAGCACGGCCGCGCCGATGATCTCTGCGGTGACTGGTGCGGTGAGATGGACAGTGAGCGACGGGTTGCTGCCGGCCAGCCGGTTGAAGAACCCCCCGCCTGGCCGCGTTCCCCCGCCGGGGAAGCCGCTCCCACCTCCTGGGAAGCCGCCGGCGCCGCCGGCGCCGCCGGTGCCGCCGCCAGGGTTGAACACCCGGCTGCCGCCAGGCGTGCCGGTACCGCCCGTCGTCTGCCCGAGCGAGGCGGTGAGCGGTGAGGTAAACGCGCCGACCAGCGCCGAGCCAAGGTAGCCGAGCCCCACGCCGACGACTCCGCCGACGATGCCGATGACGAGCGCTTCGCCCATGACCTGACCGACGATCCTGCGGCTGTGCCAGCCGAGCGCCTTCAGCGTGCCGAACTCACGTACCCGCCTGGCGACAGCCGACATGGTCAGCAGCACCGCGAGCGCGAACGCGGCCACGAGCACGGCGATCGCCAGCCACTTGCCGAGCGAGTTCGCCAGGCTCGCCGCGCTTGACAGAGAGCCGGTCACCTCGCTGGCGAGAGAGTTAGCGGTCGTGACAGTGGCCTTGGGCAGCATCGACTTGATTTCCTTCTGGACGCTGCTGATCTGCGTGGAGCTGGTCGCCGCGATGTAGATCGTGTTGACCTTGCCGCTCATCGCGGCCAGCGACTGTGCCCTGGCGAGCGGGATGTAGACATCTGAGCCGGTGCCAGACGGCGTGCTTACCAGGCCGACGACGGTGAAGTTGGTGCTCTTGGCCTTGGAGTTGCCGATCGCGATCGTCGAGCCGACCTTGATCTTGTTCGACTTCGCGTAGTCCGAGTCCACGACCGCGACGTTAGATGTGGTGTCTGACGTCGTGAACGTCCGGCCCCCAGCGAGCTTGGCCGACGACAGCGGGCCGAGAGCGCCGGTCGACAAGTCGACTCCCGAGACCGTGAAGTTGCTGAACCCGCCGTTGCCATGACCCCTGAACCCGCCGCTGCCGCCGAACCCGCCACCGTTGTTGCCTGAGGAGCTCCCGATCGTCAGCGAGACCTTGCTGTCGTTCAGCGTCAGTGCGCCCGTTGCCGCTGCGACGTTCTTCAGCTTGCTGATAGACGTCACAGACGTGGCGCTGATCGGCCCGTACTCGAACGCTGACAAGCGGTTCACGCTGATTTTCGTACCGGCTTTTGGCCTGGTCCCAGTGCTGCCACCGCCGGCGAAGCCGAACCCGAACCTGCCAGGCGCGCCAGAGCCGGCCGTCGGCGCCTGGGTCACGGTGATGTCCGTGCCGACGCCGTAAAGCGAATGCAGCACGTCGGCCTGCGCGTTCTTCACTCCTGAAGAGGCGGCCGTTACGGTGATGACGAGTCCGACGCCAAGCGCGAGTCCAAGCGCGATGAAAATCGCCTGCCTCGCTCTGCGCCGCAATTCGCGCTGCAGATAGGTAAAGAACATCGGCAATACTCCTAGTGATTGAGCCGCCATATGGATAGCGAATAACCGCACCGCCGACACTGCCGCTAGCGTGAGGCCGCGGCGGACGGCTCAAGTGAACGAGTGAGCCCGGCTGAGCCCGATCAGATGATGTACCGCTGGCCTGAAGGCTTCCTGAAGATTGCCTACAGATTCCCAAAGCAAGATCATCGGCTCGGCCCCCGACCGGCTCGGAAGCTCCTGCGCCCCCGCTAGCCTGTGCGCATGCGCGGATTCCTCGGCCTGATCAGTGACATCGCTATGGTGCTGGCGTTCGTCATTATCGGGCGGTCTAGTCATCACGCTGCTGGCGGATTTCCCGGCCTGGTCAGCACCGCCTGGCCGTTTCTTTCCGGGCTCGCCGCCGGCGAGATCGCCGTGCGGGCCTGGCGCCGCCCGGCTGCCCTGTGGCCGACCGGTGTCGTGGTCTGGCTCAGCACCGTCGCCGTCGGCATGACGTTGCGAGTGATCGCCGGGCAGGGCACAGTGCCCGCCTTCATCGGCGTGGCTCTGGCCTTCCTTGGGCTGTTCCTGCTCGGATGGCGCGCCTGCGCCCTTATCCTCGCAAGGGCAGCGAAGGGTTCGGGAAAGGCAGGTCATGTCTCCAGTCCGTAGCCGGATGGCGGCCGCGCTGGCGACGGCTGCGCTCGCTGCCGCCCCGGTCGGCGGTTGCGCGGTCGTGCACACGATCAACAAGGTCAGGCACATCGTGAACGGCAACAGGAGCGTCATCAAGACCTTTACAGCGGGTCTGCGATCAGGTCAGGCGAGCGCCTTCGAGGCGACCTATTCCACCGTCGGCGGCTCGCCGACGACGGTCACCTATGCAGTGCGGCCTCCCAAGGACGTGGCGTTCGTCCAGGCCGCGGCCGGGGATTCAAGCGGCACCAGTGACCTCAACCTGATCAGCAACGCCAAGGGCGAGTACGCGTGCAGCAGGGCTTCGGCCGAGGCCGGCTGGTCCTGCCAGAAGCTCAGCAAGGTCGAGGCGCTGGCACAGAACCAGCTTGCCGACTTCTACACCCCATCGCACTGGATCACGTTCCTGCAGACGTTCTCGATCGCGGCGGGCATCGCGGGCGACAAGGTAACCACGTCGAGCATGACGGTCAATGGCTTCGCGATGAAGTGCGTGGACTTCCGCGCCAAGGGCATCAAGGGCCTCAGCACGATCTGCACGACCGCGCAGGACATCCTCGGCTACGTCAAGGTTCCAGGCGAGTCGACCAGCTTCGAGATCACCGGCTACAAGGCAACGCCGTCGGGGTCTCTGTTCAGGCTCCCGGCCGGGGCCAAGATCACGAAGTCGGGCTAGCGGGCTGCGTGGCTAGCGGGCAACAGAATCGAAGGCGGCGCGGAACACAGTCGCGATCCTGGCCAGCTCGTCCTCGGTGATCACGAACGGCGGGGAGATCTGGAGTGCGACACCGCGCAGCAGGCGGGTAATCACGCCCCGCTCACGGGCCGCCAGTACCAGGCGCGCTCCGATCGCCGGATCCGCGAGCCTCGCGTCCTCGGCGATCTCGACGGCCGCGAGCAGCCCGACGCCCGACCGCACGGCGCCGACCAGCGGGTGATCAGCCAGCGGCGCCATGATCTCGGTGAGCACCGGCTCCATGGCCGCGACCCTCGAGATGAGCTGTTCGCGTTCAATGAGGTCAAGGTTGGCGAGGGCCACGGCCGCCGCCGTCGGGTGACCGGAGTAGGTGTAGCCGTGCCTGAACACCTGGCCAGAGCCCTCCTGCCAGAACGGCTCGGCGACCCGCGGCGAGCAGATCACGGCGCCGATCGGCAGGTAGCCGGAGCTGAGGCCCTTGGCCGTAGTGATCAGGTCCGGGTCGAGGTCGAAGCGCCCGCTAGCGAACCACTGACCGGTACGGCCGAACCCGGTGATCACCTCGTCGGCAACGAAGAGCACGCCGTGGCGCCGGCAAATCTCCCTGACCTCGGCGAGGTAACCAGGCGGTGGCGGGTAGACACCGCCCGCTCCGATCACCGGCTCGCAGAAGAACGCGGCGACCTTGCTGTCGCCGAGCAGTTCGATCGTCTTCTCTAGCGCGGGCGCGTCGTCCCATGGCACCTGTTCCACCTGTCCGACCAGCGGCGCGAAGGCCTCGGTCAGCAAGGGAATACCGCCGAGCGAGGTGCCGTAGGCGTTCATGCCGTGGTAGGCGTGGGACCGGGAGATGATGATCTGCCGGTCAGGCTCGCCGACCGCCCGCCAGTAGGCTCGCGCCAGCTTGCCAGCCGTGTCGACCGCGTCCGAGCCGCCGCCCGGCGTGAGGAACACCTTCGCCTCAGCGAGCGGTGCGAGTGCTGAGACCCGGCGGCAGAGTGCCTCGGCTGCGGGGTTGGTGTAGAACTCGAAGGTCTGGAACGCGGCAAGCTCGCGCATCTGCGCCGCCGCGGCCTCGGCCAGTTCGGCGCGGCCGTAGCCGACGTTGCAGTACCAGAGGCTCGCGATCGCGTCGAGGTACTCGCGCCCCTGATCGTCGACGACCGTCGACCCGGTACCGCCGGTGATATTGATCGCGTTCCCTGCCAGCGTCGCCATGTTGGCGAACGGGTTCCAAAGGCGCGGCCCGGCGTGCCTGATGACGCTGTCCCCACTGGTCATAGATGTCCCCTCCGTCCGCACTAACCTACTGGTAAGGCTGCCGGGCTCTGCGAGGAGGCTCCCGATCTTGGATGCTGGTCCGCTTAGCGGGGTGCGCGTGCTCGACCTGACGGCGGTCGTGATGGGGCCGCTCGCAACGCAGATACTCGGCGACCTCGGCGCCGACGTGGTGACCGTGGAGAACCGCGAGGGCGACATCAACCGCACGATGACGCGCGGCCCGGTGCGCGGCCTGTCAGGGCCGTCGCTCAACTTGCTGCGGAACAAGCGCAATATCCGGCTTGACGTCTCTCTGCCGCCTGGCCGGCTGGCACTGCTGCGGATCGCCGCGAGCTCGGACGTCTTCGTCACTAACCTGCGGCCTGCCTCGCTTGCCAGGCTCGAACTTGGCTACGCAGACATCGCCGCCGTGCGGCCTGACATCGTGTACTGCCAGGCCAACGGGTTCCCCTCCGACAGCGAGCAGGCCAACGCTCCGGCCTTCGACGACGTGATCCAGGCTGCGACCGGCGTCCACGACGTGCTCGAGCGCGCCGGGCATGCACCTGGGCTCATGCCGACGCTGCTCGCCGACAAGGTCTCTGGCCTGGTCGTCGCCTATGCGATCCTGGCTGCCCTGTTCCACAGGGAGCGCACGGGCGAGGGCCAGTTCGTCGAGGTGCCGATGACAGACGCGCTGCGCGCGTTCCTGCTGGCCGAGCACGGCGGCGCGGCGATCTGGGGCGGCGGGCCGCCCGGGTACCCGCGCATCCTGACTCCGCTGCGCGGTCCGGTGCGTACGTCCGACGGCTGGATCGCCGTCCAGCCCCACCGCGACGAGCACTGGGTGGCGCTGGTGCGGGAGGCCGGGCTCGACGACCTGACCGGGGATCCGCGGCTCACCAACCGCGGCCTGTGGCGCGAGCCAGGCTTCGGGTACGAGACGCTCGGCCGGGTGATGGCCGGGAAGACTACGGGGTACTGGCTGGCGTTCTGCGCGGAGAACGGGATCCCCGCGGCGCCAGCCGCCAGCCTCGACGAGGTCATCGCCGCCCTGCCTGACGCCGAGCACCCGTCGGGCACGTATAAGCACATCCCTTCGCCTGCCCGCTTCTCTGCGACCCCGGCGACCCTCCGGCGGCCCGCACCGCTCCCCGGCGAGCACAACCGCGAGGTCCTGGCAGAGGCCGGGCTGACCGACGCCGAGATCGCGGCCCTGGAAGAGTCGGGCGTCCTGTACTGAGACCGGCGGCGGGCCGGGCGCCCCGTCCGGCACGCACCCCGGCGGCATGCACACGGCGGCACGCCGATCGGCTGGGTTAACGTTGCGTTATGCGTGCGATGTCGTTTGGTGCGGTTGCTGACGACTACGACCGGCTGAGGCCCGACCCCGCCCCTGCGGCGGTAGAGTGGCTGCTGCCCGAACGCCGCGAGTTGCTTATCGACGTCGCGGCCGGGACCGGCAAGCTGACCAGGGCACTAGCGCGGCGGTCGGGGCGCGTGCTTGCCGAGGAACCTGACGGGCGGATGGCGGCGGTTCTGCGGTCCGCATCGCCTGGAATTGAGGTCGTAAGCGGACTCGGCGAAGCCATCCCCGTCCGGGATGATTGCGCAGACGGGGTCTTCCTCTCCTCGGCCTGGCACTGGATGGACCCGGTCCGCGCGGTCCCTGAGATCGCGCGGGTGCTGCGCGACGGCGGCCGGTTCGGGCTGATCTGGACCAGCCGCGACCGGCACTTCGGCTGGATCCGCGAACTCGACAGCCTTCGGGATGCCGCGCGAGCCGACGTGCGGGCAGCCAGCGCGCCCAGGCCGCTCCGCAACCGCGAAGTCACGCTTCCCGAAGGAAGCCCATTCATCAATATCGAGACGGCATCGTTCACATATTCACGGATCATGAAGCCCGATGACGTGGTGGAAATGATCGGCACGTACAGCCGGGTCATTACCGCCAGCGACGAGGACAAGGCCCTCACGCTCGCGCGCGTCCGCTCCGAACTTGACGCCAGGTTCCCCGGCGCCAGTGAGATAGAGGTCCCGATCCGCTCCCTATGCTGGCGGGCCAGTCGCCAGCGCCGGTGACCGATGCGCCGCCCGCCCGGACAGCATCGCTGGCCACTTGTTGTCGTTACCTGCCCGAGGCGCAACGACAACGATGGCTTCCCGTTGCGGTCCCTGTAGCATCGCGGAGCCACCGTTGTCATTGCCGCCCCGAGACGAACGACAACGGTGACCCGTTGTTGCTGTTCGATCTGGCGGAAAGCCAGTTTTGCCGGATTTGGGCCACATGTAGACGCGCGGGCGACCGCGCGCAGGCGCGTCGGGGCGACCGCCGCTCCGGTGTTTGCTGGCGGATCGTGCTTGTGAAGTTAAAGACCGGCAAGGAAGGCGAGTACCTCGCCGTTGAACTCGGAAGGGGCGTCGAGGTTGGACATGTGGCCTGCGCCGTCGATGAGTACGTGTTTCGCGCCTGGGATCTTCGCGGCCAGGTAACTGGCGGCGCCCAGGAACGGCGTGTCGCGCGAGCCGACGACGACGAGCGCGGGAACCGTGATGGAGGAGAGCGACTCGATGACCGTTCCGTCGTGCTGGGTGAGGATGCCACGGGCCGCGCGGGCGACGCCGGCTGGCGAGTCATGATGGGGCCCGTCACTGCCGAGTGCGGCAGCGCCCTTGCGGTCGATGCGGTCGGCCTGCGCGAGCGCGCGGGCGTTCCATTCGGCTCTGGCCTGTTCGTTGCGGTAACCGGGGCCGGTGTCGCACAAGATGAGGGCGGCGACCCGGTCAGGGTAGGCCGCGCAGAACCGCAGCGAAAGATAACCGCCGAGAGACAGCCCGCCCACAACAGCCCGCTCAGCGCCGGCCTCATCGAGCAACGCCGCCAGGTCGGCCACGCTCGCCTCAGCCGTGTACAGCCCCTGGTCCTCTGGTGCAGCAGAACGGCCGTGCCCGCGCAGGTCCCAGGTGATGACACGCCGGCTGGCGGCGAATGCTCCGGCATTGCCCGCCCACATCCGCGACGAACTCCCGAAGCCGTGCGTCAGTATCAGCGGCACGCCGTCACCTGAGCCGGTGACCTCGTAGTACAGGCGGACGCCGTCAGGTCTGGTCAGGTACGGCATTGGTTCCCCTCGGTACGTCGCGGAATGGGAGGTCGCGGCTGAGGTCAGGCTCACGAGGCAAGCCGAGTATCCGCTCGCCGATGATCGTGTGCTGGATCTCGTCCGTGCCCCCTGCGATCGAGATGCCTGGGACCGAGACGAGGATCTCCGCGATCACGCCGGCCAGTGGCGCCTGCGGGCCGGCCAGCATGCCGCTCGCTCCCGCGATCTCACCGTGCACCCGCGCGGCCTGACGTGCGATGTCGCTGCTTGCGAGCTTGCCGATCGAGCCTTCAGGGCCAGGACGTCCGCCGGCGGCCCTTGCCGCGGCCGCGCGCTGCGCGGTGAACCTGGCCGACATCGCGGCCTCGGTGAGACGGGCGATTTCCTGCCTGACCACCTGGTCATCGGCCTTGCCCGCGGCCTGTGCCTGCGGGATGACAAGCTCAGGGCGCCCGGCGCGCTGCGGATACCATTTGTGCGGCTCGGCCGCCGCCGTCCGTTCGGCGATCGCCTCTCGCCACGCTCTGCCCTCTGCCCTGGGCGGCGCCGACTTGAAGACGGCGAGCCGGCGCTCGTGCGCGAGGATCGTGAGCGCCACCGCCCAGCCCCCGCCAGCCTCCCCGATCACGTCTCGCGTCCGCGCGCCGTCGATGAAGACTTCGTTGAAGGAACTGTGGCCGTTCATCTGGCGGAGTGGCCGGACTTCGATGCCGTCCTGGTGCATCGGGAGGACGAAGGCTGTAATGCCGCGGTGCTTGGGCAAGTCCCAGTCCGTCCGGGCGAGCAGCAGCCCGTAATCGGCCGTCGCTGCCCCGGTTGACCATACTTTCTGACCAGTTATCTGCCAATATTCACCATCGGCTGTCGCCTTAGTGGTGAGCCCTGCCAGGTCGGACCCGGCGCCCGGCTCGCTGAAAAGCTGAACCCAGGTGAACTCACCGGTCACGGTCGGCCTGATGAACCTTCGCTTCAGTTCCTCGCTGCCGTGCTCGAGCAGCACCGGGGCGGCCAGGCCCATGCCGATGCCCTCGGGCAGCCCTGGCAGTCCGGCGAGTTCGCTCGTCGCCACGGCGGCCAGGTCGCCTGGCAGGCCCCGTCCGCAGAGGGCCGGCGGCCACGCCGGGCACGCCCAGCCGCTGGCGGCCAGCCTTTCTCGCCATTCCCTGAGGCTGAGCTCCGGATTCCAGTTTTCCCCTGTCCAGCGCCTGACTTCCGTTCTGACCTCATCGGCATCCATGGCTTTACCGGCCTTCGAAGTTCGGCGTTCGCCGCTCGGCGAAGGCGCGGACGCCCTCGGCGAAGTCGGCCGTTGCCCAGAGCTTGCCCTGCTCTGCGGCCTCGCGCCGCATGGCATCCCTGGCCCTGGCGGCGAGGCCGTCGCGCATCGTGGCCCTGATCGCCCTGACCGCGAGCGGGCCTGCCCCGGCGATCTCGGCCGCTAGTTCGCGTGCTCGTGCTCTGGGGTCATCGGCCAGGTAGTCGGCCAGGCCAATGCTCGCGGCCTCTTCCGCGCTGACGCGGCGGCCGGTGTAAAGGAGGTTCCAGGCGTGCTGCTGGCCGAGGATCGCGGGAAGAGTCGCGGTGAGGGCGAAACCCTGGTGGAGGCCGATGCGGGCGAAGTTGGCTGAGAATCTGGCGCCAGGGCCTGCCACGCGGAAGTCGGCCGAGCAGGCGAGGCCGAGCCCGCCGCCGACCGCGGCCCCCTGTACTGCCGCGATGACCGGAAGGCTGGCCTCGAACAGCCTCATTGCCTGCTCGTAGAGCTCATGCGGGCCGCCCGTGATGTTGCGCGCTCTTGACCGGCCGGTGAAGTCGGCGCCCGCGCAGAAGTTCTTGCCTTCCGAGCAGAGCACGATCGCGCGGGCGCCTTGTTCGCCAGCGGCGGCGTAGGCATCGGCCAGGTCCGCGATCAGCCCGGCGTCGAAGAAATTGTCAGGCGGCCGGTGAATCTCAACCGTGGCCACGTAGTCAGCGGCGACCACCACGCTGACGTCCTTCGGGGGCGCTGACTCCATGGGCTTATCTTTGCAGTTGTCCTGCGCAGTTGTTCTTGCGCCATAGGCCGGTGGCCGGTTGCCGCCAGCAGCATCAGATGGCCACCGATGCTGCCCGCCCCGCTCCGGCAACAGCAATAATGTCCCAGCGACGTCACCCGGACAGCATCAGATGGCCACCGATGTGGTCAGGCCCGCCCCGCCAGCAGCAACGCGGGGCCACCGATGCTACCCACCTCCGGCACCCAAGCCCCGGCAGCGCGCCGCCCCGCCCCCGGCACCATGCCCCCGCCGACCCGGCACCATGCCCCCGCCGACCCGGCACCATGCCCCCGCCGGCCCGCGCAGCCCGGCCAAC
>DATJLT010000178.1:0-13029 GCA_035509195.1 Streptosporangiaceae bacterium | reverse complement strand
ACCTGCTTTGCACGCACGGGATCTTGCACCTGCTCGGATATGACCACGCGGACGCGGCCGAGCACGCCACGATGTTCGGCCTGCAGGACCGGCTGCTGACGTCGTGGCGGGCTGACCGGGCGGTGGCCGGCGCTGGCGATCCAGCCGAGGCCGGCGATCACGGCGATCAGGCCGCGTCGGGGTAGGGGCGCGCGTGGGCTGGCTGGTCGTCGCTGCCGTCGCGCTCGTGCTGTTCGCCGGACTGTGCGCGAGCGCAGATACCGCACTGCTCCGGGTATCCAGGGCCGGGGCCAAGGAGCTGGCCAGCTCCGCTGCGGAGCCATCGCCTCCCCTTCAGGCGGTACTGGCCGAGGTACCCAAGTACATCGCGGTGCTACTGCTGACGCGGGTCGCGGCCGAGATCACCGCGACGTTGTTCGTGGCGTTCGCTTTCGTGCACTGGTTCGCGCCGCCGTGGCGCGGGTTCTTCTATGCCGGGCTGGTCATGACCGCGGCAGTCTACGTCGTCGCCGGCATCGTGCCGAGGACACTGGGGCGCGAGTACGCGGCAGGGATCGCTGACCGTGCGGCGTCGGTGATGCAGCCGATCGTGCGAGTGCTCGGCCCGCTGCCAGCGCTGCTGCTCGCGACCGGCCGGGTGCTCGGCCGGGGCGGAAGGCAGCCAAGCGGCCCATCTGGCGAGGAAGAGGATCTGCGTGGTCTCGTTGACCTGCTGGAACGCCGCCGGGTGATCGAGCCTGGCGAACGCGCGATGATCCATTCCGTTTTCGAGCTTGGTGACACGATCGTGCGCGAGGTCATGGTGCCGCGCACGGACATGATCTTCGTCGAGGGCGGAAAGACACTGCGCCAGGCGCTTTCGCTGGCGCTGCGCAGCGGGTTCTCCCGCATCCCCGTGGTCGGCGAGAACCTCGACGACGTCATCGGGATCGCGTATCTCAAGGACATCGTGACCAGGACGTACGACGATGCGGGCGGGCTGGGGACGGCTCAGGTCAGCTCGGTGATGCGGCCGGCGACCTTCGTACCTGACAGCAAGCCCGTCGATGACCTGCTGCGCGAGATGCAGGCCAGGCGCACCCACGTGGCGATCGTGATCGACGAATACGGCGGGACCGCCGGCCTGGCGACAATCGAGGACATTCTCGAGGAGATCGTCGGCGAGATCGCAGATGAGTACGACAGGGAACGACCGCCTGTCGAGTGGCTGGGGCACGGGCGGGCCAGGGTAACGGCCCGATTGTCCGTCGACGAACTCGCGGAATTGTTCGGCGTGAGGATCGAGGCGGAAGACGTCGAGACCGTCGGTGGCCTGCTTGCCCAGCGCCTCGGCCGGGTGCCGATCGCCGGCTCGACTGCCACCGTGGCCGGCCTGAAGCTGACCGCGGAAAGCCTGGCCGGCCGCCGCAACCGCATCAGCACGGTCACCGTTGAGCGAGTGCGCTCAGGTGGGTCGGCCCGCAGTTCCGGCGACGGGACAGGCGAGACCGGCGAGGCTGGCGAGGCTGGCGAGGCTGGCGGGCCGGCCGGAGCGAGCGAGGAACGCGGCGCTGCGGCCAGGGCCGACGCCGGGTCTGGCACCGGGTCTGGCGGCGAGAGCGTGCGCGACGAAGACGCCAGCACCGACCAGTGGGCCTGGGCCGCCGACGACCTTCCCGGCACCCCTTCTGCCGAACTAGCAGACAAAGCCAGGGAGTTCGACAACCGCGGTCCCTAAAGGCAATTCCGCCGCCTGCGGCGCTCCGGGAACAGCATCGGGAAGCCACCGATGTCGTTGTCGGCTCGCGGCGAACAACAACGTTGGCTTCGCGATGCTACAGGTACAGCATCGGGAAGCCACCGATGTCCCTGGCCCCGACTCGCGCACGACAACAGAAAGCCAGCGATGCTGTAGGCCCTGGCGGAATGCCCGAATCCCGGCGCCTGCCCAGCGCGGGAAGCTTCGCTTCGTGGAGTCCGCGCTGGCCGCAGTAAGCTCTGGCTCGTGGATGAGGGTCAGATTGGGCCGGAAGATCAGCTTGGGCCGGAAGATCAGAAGATCGTTACCCTGGCCAGGTCCGCGCGGGCAAGGGTCGGGTCGGCCGAGGGCGCGGCAGTGAGGGACGAGACCGGACGCACCTATGCGGCGGCCGCGGTCGCGCTTCCCTCGCTACAGCTATCGGCCCTGGCCCTGGCCGTCGCCATGGCCGTGTCGAGCGGCGCCGCGTCGCTTGAAGCCGCCGCGCTGGTGAGCGACGCACCTGGTCCGGCGAAGGACGACGAGGCGGCAGTGCGTGACCTCGGCCCTGAGGCGCCGATCATCCACGCCGGCTCAGACGGAGCCGTGCGCCAGGTCATCAAGCCGGGCTAGGCACATGCCGGACTCCAGAGCGGACGCGACACCAGCACCTAGCCCCGCAGGCCGCGGCGAACCCCGGTTCGTCGCCGGATTCGCCTGCTTCGCTGGCCGGCCAAATGTCGGCAAGTCGACTCTGATGAACGCACTTGTCGGCACGAAGATCGCGATCACGAGCAGCCGCCCGCAGACGACCCGTCGTGTGATCAGGGGGATCGTCCGCCGGCCTGACGCCGAACTGACCATCATCGACACCCCTGGCCTGCACCGTCCCAGGACCCTGCTTGGCGAGCGGCTGGACAGCCTGGTGCGCTCGACGCTTTCTGAGGTCGATGTGATCGGCTTCTGCGTGCCGGCGGCCGAGAAGATCGGCCCTGGCGACAAGTATCTGGCCGCCGAGTTGTCCGGCCAGGCTCACAGCAAGACGCCTGTCGTCGCGATCGTCACCAAGACCGACGAGGCGGCGAAGGACCAGGTCGCCGCGCAACTCGCCGCCGTCGCCGGCCTCGCGGCCTGGGATGACATCGTCCCGGTTTCCGCGGTCACCGGTTTCCAGCTTGACGTGCTGACTGACGTGCTGGTCAGCCACCTGCCGGCTGGCCGCCCGCTTTATCCCGATGGGGAACTGACAGATGAGCCAGAACAGCTCATGGTCGCCGAACTGATCAGGGAGGCGATACTCGAAGGCGTCAAGGACGAACTGCCGCACTCGATCGCGGTCGTGGTCGAAGAGATGAGGCCAAGGGAAGACCGCGATCTGATCGATGTGCACGCGATCATGTACGTGGAGCGCGACAGCCAGAAGGCGATCGTTATCGGGGCCAAGGGCGCTCGGCTACGTGAGGTCGGGTCTACGGCCAGGCGGCAGATCGAGGCCTTGCTTGGCAGCCGGGTTTACCTTGACTTGCGGATCAAGGTGGCCAAGGACTGGCAGCGCGACCCGAGGCAGTTGCGTAGGCTCGGATTCTACGACTGACGAGTAAATACTGTTACAGGAGAATTCAGGCGGACCGCAAAATTCGATCTCCGGAGAATCTCTGCCGCGCCTTGAATTTCTGCGAAAACGACGCCTTGCCTGCCTGGTCATGTGATGATCGGGCTCTGGCCTGCGGTCTTGCCTGCGGGTTGGCCCTGGGTAACCAGGGGCGGTCGGCTCGCCGGCACGGGCGGGGTGAAGGGAATGCAATGCTGGTAATCGTCGGATCCCGTATGCACTATCGCACGCTCGCGACCGGAATATTCCACTGCGAGAGGTGCGGCGGCGACCGGCCTTACCGGCACCGCGCGGGCCGGCGGTGGGCGCACCTGCTCGCGTTGCCCGTCTTCCCGCTTGAGCGGACAGGAGAGCACCTTCGCTGCACCATCTGCCGTACTTGTTACCGGATCGAGTTGCTCGCCGTGCCGACGATCGAGCACATGCAGGCGGCCCTGCTCGCCGCGACGACGGCGGCGTCGCTCGCGATGCTTTCGGCCGGCGGCGCCGCAAGCAACGTCGCCAGGCGGCGGGCAGTCGAGTTGATCATTAACGCGGGCTCGCCTCAGTACCGCGATGCAGACCTGGTGCTCGGGCTTGAGTGCACGGGGTCGTCCCCGTCGGCAGAGTCGCTCGTCGCCTGCGGGCCGGTGCCTGGCTTGAGGACCGCGATCGAGACCGTAGCCATCCAGCTCGAGCTGCACGCGAGCGAGTGGTTCCTCGGCCGGGTAGTGCAGGTAGGCCTTGCTGACGGACCGCTCAGCGACGCCGAGCGTGAGGTCGTCGGCACCGTCGCGCGCTACCTCGGGCTCAGCCAGGCCCAGGCCCATGACGTGATCTTGCTCACCGAGGATGCGGCACAGGCGGGCTAGGCGCTGCTGCCCGCGACCGCGATGGGCGAGAATGGGTGGCGTGAGTCTCTACCGTGACGACGGAGTCGTGCTGCGCACTCAGAAGCTGGGTGAAGCTGACCGGATCGTGACGGTGCTGACCAGGAAGAACGGCCGGATCAGGGCGGTGGCCAAGGGCGTGCGCCGCATCAGGTCCAGGTTCGGTGCGCGGGTCGAGCCGTTCACGCACGTGGACCTGATGCTTTATACCGGACGCTCCCTCGACGTGATCACCCAGGCCGAGTCGCTGCGTAGCTATGGTGAGCCGCTGACCGGCGACTACGCCCGTTATACGACAGGGATCGCGATGCTGGAGACCGCCGAGCGGTTCACGAGCGTCGAGAAGGAGCCTGCCCTCCGCCAGTTCCTGCTCCTCGTCGGCGGGCTCCGCACGCTGGTCGACGGTGAGCACGTACCGCGCCTGGTGCTTGATGCTTACCTGCTCAGGTCACTCGCCGTGGCCGGGTACGCTCCGGCTCTAGAAGAATGCGCGATCTGCGGCACGAGGACGCCGCAAGAGGCATCGGCTGCCGGGCGGCGCACTTTCGGCGTCGCGGCGGGCGGACTGGTGTGCCGCAACTGCCACGCGCCGGGCTCGGCCTCGGCGGCCGTCGGCACGATCGAGCTGATGACCGCGCTGCTGCGAGGAGAGTGGGGCTTGGCGGACGCGAGCGAGCGGCGCTATCAAGTGGAGTGCAGCGGCTTGGTGGCCGCCTATGTGCAGTGGCACCTCGAGCACTCGCTCAGGTCATTGCGTCACGTGGAGCACGCATGAGAGGCGGCGGGCCTGACAAGGCGATCAAGCCGCCCTATCCGCACCAGTCGGGCGTCAGGCCACCTGACATTCCAGCCGACCTGGTCCCCAGGCACGTCGCGCTGGTCATGGACGGCAATGGCCGCTGGGCCAAGCAGCGCGGCCTGCCCCGCACCGAGGGTCATAAGGCCGGCGAGTACTCGCTGTTCGATGTCATCATGGGAGCGATCGAGCTAGGAATTCCCTACCTGTCCGCTTACGCGTTCTCGACGGAGAACTGGCGCCGGTCACCTGACGAGGTCAGGTTCCTGATGGGCTTCAACCGCGACGTCATCCGCCGCCGCAGGGACGAGCTAGACGAGATGGGAGTGCGCATCAGGTGGGCCGGCCGTCGCCCGCGGCTTTGGCGCAGCGTGATTTCCGAGCTTGAGGACGCCGAGAGGATGACCTCAGAGAACAAGATCCTCACCCTCCAATTTTGCGTCAACTACGGGGGCCGGGCGGAGATAGCCGATGCGGCAGCCGCGATCGCGGCGGACGTCGCCGCGGGGAAGCTGCGCCCAGACAAGGTCAACGAGAAGGTATTCGCCAGGTACCTCGATGAGCCGGGCATGCCTGACGTGGACCTGTTCGTGCGGTCATCTGGCGAGCAGCGGACATCCAACTTCTTGATCTGGCAGTCGGCTTACGCCGAGTTCGTGTTCCTCGACACGCTGTTTCCCGACTTCGACCGGCGCCATCTCTGGCAGGCCTGTGAGATCTACGCGAGCCGCGACCGCCGCTACGGCGGCGCGGTCCCGAATCAGCCGACCGCGTCCCAGCCCGCGGAAGAACCTGAGATCAACTTAGCGCGCGAACCCCGAGTAGATGCCGCCGGCAAGCACCGCGCCGACGACAACCAGGCGGAGCAGGCGGCCGGAAGCCGACAGCCTTGGCCAGGAAATGGCGGCGAGCCAGGCCAGCACGACGGCCAGCCCGCAGAAGGCGATCGCGCCGCCCCAGCCCTTGATCGCGAAGCCCGCGACGAGGAGCGCGACCGCGAGCACTGGCAGGACCCAGGAGGGAAGCTGGTGCAGCCAGAGCAGCGACGTGGCGCTGCGATGCTCGAGCGACTGCCGTGACTGTGACGCGCCTGGAGTAAACAGCGTGCGGCCCTGCGGCAGCGGCCGGGGGCGACGGGAACTTGGCAACAGAGTCCTTAACCGGTTGCGGACGGTCGGGTCACCGACCACGATAGCGGCATCACGCACTACGGCCTGCGGACCGGAGTCCGCCGGCGCCAGTGCGGTGTTCGCCTGGACACCAGCGGATCAACGCTAAGCTTGCGAACACCGCCACCTGCCTCGGCTGGCTCGGCTACGTCGAAATCAGTTCAAATCGCGCTGGAGAATCTTGATGGCTCGTCGCATCGACCGCATGGAAACCATAGTCAGCCTGTCCAAGCGGCGGGGTTTCGTGTACCCGAGCAGCGAGATTTACGGCGGTCTGCGGGCTTCCTGGGATTACGGTCCGCTCGGCGTAGAGATGAAGAACAACGTCAAGCGCCAGTGGTGGAAGTCGATGGTCACCGAACGGGACGACATCGTCGGCATCGACTCGAGCGTGATCCTGGCCCCCGAGGTCTGGCAGGCGAGCGGGCACATCACCGAGTTCGTCGACCCGCTGACCGAGTGCCAGTCCTGTCACAAGCGGTTCCGCGCCGATCACCTGATCGAGGCTTATCAGGAAAAGCACGACGGCCGGGAGCCAGAGAACGGCCTCGCGGACCTGGCCTGCCCGAACTGCGGCACCAGGGGCGCGTTCACCGAGCCGCGCATGTTCAACGGCCTGCTCCGCACGTACCTGGGTGCCACCGAGGACGAGAGCGGCCTGGCTTACCTGCGTCCGGAAACGGCCCAGGGCATTTTCATTAACTTCAAGAATGTCCTTCAGACCTCTCGCAAGAAGGTGCCTTTCGGCATCGGCCAGATCGGCAAGTCGTTCAGGAATGAGATCACGCCGGGAAACTTCATCTTCCGTACCCGTGAATTCGAGCAGATGGAGATGGAATTCTTCGTCAAGCCAGGTACCGACGATGAGTGGCACGAGCGCTGGCTCCAGGCCAGGATGGCCTGGTACCTGGACCTCGGGCTTCCTGAGGAGAACTTGCGGCTCTACGAGCACCCGAAGGAGAAGCGCTCGCACTACTCCAAGCGGACCGTGGACATCGAGTACCGGTTCGAGTTCGCTGGCGGCGAGTGGGGCGAACTTGAGGGCATCGCCAACCGCACCGATTACGACCTGAGCGTCCATGCCAAGGCGTCAGGACAGGATTTGTCCTACCTGGACGCCGAGTCGAACGAACGGTACGTCCCTTACGTGATCGAGCCGGCGGCGGGCGTGGACCGGATGATGCTGGCGTTCCTGCTCGATGCCTATGCCGAGGACGAGGCGCCGGACGCCAAGGGCGCGATGGAGAAGCGCACGGTGCTGCGCCTCGACTACCGGCTGGCGCCGGTGAAGGCCGCTGTGCTTCCGTTGTCGCGCAACGCCGACCTGTCGCCGAAGGCAAGGGACGTGGCCGCGATGGTGCGCAAGCACTGGAACGCCGACTTCGACGACGCTGGAGCCATCGGCCGCAGGTACCGTCGCCAAGACGAAATCGGCACCCCTTACTGCGTCACCGTCGACTTCGACAGCCTGAACGACGACGCGGTTACCGTGCGCGAGCGTGACTCGATGAAGCAGGACAGGATCGGCATCGACCGCCTCATCCCGTATCTTTCCGAGCGGCTAGCAGGCTGCTAGCCCGCCGCTGCGCGGCGAAGCCCGCGTCAGCGCTGCAGGTATGCCAGCAGTTCGGACAGGCTGGCTTCGGCGCCGGCGATGACCGTATCGGCACCGCCGTAATACAGGTGCAGGGTGTCGCCGTCGTCGCGCAGGATCCAGCCGCATGGGAACACGACCTGCCCGACATCGCCCTGGCGCTCGTAAGGCTCGCGGGGGCTGAGCAGCCATTCGTCTCCCCTGGCGAGCACCTTGCCTGGGTCTTCCTTATCGAGCAGGGCGAGCCCGGCACGGTAGATCAGGCCGGCGGCGGTCGACCTGACCCCGTGGTAGCAGGCCAGCCACCCATCCTTCGTCAGCAGCGGCGGCGGACCGAGCCCCACCTTGTGGTTGTCCCACCACCCGTTTTTCCGCGCCGACATCACCACGCGCGGATCTCCCCAGTGCCTGAGATCTGGGCTGTATGACAACCAGATGTGCGACCCGCGTGCGGTGCCCGGCCGGTGCAGCATGGCCCAGCGGTCACCGAATCTCACAGGGAAAAGCGCCGCGTCCTTGTCGTCGGGGCGCATGACCACTCCCAGGCGCTCCCAGGTGCTGAAGTCCTTTGTCTTAGCGATGCACACCGCGGGCCCGTCGGCGCAGTACCCGGTGTAGACGACGTAGAAGTCGCTGCCGACCTGGGTGATACGCGGGTCCTCAACCCCGAACTTCTCCTCGTAGCTGTCCAGTTCAGGCCGCAGCCCTCGCGCGGGGTCGACCTTCCAGTCAGTGACGCCGTTGGCGCTCGTGGCTACGGCGAGTGAAGACATGCCGTTACGGTGCTCCACTCTGACCAGCAGCAGAGTCTCGCCGTCGACGACCGCGGCGGCCGGGTTGAAGACGGCGCTGGCGTTGTCGGGGAAGTCCTCAGGCCGAAGGATCGGGTTGCCGTCAAACCGGCGAAAGAGATCGACCTGGTCAGGTCCGTCACGCATGAGCTATCCCTCCAGCTCTTGTTGCAGGGGTGATTGGTGCTGCGCATGTGGCCGTTTGGGCAAATGGTGCTCGCCGACGCGGGTAGCTTAGCGGCGCTCAAGCTTCGTCGCCCGCCAGAATGGCTACCCGGCTGGCGCCCGCCCGACGCGCCCCGCCCTGGCCCAAAAGGGCCGACCTGACGGGGCTCAGGCTAACCGGAGGAGCAGCGGATTGCCCGTATTGGAGTCTGATGAGTATGAGCTCATACTCCGAGCCGGTCGCGCTGCCGCCCCCGGCCGACACGGTGTCCGAACTCGCGGCAGACCAGGTGACCGCGCTCTACCAGGCGAACGCGCTCGGGCTCGTTCGGCTTGCTTACGTTCTGACCGGTGACGCGGGCGTTTCCGAGGACATCGTTCAGGACGCCTTTTACGGCTTGTACCGGCGCTGGCACCATCTTTCCGATCCGGCCAAGGCCCTCCCTTACGTCCGCTCGGCCGTGCTCAACGCCTGCCGCACGCGACTGCGCAGAAAACGACCCGAGGTCACCTGCGCGGCGCCGGCCGAAACCCAGGATCCCGCCTCCGCGGAAACCATCGTCATCGGCCACGAGCAGCGCCGCACGGTCATGGCCGCCATCCGCACCCTGCCCGCAAGGCAGCGGGAGGTACTCGTGCTCCGCTTCTATCTCGACCTGTCGGAGGCGCAGATCGCCGCCCAGATGGGCATCGGCCAGAGCACGGTCAGGTCATCGGCGCACCGCGCTTTCGCGGCTCTCGGTCGCAAGCTCAAGGAGATGCCATGAAATCAACAGAAGACCTCATCAGGTCCGCCATAGAGCAAACGGCAGCTCAGATCAGGCCGGGGGACCTCGGGCCGCTGCGCCTCGAGACCCGGCCGGTCGCTCTCCTGCGCCCGGGCGGCGACACGACCACGGGGCGTCCGCGCTTCGCGCGCGGGCTGGCCGCGCTCGGTGCCGCCGCCGCCGTGCTCGCGCTCATTGGCGGATCGCTCGGTATCGCTTCTGTGCTGCGGCACAGCCGCAGCACAGAAGCGACCCGCCAGCCAACCCCTAGCGTTCGCAGTTACCTGGTGGAACTGGTCCCCGTACCCCGCAATGGCGAGTCCGCGCCGAGGGAGGCCGTCGTGGTGAACTCGCGAACAGGGAAGGTCGCGGCCACGTTCGCGCCGCCGTCACCTGGCCTTTCTTTCGACACCGTCACCGGGGCGGCCGATGACCGCACGTTCGTCCTCGTCGCCCAGCGGAATGTCAACGACCCCAAGGGACCAGCCAAGTTCTTCAAGCTTACGGTCAACCCCGCGTCAGGCAAGGCACGCATCAGCGCGCTTCCTCTGCGGCTGCCGACCACCTTCCATGGCGGGACCCTGGCGCTTTCGCCTGATGGCACCAAGCTCGCCGTTGATTCCGGCCGGGCGGCACTGACGCGTCACGCACATTCCACGGTGTGGTCGTATTCGCTGGTTTCCGGGCAGCTTCGAAGCTGGCACGTGCAGGGCGTCCTCACGTTCGGTTCCTGGAACGCGGAGGAAATGTCCTGGTCAGATAACGACAAGACCCTTGCCTGCACGGTGTACGGGACGGATCTCAGGTCAGTCGTGTCGTACCTGCTCGACACCGCCAAGCCCGGCAGCGACCTGATAGCGAACAGCCGGGTCCTCATTAACCGGATCGGCGGCGGTATCGACATCTGGGGCGGCGCGCTCCTGACTCCCGACGGCAAGCTGTTCATCGGGGCCGCCAACCCTCGCAATAGCCCGCGTGGCAAGGTGCAGGAGGTCAGTACCAGCACCCGCAAGATCAAGACGATCGTGTTGCCGAGGACAAAGCTCGGGAATCAGGTGAGCGTGCTCTGGCTCAACCGGACGGGCAGCACGATGATCGTCGAGTACCACTCGCCCAAGACCGACCTGCACGAGATCTTCGTGTTCAGTCACGGCAAGCTCTGGCTCGTGCGCGGGACGCCTGAACGCATCCCGCCTTACTTCGTGGCATGGTGAGGTATTGCCGGCATTCGGGGACCGGGATGGTCGCCGTCACCACGGGGGCCTGACAATGGCAGGGTGGATTCCGAACGGGCTGTGGTCGCGGTATTTCATCCTGGCGAGATGGGCGCGGTCGTCGGCCGGTGCCTGGTTGAGGCCGGGCACGTGGTGCTCTGGGCTTCTGACGGGCGCGGTGCGGAGACCGCGGCCCGTGCTGAGGCGGCTGGGCTTGAGGATGCCGTAACCATTTCCGCGGCGGCCGCACGGGCCGACGTGGTGCTGTCGATCTGCCCGCCGCACGCGGTGCTCGACGTGGCCCGTGCGGCAGTCGGCTTCGCCGGCGTCTACCTTGACGCCAACGCGATCTCGCCGCGGACGGCGGCCTCGGTAGCGGAGGTCGTGACGGGCGGCGGGGCGACCTACGTGGACGGCGGGATCATCGGGCCGCCGCCGTCTCAGGCCGGAACGACCAGGCTCTACCTGTCCGGTGCCGCGGCTGAGGACGCCCGTGCGCTGTTCGCTGGTACCCCGCTTGACGCCAGGGTCGTTCCGGCCGGCCCGTTTTCCGCCTCGGCGGTGAAGATGGCGTTCGCGGCGTGGACGAAGGGCTCGATCGCGCTCTTGCTTGCCTCACGCGCGCTCGCCGAAGCCGAGGGCATCTCTGGCGAGTTGCTCGGCGAGTGGGCGCTGTCCCAGCCGGCGCTCGCCGACCGGCTACGTTACGGTGCCCAGTCGACATCGGCCAAGGGCTGGCGGTGGGTCGCGGAAATGGAGGAAATCGCGGCGACCATGGCCGAGGCCGACCTGCCTGACGGCTTCTTCGAGGCCGCCGCCGAGATCTTCCGCCGTACCCCCGCCATGCGGCCCGCACCGTCGGGCGACGCCGCGGTCACCGCCGTTCTCAGCGCGATCACCAGCCCCGCCGCCGACTGATCCGACCCCACGATCGGGGCCAAAGGCGCCCGCAACAGCATCGGGAAGCCACCGATGTCATAGCCCGCCCGTGGTGAACAGCATCGGTGGCCCCGCGATGCTACGGGCACAGCATCAAGTAGCCACCGATGTCCCCGGTCGCGGCCCGCGAACGACAACAGAAAGCCAGCGATGCTGTAGGCCCGGCGGATCTGGGATCGATAGAGTCGTCCTGAGGGCCGAGAAGGCCAACAATCACGAAGCCGCTGGGAGCCTGGGCCGGCTGCCTGAGCCGGGAAGGCCGGGGTTCGCGGCATCCAAGGGAGAACGTGCAGTGCCGAAGCTTGTGTATGACTTTGTTGAGGGCAACAAGGACATGAAGGACCTGCTCGGCGGTAAGGGTGCCAACCTCGCCGAGATGACCAACCTGGGGTTGCCTGTCCCGCCCGGGTTCATTATCAGTACCGATGCCTGCCGGTACTACCTGGAGAACGGTTCAGTGCCTGACGGGCTCGCCGCCGAGGTGACCGATCACCTGAAGCGACTGGAAGCCGACATGGGCCGCGACCTTGGCGCCGCTAACGACCCGCTGCTTGTCAGTGTGCGGTCGGGAGCCAAGTTCTCGATGCCGGGCATGATGGAGACCGTGCTCAACATCGGGCTGTCCGACGCGAGCGTTGACGGCCTGGCTAAGAAGGCGGGCAGTGACCGGTTTGCCTGGGACTCCTACCGGCGCCTGATCCAGATGTTCGGCAAGACCGTGCTGGACATCGAGGGCGAGAAGTTCGAGCACGCGCTCGACGCCGCCAAGACCGCGAAAGGCACCAAGAACGATCTCGACCTCGATGCCGACGACCTCAAGGCCCTCGTAGGTACCTACAAGCAGATCGTCAGGGACGAGACCGGCCGCGACTTCCCCCAGGACCCGCGCGAGCAGATGGACATGGCCGTCAACGCGGTCTTCGACTCATGGAACGCTCCTCGCGCGATCCTGTACCGGCGCCAGGAGCGGATACCGTCCGACCTGGGCACGGCGGTCAACGTGGTCGCGATGGTGTTCGGCAACCTGGCCTTGACTCGGGTACGGGCGTCGCCTTCACCCGTGATCCTGGCAGCGGCCAGCAGGGCGTCTACGGCGACTACCTGCAGAACGCCCAGGGCGAGGATGTCGTCGCCGGTATCCGCAACACCGTGCCGCTTCAGGACCTGGAGAAGATCGACGCCAAGTCCTACGGCGAGCTCATGGAGATCATGTCCACCCTGGAGAACCACTACAAGGATCTCTGCGACATCGAGTTCACGATCGAGCGCGGCAAGCTGTGGATGCTGCAGACCCGCGTCGGCAAGCGCACCGGTCGTGCGGCGCTTCGCATGGCGGTCGAGATGGTCGACGACCCGGTCATCAAGCTCAGCAAGGGCGAGGCATTGGGTCGTGTCG
>DATJLT010000177.1:0-15115 GCA_035509195.1 Streptosporangiaceae bacterium | reverse complement strand
CCCCCACCCCCCGTCCGCATCAAGTAGCCACCGATGCTGCCCGCCCCGCCCCGGCTACAGCATCGAAGTTCCAACGATGTCGCCCGAGCAGCATCAACCAGCCAACGTTGTCGTCGCACCAGCCCGGCCAACAGCAACGCGGGGCCAACGATGCTGCTGGCCCCGCCGCCTGACCCATTGACAACTATCACGATAGGAATAATAGGATGTGGCAGGTCCTTTGATCCACCGCGTTGGAGGAGCACATACATGCGCACGTTCACCAAGCTGCTGGCGGCAGCCGCTACCGCGGCAACCGCGGCGGCGATGGCCGCGGCACCGGCCGCCATGGCCGACCCGCCCGCAGGCGCCACGGTTCACAGATATGACGTCGCCGGCATCGGGGCGGATACGACGGAGTCGTTGTTCGACCAGTTCAGTGCGGACTACAACGCGGCGCAGAAGGCCGCGCACAAGACCGACTCAGCCTCCAGCCCTTATCTCTATAGCTGGGACGCCACGAACCCATCGACCGGCGCGATCAATGACAACATCGTGCTCAAGCAGGGCTGCAAGGCGATCGAGCGCCCCGACGGGTCATCGGCCGGCATCGCCGCGCTGACCGCGGAGAACGCCAAGGACGGCACGGTCGGCAGCGGCAAGAGCAAGCGCACCGCCTACTGCATCGACTTCGTGCGTTCAGCACGCAATCGCTCGGCGAGCGACCCGGTCTACGGCAAGGGCGGCGTGGCGTTCATCACGCTGGCCGGGGACGCGATCACTTACGCGACCCAGCCGAAGAGCGACGCGCCGTCCAGCCTGACCATCGCGCAGCTCTACGGCATCTACACCTGCAAGTACACGAACTGGAAGCAGGTCGGCGGCAAGAACGCGCCGATCAAGGCGTTCATACCCGAGTCCGGCTCGGGCATCAGGTCGTCGTTCCTCACCGCGATCGGCTTCCCGAGCAGCAGTTCCCCGCCAGGCACCTGCGTCAGCGACGGCGCCACGAAGCAGGACCCAGGCGGCAGGCTGCAGCAGAACGAGGGCGTAAGCAGCCTGCTGAACGGCGCGGACAAGGCCGAGGTCATCGTGCCTTACGCGGTGTCGAAGTACCTGGCGCAGGTCTACCACTCGGCCAAGTGCCTGAACCACTTCTGCGACCAGGTCACGACCGGAACTAACAAGGGCAAGGTCTGCCTGCCGAGCGCCACGCAGGACCAGTTCGGCTGCGACGAGCACGGCAGCCTCGAGCTCAATGAGGTCAGCAAGACCGCGCCCGCCACGCCGTGGCCGCTGCCGAGCGGCTCCTGCACCACGAAGTGCCCGGTGGAAAGCCCGAGTTTCACCCCGCTGCTGCAGATTTCGCAGTATGCGGTCGTCCCGTACTCGACGAGCACGGGCTCGGTGAACGGCATCGCGCCTTACCTGCTGCCGCTGTTCGGGCCGAAGGGTTACCTGTGCACGAGCAAGCTGGCCAAAACCGACCTCGAAGATTACGGCTTCCGCGTCTTCAAGGCTGGCACCGCGACCGGTCACAGCATCACGCTCTGCGGTGACACCCACTAAACCATTAAGCCAAACCGGATGCGTGCTGCCCGGCCAAGCCGTGTTGCCCGGCCAAGCCGTGCAGCACGCATCCCGGCAGCACGCATCCCGGCCATTTTTAACCTCTGGTTCGCTTTGCGGATGATCACCGGACATCCTTCGCAGGCATAATGCCTACTAAACCAGTATGTAATCTCAGGGTTCAGGGTTCAGGGTTCAGGTCAACCGCGCCATCGGCGCTGTCCGGGGGGATCGGAGGCAGGGCAGGATGTCAGCCGCAGCGGCGACCACGTCTGCCATGCCCGCGCACGCCGAGGACGTACCACGGCAGTTGCACTCAAAGCCGGTTCCTGCCGACCGCCTCTTCCGCGGTCTCCTGCGCGGCGCAGGGATAGCGGTACTCGCGATCACCGGTTCCATTCTGCTCTTCCTCGTGATCGAAGCGCTGCCAGCCTTCCGCGATGAGGGCTGGCGCTTCCTCACCCAGACGAACACGCTGCCGCCTGATGAGTTCGGCGTAGGGGCATTGCTGCCCTATACCGTGCTGGTCGCGGTGATCTCGCTGGTCGTCGCCCTGCCAGCCGGCCTTGCGGCCGCCATCTACATCTCCGAATACGCGCCGCCTGGCCTGCAGCGGCCGCTGATCTCGGTCATCGACCTCCTCGCGGCGATCCCAAGCATCGTGTTCGGGCTATGGGGCTTCCTGCACTTCATGCCGCAGATGCTGGGAAACGATAGCTGGCTCTCCCACCACCTGAGTTTGCTCCCCTGCACCAGCGTCCAGCCTGACGAACCGCAAAGTTACGTCGGCTCCGTGTTCATCGCGGCGATCGTGGTCGGCATGCTGGTCACGCCGATCATCTGCTCACTTTCAAGGCAGGTGTTCTCCCAGGCGCCGCAGGGCGAAAGGGAGGCCGCCTACGCGCTCGGGTCGACCAGGTGGGGAATGGTACGCACCGTCGTGCTGCCGTTCGGGCGGGCCGGCGTCATCGGATCGGCGATGCTCGGCCTTGGCCGCGCGCTCGGCGAGACCATCGTGGTCACGTTCATCCTGGTTCCCACTACCGGCTTCAACTGTCACATTCTCCAGTCGGGCGGGAACACGATCACCGACGAAGTCGCCACCCACGTCGTCGACTTCGGTACCGGCGGGCTTCCCTTCCTGTTCGCGGCAGGACTCGTCCTGTTCGTCATGACCTTGATCATCAACACCCTGGCGGCAATCGTGATCAGCAGATCGCGGTCAGGGAGTTCGACCCAAGCCGACTGACGTCGGCCAGAAGAAAGACAGAGGACACAGCGTACATGGCTTCGACGGCACCGGCGAGCGCCGATTATCCGACCAGGATACGGCCGGTATCGCCCGCCGAAACCGCGACGACAGTCGGCGCCGCGGTCGGTTCATTGTGCCTGGTGTGGTTGCTTTACGAGGAAATACTGCCATTCAGTGGCGTGGTGGGATTCCTGATTAGCTGGTACTTGATGTTCCTTGTTCTTTATGCCGCGATGGCGGCAATGCAGTGGGACGCGCGCGATGCTGTCAACCGGCTGAGCACGGTCGGCTTCGGCACGGGCGGCGCACTGGCCATCGCCATCGTGGTCGCCACCGCTTCTTACGCCTTGTTCAAGGGCTTCGGCGCGGTCACGCACCTGAGCTTTCTCACGCAGACCATGCAGTACGCGGGCCCGCGCAGCCCGCTCAAGGACGGCGGCGTGCTGCACGCCATTGTCGGGTCGCTTGAGCAACTCGGGCTTGCGACCGGGATTTCCGTGCCGCTCGGCATTGCCGCCGCGCTGTTCCTTGCCGAGGTCGGCGGGCCGCTGGCAAAGCCGGTCAGGACAATCGTCGAGGCTATGACGGCGCTTCCCGACCTCATTGCCGGAATGTTCATCTACAGCTTGTTTATTTTGTCGCTTGGCTTCGGCCAAAGTGGCGTCATGGCATCCCTGGCCATCAGCGTCAACATGATCCCGATCGTCGCCCGCGCCTCCGAGGTGGTGATCAGGCTGGTTCCCGGTTCGCTTCGCGAGGCTTCTTACGCGCTAGGCGCCAGCCAGTGGCGGACCGTGCTTAACGTGGTGCTCCCAACCGCAAGGACCGGGCTGGCGACGGCCGTTGTGCTAGCCATGGCGCGCGGTATCGGCGAGACCGCGCCGGTGCTGTTCACCGCAGGCTTCACCAAGGTAATGAACCTCAATCCGTTCAGCGGCCCGCAGCTTAACCTTCCGCTTTACATCTGGAACTACGTGCGCATTGAAGGCGAGGTACCCGCCGACTTCACGCGCGGCTTCGGTGCCGCTTTCGTGCTTGTGGTCCTTGTGCTCATTCTGTTCACGATCGCACGTGTTCTCGGCGGATCGACGCCTGGCCAGTTGAGCAAACGACAGCAGCGCAGGCTGACCAAGGAGGCGCAACTCTCATGAGCCCCCGCCGGATAATCGCGATCGCCGGATCCATGTCGGCCGCCGTCGGACTGCTGCTGCTCCCCGCCGCGGCACCCTCACTAGCCGTCACCGACCACGCTGTCACCTACCACGCCGTCACCGACCACGGGGCACCCAAGAAACCCAGGACGACCGCGGTCACCGTCAAGGGCCCCGCCATGCTCGACTGGCACACGATCAAGGCCAACGGCTCGGCGAAAAACTACTCGCATGACAGCACGGTGACCGTCAGCGACACGAAGGATCTGACCAACCAGACCGTGAAGGTTTCCTGGACCGGTTTCACCCCGAGCAACCTGCAGGGCGGCTTCCCTTACTACCAGTATGACTACACGCTTTACCCGGTCATGGTCGTGGAGTGCAAGGGCGCGCACCCGACCAAGGTCACCCAGTGCTGGCAGGCAACGAACTACCAGGAGCAGTTCGGCTCGAACAGCAACGCCGTGTACACCACAACGGCGCCAAACGGCACGGGCACGGTTGACCTGCAGATTCAGAACTCACAACAGAACAACACGCTTGGCTGCGACTCGGGGCACAAGTGCTCGATCGCGGTCGTGCCCGCCCAGGGTGGGTACCAGCCCAGGTGCGGTGACCACAGCCAGGACGCGCAGCAGGCGCTCGGCATCAACTCGTTCGGCGGAACCTCCGCAAATTGCGCCTGGGCCAAGCGGATCGTGATCCCGCTGACCTTCGGCCCGGTCAGGGCCTGCGGCAAGATCAGCAACCCCGACCTCAAGATCTCGGGCTCAGCCCTGATGCAAGACGCGATGGCTCAGTGGGACACCGGCCTTTGCCGGTCAAAAAACTCGCTGACCGTTGCCTGGATATCGTCGGTTGGCGAATCGACGGCGATACAGGAGACCGTTCAGGACGGCCTCGATGACGTGGCCCTGACCACGCTGCCTGCTTCAAGCCTCAAGGAAGACGGGAGAAAGTACGCATACGCACCGGTCGGAGTCAGCGCGGTCGCCTTGGCGTACTGGTTCGATAACCCCAACACCGGTCAGCCATATGGCACCGTAAAGCTCGACCCGCGATTGCTTGCCAAGCTGCTCACGACCTCTTATACCGATTACGACCTGGCCTGTACGCCAGGCACCACCGTGCCATGCGATAAGGCCGTGAGCGGCAATCCGGCCGATCTGTTCAGCGATAAGGAATTCACCAAGCTCAACCCCAAGATCGAGGAACCTGACGACGCGCTCGCCGAAGGGCTGGCCGACGTGCCGATCGTGCTTGGCGGGCAAAGCGACATCACGTACGAAGTGACCCGCTGGATCAAGGGAAACAAGGACGCCGCCTCGTTCCTGGCAGGGAAGAAAGACCAGTGGGGAATGCACGTGAACACCCACTACAAGGGCGTCAAGTACCCGACGAACGTCTTCGCCAGCGAGGACCCCTCCACGCTGCTCCAGGCCGCGTACACGCCGGTCGCGACGCTGAACCTGGTGACCTCGGCACTGCTGCAGAACCAGCCGCCTGGCAGCAACGGTTTCCAGCCGATCACGATCGGCTGCCCGCCGAAACAGCAGTGCTACAACGCGCTGGCCGGCGAGCCGACCGGTCAGCGGGCGCTGTTCGGCATCACCGACGAAGCCGACGCCGCGACCTTCCTCTTCCCCACCGCGGCGATACTCAACGGCGACGGCAAGTACGTGTACCCGACGCAGAGGTCGATGGCGGCGGCCGTCAAGTCGATGACGACCGCCAAGAACGGCGTCACCAAGCAGGTCAACCTGGCCAGCAAGAACCCGGCAGAGTACCCGCTCACGATGGTGGTCTACGCGCTGGTGCCGATCAGCGGCGTTTCCCAGACCAAGGCCGACGAGATCGCCAGGTGGCTCGACTACGTCACCGGCCCCGGCCAGTCACGCGGCGAACTGCCTGGGAAGCTCCCCTACGGGTACCTTCCGCTCCCGGCCAAAATGCGGGCGCAGGCCAGGGCCGTCGCGACCGAGGTCCGCGACCAGTCAGGCGACGGCTCCTCAACCCCGAGCCCGACTCCGACCGCTACCAGCACGGATACCGACTCGGGAACCGGCGGCGGCACCACCACCGACCCGGCCACCACGGACCCGACGCCATCGGCTTCTGCGACCCCGAGCCCGGGCCCGGCCTCGACTCCCGTCGCCACCCCGACGATCTCGATGGTGGCGCTCAGGCGCCCGCCAACCGCGGGGATGACCAGGTACGCGCTGCCGATCGTGCTGATCGTGGCCGGCCTGGCGGCGCTACTGGGTGCCTCGCTCGGCGCCTACACGCTCGGACCTGACGTACTCGCAAGGATCGGCCGCAGAAAGCCAGGTGCGAAGTAACATGACCAGGCTCTTCAGGCTCGCGATCGCGGGCGCCGCCACGACCTTGCTGCTGTGGGCCGCCTCGCTCGGGGCGGGTGCGGGCTCGGCTGAGGCCGTCCCGAACTCCACTCACGTGGCCATTGACGGATCGGGGTCATCCTGGGCCGCCCTCGCGATCGACCAGTGGACGAGCACGCTGGCCAACAACGGCCTGACGATCAACTACTCCCCCATCGGCTCGGCAACCGGCCGCGAACAGTACATCCAGGGCCTCGACGACTTCGCCGGATCAGACCCGCCATTCCGCAACGGCGGCGACAAGATCGCGCAGACTCCGCCAGAGGTCTCGCACTACGGGTATTCCTATATCCCTGACACTGCGGGCGGAACGGCCTTCATGTACCACCTCGACGTGGCAGGGAAGCAGATCACGAACCTCAGGCTTACCGGCGAGGAGATCATGGAGATCTTCACCGGCAAGATCACGAACTGGGATGACCAGCAGATCACCAAGACCTACGGCATGCAGCTTCCCAACCTTCCGATCACCCCGGTGGTGAGGACCGACGGTTCTGGTGCGACGTTCTTCTTCACCCGCTGGATGGAACATGAGTTCCCGACCCAGTGGAACAACTTCTGCTACACGGTCACCAGTCACCGGGTAACGCCGCCTTGCCCGGAAACCGAGTTCTACCCGACGAACGGTCCCGGCTGGAACGCCAAGGGCGAGAACGGCTCGACCGCGGTAGCCGACTACATCACCTCAAGCTACGCCAACGGCGCTATCGGCTATGACGAGTACGCCTACGCGATCAACTCGCATTACCCGGTGGTGCAGATACTGAACCCGGCGGGGTACTTCGTGCTGCCGACGGCCTCCAACGTCGCTGTGGCGCTCACCCAGGCACAGATCGACGAGAATCCGAAGGACCCCAACTTCCTGCAGCAGAACCTGAACAACGTCTACACCTACACCGACCCGAGGTCCTACCCGCTGTCGAGCTACAGCTACCTGATCGTGCCGAGGGAAGGCACCGCCGAGCCGCCAAGGTTCAGCACCCAGAAGGGCGCGACGCTCAGCACGTTCACCGACTACATGCTCTGCGCCGGCCAGCAGGACCTGGCCCAGCTCGGCTACTCGCCGCTGCCGCTCAACCTGGTGAAGGGCGGCCTGCTGCAGGCCGATCACATACCAGGGCACATCGCCGGACCCAACCTGAACACCTTGCACGGCTGCGACAACCCGACCTTCACCGGCAACGAGCTCATACTGCTCAAGAACGCGCCTGAGCCGTCGCCATGCGCCAAGGAAGGCGAGCCGCTCAACTGCGTCGTCGTCGACGGCAAGGCAACCTCGCCTGGCGGCGGCTCCTCGCCCTCTGCCTCGCCGTCGGCGAGCAGCACGAGCGGCAGCACGAGCAGCACGAGCCCGACAGACACCGGCGGGCCGACCGATCCCGGCGGCACCACCGCGACGGGCGGAGACGATCCCGGAGCCGGCGGTACCGACCCGAGCGGCGGGTCGACGGTCGCAGGCACGGTCGTTAACGTGTCGAACGAGAGCGCCAGCCCAGGGGTGCTTGCCGTGCTTACCGTGGCCGCCATCCTCGCGGCCGTCGTCCTGCCGCCCGTGCTCGGCGCCTCGCTGCGCCGCCGCCGCAGACAGTCCAGGCATGGCTGAGCCGGCGCGCATGGCGGGCCGCAGCTTGCTGCTGCTCTCTGTGCTGCTGCTCGGGTTCGCCGCTTACCTGTTCGGCTTCTCATCGATTCAGGAGGGCCAGGACCAGACCAGGCTTTACGTGCAGCTCAGGAACGAGCTTTCCCAGGCCGTCGCTCCCACCGGGCCGACAATGCCCGGGGCGCCGGTAGCGATACTCGACTTCCCGAGCATTGGGGTAAAGAACCTGGTCGTGGTGGAAGGGACGACTCCGGAGAACCTGATGCTCGGGCCCGGCCTGGTCAGGAGCAGTCCGCTGCCCGGCCAGGGCGGCGTTTCCGAGATCTACGGCCGGCTCGCCAGCTTCGGCGCCCCGTTCGGCAAGCTAGGCGGGCTGCGCACCGGCGCCGAGATCAAGGCCGTGACCAGCCAGGGCATCTCCACATACCGGGTCGCCGCCTTCGGCGACAGCAGCGAACTGGTCTCCGATCCCGCGCCCAACCGGCTGATCTTGCTGACAGCGGGATCTCCCTACGTGCCGAGCTACTACTTCTACGTGGACGCCGACCTGGTCTCGAACGTCCAGCCAGAGCCGGGAAACCTGCCACCGGTCTACTCCGACGAGACCGCGCTCGCTGGTGACAGCGGCGCCCTCGTGATCGCCTTGCTCTGGGCTCTCGCGCTCGTCGGCGTTTCCGCGGCCTGCACGGTCGCGGCGGCTCGGTGGGCGCCCTGGCCGGCCTACCTGGCGGCTGCTCCTGTCGTGATGGTCGTGGTATGGAACCTTTACCGTAGCCTGGCCGCCGTCCTACCGAACGTCTACTGAGGCAGCCCAGATGACCGAGCAAACCCAGGAATTCGCGCCGCCTCTTCTGGACGACGCCGCCCCGCTGTCCAGGCTGGAAGCCAGGTCGGTCTCGGCGTGGTTCGGCAGCAACAAGGTTCTCGAGCGAGTCTCGCTGACCATGGAGCCGGGAACGGTGACCGCGCTCATCGGTCCTTCAGGATGCGGCAAGTCCACGTTCCTGCGCACGCTGAACCGGATGCACGAAATGATCAGGGGAGCGGCGCTGGCGGGAGAGGTCCTGCTCGACGGCAAGGACATCTACGACCCTGCGAACCGCCCGACCGAAATACGCAAGCGCATCGGCATGGTCTTCCAGAAACCCAACCCCTTCCCTGCCATGTCGATCTACGACAACGTGGCCAGCGGGCTGAAACTGGCTGGCATCAGGGTCCGCAACAAGGAAGAGGTGGTCGAGACCAGCCTGCGGCGTGCGGGCCTGTGGGAGGAGGTCAAGCGCCGGCTTCGCACGCCTGGCGGCGCCCTGTCAGGCGGCCAGCAGCAGCGGCTGTGCATCGCCAGGTCACTGGCGGTGAGTCCGGCGGTGCTCTTGATGGATGAACCGTGTTCTGCCCTTGACCCCACCTCAACGAGGCGGGTCGAAGAGACGATCGCCGAACTGCAGGACGAGGTCACGATCGTCATCGTCACCCACAACATGCAGCAAGCGGCGCGAGTGTCCCAGAACTGCGCTTTCTTCCTCGCCACCGATCGCAGCCCTGGTCACATCGTCGAGTCTGGCCCCACCGAGCGGCTCTTCAGCGACCCGGCAGACGAGCGCACCGCCGATTACGTCAACGGCCGCTTCGGCTAGTTCCCGCCGCCGCCCACCTCGCACAGGCCGGCCAAAGCCCGGAGTGGGGGCTACCGCGCGGGGTCCAGCGGTTCTAAGTTGGCATCAGGCGCATCAGACGTCTTTGAGGAGCCAGCGAATGACCGAAATAAACGTAACTGTCGACGGAGTCAGCTACGTCGACCAGGTAGAGCCAAGGCTGCTGCTCGTGCACTATCTGCGAGATGTGCTCGGGAAGACCGGTACTCCCATCGGATGCGATACGTCCAACTGCGGCGCATGCACGGTCCTGATGGACGGGATGTCGGTCAAGAGCTGCGCCGTGCTCGCCGTCCAGGCCGACGGGTCAGAGATCACCACGATCGAGGGCCTGGCCAACGGGGAGTTGCACCCGCTGCAGCGGGCGTTCAACGAGGAGCACGCGCTCCAGTGCGGTTACTGCACGCCAGGCATGATCCTGGCCAGCGCCGACCTGCTGCGGGACAACCCGAACCCGAGCGATGAGCAGATCCGCGAAGGGCTAGAAGGCAACTTGTGCCGTTGTACCGGTTACGAGCACATCGTCCGCGCCGTACGGCGCGCCTCTGAGGCAGGAGCGGCCCAATGACGATTACAGAGGAACCGCCGGCTGCCGAGCTCGGAAGGGCCCGCCGCCGCAAGGAAGACGCCAGGCTCATCACCGGGCAGACGAACTGGACAGACAACATCGTCCTGCCAGGCATGCTGCACATGGCATTCGTACGCAGCCCGGTCGCGCACGCCAAGATCACCTCGGTCGACGTCAGCGCCGCGCTGAAGATGCCTGGCGTCGTCGCCGCGTTCTCCGGCGCCGACCTTGCGGACCAGCAGGGAAGCCTGCCCTGCGCCTGGCCCGTGACCGAGGACATCGTGATACCGCCGCACCCGCCGATGGCCGTCGACGAAGTGCGTTACGTCGGCGAGGCCGTGGCCGCCGTGATCGCGCGCGATCGCTACACGGCCGCCGACGCGGTCGCCGGTGTCGACGTGTCCTACGAGCAGCTTGAACCTGTGCTCGACATGAGGACCGCGCTCGAAGAGGGCTCCCCCAAGGTCCACGAGGCAGGCAACAAGAGCTATGAGTGGGTCTTCGCCGCCGGCGACCTGGATGCCGCGTTCGCGAGCGCGCCAATCGTCATCGAGCGCGATTACCGGCAGCAGCGCCTGATCCCCTGCGCGATGGAGCCGCGTGCCGTGGTCTCCGCCTGGGACGGCGACCAGGTAACGCTCTGGTCGGCGACCCAGATCCCGCACGTGCTCAGGTTCGCGCTTGCGGCCTTCTTCGGCATCCCCGAGCAGGACATCAGGGTCGTCGCTCCTGACGTCGGCGGCGGCTTCGGTTCTAAGCTCCAGGTCACGGCCGAGGAAGTGCTCGCCGTCCTGATCTCGCGCAAGCTGCGCAAGCCGGTCAAGTGGACCGAGTCGCGCAGCGAAGGCAACCTCACCGTGCACCACGGCCGCGACCAGTGGCAGCGCATCAAGATCGCCGCCGACAGCGACGGCCGGATCAGGGGCTTGTCCGTTGACCTGCTGGCCGACATGGGCGCGTACCTGATGCTCGTCACGCCTGGTATCCCGCTACTTGGCGCGTTCATGTTCCCTGCCATCTACAAGATGGGCGCGTACTCGTTCCGGTGCACAGGCGTCTTCACGACGAAGATGCCCACCGACGCCTACCGTGGCGCCGGCCGGCCTGAGGCCACGTTCGCGATCGAGCGGATCATGGACGAACTCGCGGCCGAACTCGGCCTCGACCCTCTTGAGGTGCGGGAACGCAACTGGATCAAGCATGAGGAGTTCCCGTTCACCACGGTCTGCGGCCTCACGTACGACTCAGGTAACTATGAGGCTGCGACGGCCCGCGCGAGGGAACTGTTCGGCTACGACGAGCTCAGGGCAGAGCAAGAGCGCAGGGTCAGCCAAAATGACCCCGTACGGCTCGGGATCGGCGTGTCGACGTACACGGAGATGTGCGGCCTGGCACCGTCCCGCGTGCTCGGCTCGCTGTCCTACGGTGCCGGCGGGTGGGAAAGCGCCTCGATCAGGATGCTGCCGACCGGAAAGGTCGAAGTGGTCACGGGGTCGAGCGCCCACGGACAGGGGCACGAGACGGCCTGGAGCCAGATCGTGGCCGACCAACTCGGCGTGCCTTTCGAGGACATCCGGGTGCTGCATGGCGACACCCAGGTCTCGCCTAAGGGAATGGACACCTACGGGTCGAGGTCGCTGGCGGTCGGTGGCATGGCTGTCGTCGGTGCCTGCGACAAGGTGATCGCCAAGGCCAAGGTCATCGCCTCGGCGATGCTCGAGGCACCGCCAGAGTCGGTCGACTTCGCCCATGGCAAGTTCAGCGCCGGAGGCGGCAAGGAAGTCTCGATACAGGAAGTCGCCCTGGCCACCTTCGCCGCCCACAACCTCCCTGAGGGCGTCGAACCCTCGCTCGACTCAGACTCAACCTATGACCCGGAGAACTTCTCTTTCCCGCACGGCACGCACCTGTGCGCGGTCGAGGTGGACACAGAGACAGGCATGGTCACGATCAGGAAGTACGTCGCTGTCGATGACATCGGCAAGGTCGTCAATCCCCTGATCGTGGACGGCCAGGTACACGGCGGCATCGCTCAGGGCATCGGCCAGGCACTTTACGAGGAAGCCGTCTACGACGACGCGGGGAACCTGCTGACGACGACGCTGGCGGACTACCTGGTGCCATCGGCGGCTGACGTGCCTTCCTACATCACTGACCGCACGGAGAGCCCGGCCGCGAACCGCCTCGGCGTCAAGGGCGTCGGCGAAGCGGGCACGATTGCCTCCACGCCTGCCGTGGTCAACGCGATCGTCGATGCGCTGCGGCCGCTCGGGATCAGGGACGTGACCATGCCATGCTCGCCAGAGCGGGTCTGGCGCACCATCGAGACCGCCCGTGCCAATGGAGGGGCAGCATGATTCCTGCCAAGTTCGACTACTTCAAGGCGACCTCTGTCAACGACGCCGTCGCCGCACTGGAGAACGGCGGCGAGGACGCTAAGGTCATCGCCGGCGGCCAGAGCCTGCTGCCGTTGCTGCGGCTGCGGCTCTCCTATCCTGAACTGCTCGTCGATGTTGGCGGAGTAGCCGAACTCGGCGAGGTCATCGATGAGGGCGACTCGCTGCTGATCGGCTCGGGCACCACCCACTACCACCTGACCCGCAATCCTCTCGTACTTGAGCACTGCGGGCTGCTGGCCGAGACGGCAGGTACCGTGGCGGACCCGGCGGTCAGGCATCGCGGCACCATCGGCGGCTCGCTCGCGCACTGCGACCCGGCAGGCGACCTGCCGGCCGTGGTGCTGGCGCTGGACGCCAGCATGCTGGCCACCGGGCCAGACGGTGACAGGGAAATACCCGCATCTGAGTTTTTCGTCGATTACCTGACCACGGCTCTGGCTCCCAACGAGATCCTGACCGGGGTACGGGTGCCAAAGCTCGGACCCGAGTGGGGTTATCGTTACGAGAAGTTCCACCGAACCGCGCAAGCCTGGGCGATCGTCGGGGTGGCCGCTTTGGCCAGACGGTCGGACGGGCACGTGGCCGAGGCCAGGGTCGGACTCACGAACATGGGTTCCGTCCCCGTCAGGGCGACCGCCACCGAGGCGGCCGCCGCCGGAGCGGAAGCCACCCGCGCCGCGCTCAACGCGGCAGCGGCCAGCGCGGCCGATGGAACGGAACCACCGGCAGACCTGCACGGTGCGCCTGACTACCGGCGCCATCTGGCACGGGTACTGACTGGCCGAGCATTGGTATCCGCGGTGGGGGTAGCGGACTGAAGTCCGCGACCCCCACCGCCGGTGCTGGCTAAAAGAGCAGGAGTCTAACGAGATGGAACTAGAGCACTCATTCACTGTCCCGGTCCCTAAGGAGCGGGCGTGGGATGTGCTGCTCGACTTCGAAAGGGTGGCGCCTTGCATGCCAGGCGCCACCCTCGACTCGGTCGACGGCGACGTGATTAATGGCCGGATAAAGGTGAAGGTCGGCCCGATCAGCATGACCTACACCGGCAGGGCGGAGATCGTCGAGAAGGACGATGCCGCCGGAATGATCCGGATGGACGCCTCAGGCAAGGAGACCAAGGGCGCAGGTACAGCGTCGGCCTCGGTCCGCTCGGTGCTCGAGGGCAGCGGTGGCGAGACCCGGGTCACCGTCTACACGACCATGAACGTCACCGGCAAGCCAGCCCAGTTCGGCCGCGGCGTCATGAACGAGGTCGGCGGCAAGCTGATCGGCATCTTCGCGGAGAACCTCGCGCAGTTGCTCGCGGAAACCGACGACGGCTCGCCCGCCGGTGAGATCTCGCTTGAGGACCTGCACCTGAATGCCAGAGCCCTGGCCGTCTTGCATAAGGACGGTGTCACCACCGTCTCCCACCTCACCGCCATGACCGCCGACGCGCTGATCGCGCTCGACGGCATCGGCCCTGCCTCGCTAGAGGAAATCAAGACCAAGCTAGCCGAGCACGGGCTGGCACTCTCCCCGGCGTCCACGGCGCAGGCCGATGCGTCCGCCGATGCCGAAGCGCCCGCCGATGCCGCCGCCGGCACGGCGCAGGGCACCCAGAGCGCAGCGAGCGCAGGGGCCGGCGGTCCTGCCGCGAACGGCACGGCCAGTTCGGGTGTCAGAACAGCGGCATCGAACGGCCAGGGCACCGCATCCGCGCCGGCCGCGCCCGCCACCCCGCGCCGGCGCCCGGTCCGCCGCAAGGACGAATCGCTGAACCTGCTGAGGGTGGCGGGCGTACCAGTGCTGAAGCGCTCGATACCGTTCCTCGCCGGCGTCACCGCCGTCATCATCATCGGCTGGCGCCGCCGCCTCCGCCGCAAGGCCGACTAGTCTCGCAGCGCCGACCCCGCGATCCCCGGTGGCAACAGCAACGAGTGGCCACTGATGCTGTTCTCATGGCCGCGGCAACAGCAACGCTGGCTCCGCGTTGCTGTAGCCGCGACAACGAAGTTCCACCGTTGCCGTAGCCAAGCGCCGCCCAACAGCATCAACGGACCACCGTTGCTGTCACCCGCCGCAATACGAGCCTTTTGTCCGCTTCGGGGCTAGCCCTGCACTCCCAGCCGGCCTGAGCGGGGGTTGGTGCGTGGGCGGCGGCTGGTTATCGTGGCCTGGTGACCAACGCTTTGCCACTAGACCGGACATATGCCGAACAACTCGACGCAAGCGACCCGCTGGCTAGCTTCAGGGACAAATTCGTCAAGCCCCGCGAAGGCCAGATCTACTTTGACGGCAACTCCCTCGGACCGCTGCCGCTCGCGACGAAGGCAAGGATCGCCGAGGTCGTCGGCGAGGAGTGGGGCGGCGGACTGGTCAGGTCCTGGGACGACTGGGTGGGCCTGCCGCGCGAGACCGGCGACCTCATCGGGCAGCACCTGACCGGCGCGGCACCCGGCCAGTCCCTGGTCAGCGACACCACCACGGTCAATCTCTTCAAGCTCGCCAGCGCCGCCATCGACGCGCGGCCAGGCCGGACGGTCATCATCACCGATGAC
>DATJLT010000176.1:0-4887 GCA_035509195.1 Streptosporangiaceae bacterium | reverse complement strand
GAGCGGCTGGCTGAATACTCAGGGAGCGGCGAGCGTCGCCGTGATCGGCAAGAACCTCAAGCTAATGGTCGCCAGCGACACGGGCGCCGGCTGGTCATCCTGGAGCAACGTAGGCAGCGGCTTCTAACGCGGGTTCAGCAGCAACAACGAGCCATCGATGTCGTTGACACGCCTCGGCTAGCAGCAACGTTGCCTATCTGATGCTGCGGTAACAACATCAGCTAGGCAGCGTTGTCGTTGCCGCCGTGCTGGGTTACGACAACGGAGGGACAACGATGCTGCTACCTCCCAGGGGCGGCTGCCCGGCTGGGGTCAGGTATAGCGTTGCGTAATCAGGCGACTGCGATCAGTAGGGGTTCGCCGCGACGGCGGTGCGGCGGTGCGGCGGTGCGACGGGGAGGCGCGGCGCGGCGTTGAGCGGACGTTGAGCGGACGCTGAGCGGACGCTGAGCGGGCGCTGAGCGGCAAGCCCGGCCGGACAACTCAGGCGACGAACGCGATGATGGCCACGATCACGAGGACGGCGATCACGATCGCGGCGACGATCGCGATCGTGCGCCCGGAGCCGCTGCTCGGCGCTTCGCCGGCCCACGGTTGCTCGGGCCAGGAACCAGAATCGGTCACCCGCCCGCCTGCGGACCCGGCGGCGAAGGCCCTGAACTCGGCTGTGCTCGCGGACGCATCCGGAGCCGCGCGAAACTCACCCGTGGTTCGCGGAAGATCATTACCGACATATCGGTCGTCTCGCTCGGACATGATATGACTGTAGCCCAACCCGTCCAGCTCAACTGGCTGATCAGCGCACTTTCCCGGCCATCGGCCGGTCCCTCCGCGCGTCGGCCGCGCTAGTCGGGGATCAGCGGCAGCGCGTCGGGGCGCTCGACTAGCCTGGCCAGCACGATCAAGCTCCGGGTCCTTATCACGAAGGGTTCGGCGCCGATCCGCTCGACGACCTGCTCGAAGTGCCTGATGTCTGATGCCCTGATCAACAGCAGCGCGTCCGCTTCGCCAGTGACCGTACACGCGCTCACGACCTCGGGGTGCTTGCTCGCCGCGGCGCCGATCTCGCCAGGGGAGGTCTTGCCCCGGCAGAACAACTCAACGTAAGCCTCTGTGGTCCAGCCGAGTTCCCCGGGGCTGAGCCGGGCCGAGAATCCGGTGATCGCCCCGGCCGCACGTAGCCGGTCGACCCGGCGCTTGACGGCGGGGGCGGAGAGCCCAACGTGCGCCCCGATCTCGGCGTAGCTGGCGCGAGCATCTTGCACAAGCTCGTGCAAGATTCGCCGGTCAAGCTCATCGTGCGACATCATCCCGCGATTCCTCTGGCTCGGCGGTCACCAGAACCGCCCGAAGGACAGCCAGGTCGTCCTCGGTGACACCGTTCCTGGCAAGGTACCCGGCAATGCTGCCTGCCTGCGCGCGGGCGCGGTCAAGCGTACGCAAGATCAACTCGGGCGGACTGGCCATCATGGCCTCGCTGAGCTGCTCGCTGAGACCGGAATCCGCACTTATCTGCCCGATGACCGCGACATCTTCCGACACCAGGTACATGCTGCTCAGCGCGTAGTCGGCGGCGATCACCTCGTCGGGAACCCCGAGGGCGGCCAGCGTGAACGCGATGACGACTCCGGTCCTGTCCTTTCCCGCGGTGCAATGCACGAGGCCGGGAAGCGCGCCGGGAGCCGCCAGGTGCTTTATGGCTGAACCGATCGCTTTTCCGCGATTATCAACGAAGTACGAATAGACGCCGTCCAGCTCGGCCGGCAACTGACTGAAATCCTTTCCGACAAGAGAAAGATGCAGTGTACGCGTGCCCCTATCGGCAAAGTCGCTGAGGGGGCTTTGCGCGATCATCAGCTCCTCAAGTATCCGCAAGTCGATCACGGTCTTCAGGCCGAGTTCTCCGATCGCGCCAGAGCCGTCGTCATCGACCCTGTGCAGGGCGTCTGACCTGAAGAGCGTGCGCCAGGCGGTAACGCCGCCGCCGGCCACCGGGTACCCGCCGATGTCGCGGAAGTTCAAGGTCCCCTGGACGCGCAGGTGCCGCCGGTCGTCGCCTGAGATGCTCCTTATCAAGCCGGCCAGGTCAGCCATCCCGCTCCTCCTGCTATGAAGAACACAGCACTGGAACTTAGCGCGGCCGCCCGTGCGGCCGCTCCACCGGGAGGGGTCATGAGCAGGATCGGCAACATGTACGGCCCGGACGCCACGTTCCTCGGCGTCGCCAAGGCCGACCTGTCGGAACCTCCGTCCCTGGCAGGTACCGACATCTTGTTCATCGGAGCGCCTTTCGACGGCGGTACCTCACACCGGCCAGGTGCCAGGTTCGGACCGCAGGCGATCAGGCTCACCGACTACCTGCCGCACGACGGCTCGCGACCCCACCTGGCGCTGGGCGTTGACCCGCTCACCGAGCTGCTTGTCGCCGACGCGGGCGATGTGGAGATGCCGTCGGGGGAGACCGAGGCTTCGCTGCGGAAGCTAGAGGAAGCGGTGCACACGGCCGCCGCGGCGGGGGCCATCCCCGTGATACTCGGAGGTGACCACACCATCACCTTCCCGGACGCCACCGGCGTTGCCCGGCACGTGGGGTGGGGCCGGATCTCGCTGATCCACTTCGACGCCCACGCCGACACCGGCAACATCCAGTTCGGCTCGCTTTACGGGCACGGAACGCCCATGCGGCGGCTGATCGAGTCCGGCGCCGTACGCGGCGACCGGTTCCTGCAGATCGGACTGCGGGGGTACTGGCCCGAGCCGGAGACGCTTGACTGGATGGCCGGGCAGAAGATGCGCAGCTTCGAGATGAGCGAGGTCGTGGAGCGCGGCCTCGACGAGTGCCTGACCGAGGCGTTCTCGATCGCGCTTGACGACTGCGACGCGGTGTTCTTGTCCGTCGACGTGGACGTCGTCGATCCAGGGCTGGCGCCAGGCACGGGGACGCCCGAACCCGGAGGCCTGTCAAGCAGGCAGTTGCTCGACGCGGTGCGGCGGATAGCGATGGAGTTGCCGCTGGCCGGCATGGACGTCGTCGAGGTGTCGCCGCCTTATGACTACGCCGAGGTCACCGCTTACCTGGCCAACAGGGTGGTGCTCGAGGCCCTGTCGGGCATCGCCTGGCGCCGGGCAGCAGCGCGCGGCGAAAAGGTGCGCCAGCCAGGCTGGCCCCTCCTTCGTGGCCGGCCGTAGCGCAGCCCCAGATCGGGCGGCGTCTATGGGACCAGGGCGGGGATTCGATCCGATCTATAGTTGAAGTCATGCTGGACGCGACCAGGCTGCGGGTGCTTGTCGCGATCGCCAGGCATGGTTCGGTGACCGCGGCGGCGCAGGCGCTGAACTATGCCCAGCCGTCGATCAGCCATCACATTGCCCGGCTGGAGGCCGAGACCGGCGCGAAGCTGATGGAACGGGCCGGGCGCGGGGTCAAATTGACCGACGCCGGGCAACTCCTGGCCGCACGGGCCGAGGAGATTCTCGGGCGGCTCGACGCGGCCGAGGCAGAACTTGCCACGCACATGCGGCAGCGCCAGCACCGGGTCCGGGTGGCTTCCTTCGGCTCGGCGCTCGCCACCTTTGTCGCCGAGGCCGCCGCGACGCTGCGCTCCGAGCGTCCGGACTGCGACGTGCACCTGGTACAGGCCGAGCCCGCCGAGGCGCTGCACCTGCTCAAGACCAGCGAAGCCGACGTGGCCGTCGTATACAGGTACCTGCTGGACGACGGCGCGGAGGTCAGCGCAGACGACGGCGTAGTCCTGCTGGCCGAGCCGCTCTACCTGGTCACCGCACAGTCGGCAGGGACCGAACTGGCCGGTAGGACTCCGCCCTGGATCGCGACCGGGGAGGACTGCGATGACCTCCTTCATGAACTGGGCCAGCGCGGGGGATTTACCCCGAACGTGAGCATGCGGGTGGACGATTTCCTCACCGCGCAGGCACTGGCCGCGGCCGGCCTTGGCACCGCCATATTGCCTGGCCTCGCACTGCGTGCCGCACGGCATCCCGCGATCCAGGCGGCCGAGCTTCCTGATGCCAGGCGTGAGGTCCGTGCGGTTGTCTCGCCGGGCGCCGCAGGCGCGGGACCCGCGGTCGCCAGTCTCGTCGGGGCGCTGATGACCGCGGCTTCCCGCCGCGCTCCCAGCGAGGTCTAGTGACCTTCCTGCTGACCGAAGGATCTGTGCTGGGTAAAGCTGAACCAGTTTCCTGAGTTGTCGCGCGTGATCGCCTCGACGCCATACGGCCGGTCGGCCGGCGGCGAAGTGAACTCGACGCCCCGCCCGGTCAATTCCTTGTAATCGCCGTGGCAGTCGGTGGTCGCGAGCACCGTCAGCCAGCGCATGCCGTTTTCCAGCGGTATGTCGTTGGTCAGCTCACAACCGAGTTGCTTTCGCCGCAGGCGCGCGCTTCTCCGAAATTGCGTTCTTCAGTCGCGCGGCACGACCGGTAGTCACGGTCGATCCTGTCCCTCGCCCGCCGCACCGCCTGCAGGCCGCGCACGTCGGCTCTGATGCGCCGCACGGCTCCTCCTACCGATGTCGGGGTGACGTAGCAGTGATGTCCCGGCCATGTCCCTGGGCTGTAGCCCGCTGATTTCCGATCCTGAATTGCAGCAAAACGAGAACCTTCAAAGGAGTTTTTCATGAATATCAGACACTCCGCCAGCTGGCGGAGCCTGGCGCGCCTGCTTGGCGCAGGATTGGCGGCTGCGGCCGGCCTCGCGGCTGTCGTCGCCCTGGCCGCGCCGCGATCGGCTGACGCGGCGGCGGCAGCCAACTGGCTTTCGTCCAGCCCGGCCACCATGCCGCCCGCACTTTCCGGACCATCCCTGGCCTACGACCCGGCCAGTCACCAGACGATATTGTTCGGCCAGTCTGACGGCAACGCGGAGAC
>DATJLT010000175.1:0-9517 GCA_035509195.1 Streptosporangiaceae bacterium | reverse complement strand
GACCCGCGCAACGGAGTGCTGCGCTGCGGCAGCGAAATCAGCTTCGGCCTGGCCGGGGCGGAGTTGGTCATGCTAGCCGCCGCTGGCCGGATCCAGGTCGGCGGCGATGGCAGGCTAAGCGTCGTCGAGCCGGTCACGCTTGCCACGGGGGACAAGGACCTCGATGCGACGCTCAGCCGCCTGGCGGCCGGCCGGCCGCTTAAAGTGCGAGCCTGGGTGGGCCGGGCCAGCAGGAAGCTGGCCAGCAGATACCTGGACCGGCTCGTCGCGGCCGGAGCGGTCCAGCGTCGGGGCGGCGGCCTGTGGCCGAGATACCCGGTCACCGACCAGGCCCGTGCCGCTGAGCTGCGTACCCGGCTCGACGCGATCGTGCTCGGCCAAGGTCCGGCGAACGACCGCGATGCCGCGTTCGCGGCCCTCGCCGATGCGATCGGCCTTGCCTGGATCCTCTACCGCGGACGCGAGAACCGCGACGCACGCAAGCGCCTGCGCCAGATCACCAAGAACCACTGGGCCGCCGAACCGGTCCGCCGCGTCGCCGCCGCAAGGGAAGCAGCCTCAGCCGGCTAGCCCCCACGTCGCTCCTGCACGGCTGCCCGCCGGCCCGGCCAGCCCCCCGGCCCAGCCAGCCCCGCCCCCCGGGCCCGGCTGGCCCGGCCCGGCCCGGTCAGCAGCATCAGATGTCCAGCGATGCTGTCGGCCCGGCCCCGGCCACAGCATCGATGTCCCGGCGATGTCACAGGAACAGCATCAAGTAGCCACCGTTGCTGTCAGATCCACCCCCCCAACAGCAACGCGGGGCCATCGATGCTGCCCGCCCCGGAATTGTGCCCCTGCGGTCCCGGAGGGCTGGCCCTGCGGTCCCGGAAGGGTGCTCCGGCGTCCCGGAAGGGTGGCCCTGCGGTCCCGGAAGGGTGGCCCCGCTGTCCCGGAACTGTGGTCCCGGCGTCCGAAATGCCTGGTGGTTTCGTGCTGGGCGCGGACCCTGGCCCGCACGTCGCTGCTGCGTCGGGTGTCCTGGGTGCATGTGCTGAACGTGCCCAGGCTGGCCGGGGGCTGGAAGGTTGGTGTCGCAGGTGATGCGAGGACTTGGTGCTGAGGTGCTCCCGGCCGGGGCCGGCACCGCCGGCCCCGCTCAGGGCCCATCCGGGCCAACACCAAACCGGGGTTTGATGGGTGCACGCAACACCAATCCCCGGTTTGATGTTGGCCGGGGGTCAGGCCCGCCCCGACCCGCCGCCCGGAATGCCCGGAGCTTTCACGCGCGGCGTCCTCCGGCGGCTAGGCCCTCTAGCCGGAGAGTTTCCGGCCCATGTCGGAGAGTTGCCACGTCATGAAGGGCCGGGCGTCCCGGTGAGTGCTCCGCGCGGCTGCTGTTGGTCAGGCTAGGGCTGCCGCCAGCTCACGCAAGTGCGTATGCACGCCGTTCATTACGCCGCCTGGGGGCAGATACCGTTTGCTTATTTTGGCAATACTTGTGTAGTTAATGTCGACCACGTTGGCAAGCGGTGCCTCTACGACCTGGGTGACAAGCTGATAGGCGTCGAGGGGGTCGAGCCCGTAGCTGCCGGCGAGCCAGAGGACGAGTTCGGTCTGCGCGATGCGGAAGGCGTCTTCGAGCGGGCGGGCCGAGCCGGCGACCATGATGTGATCGTCGGTCTCCAGCCGTGGCCACGGGCAGGGCATGCCCTTGATCAGGTCGACGATCAGGACGGTGTTCATGGCTGTCTCTACTGCGACGCCGCAGGTCTCGCCTTCGCCTTGCCTGGCGTGGCCGTCGCCGAGCGATAGCAGCGCGCCTTCCACGTTCACGCCCAGGTAGCAGGTCGTTCCTGCACGCATTTCAGGTGTGTCCATGTTTCCGCCGAAGGCATCGGGCACCAGCGCGCTCCTGGCTTCGAGGTTCGCCGGGGCGACGCCGACCGTGCCGTGCATCGGGTTCATCGGCAAGTCGATGGTGAAGTCACCGCGCTTGGCCTGGAAGCGGCAGGTGTTCGCGGCCCGGTCGAACTGGTACATCCATACCAGTTCGGGGAGCGGCTCGTTCAGCAGGGCGGTCTGGTGAGTGCTGGTCAGGGCGCCGAAGAGGGGAATCGTAGTCGAGGCGCCCCAGTCCCGGGCCGGCGTGATCGAGACGAAGTGGACCGCCACCGTGTCGCCAGGCTCGGCACCCTCAAGGTAGAAGGGGCCGGTCTGCGGGTTCACGAAAGGAAACTCGATGACCTGCGAGACCAGGTCGTTCTCGCTCGTGACCCGCCCGCCGAAGGCGTCCTCGGTAAAGACGTCGAGTACCACCGGAGTCTTGATCCTCCTGACGGGCGCGACGCCGCCGAAGGTCCAGGCGAACTGGTCGCGCTCGGGACGGAAGCTGACAACCTCAAGATCACTCATGCGCGTCACCCTAACTGTTCGTCAGTCGATGTGAATGAGGCCGACCTGTACCACTCGCTGCGGGTCGCGCAGGTAAAGGTAGATCAGGTAGATCACGCCGAAGACCATCCAGATGGCCGTGGCAGGGCCCATGTAGGACAGCGGTGCGGGCAGGGGCGAGATGAAGTTGAGGCCAGGGATCTTTATCCCGGCGCCCGCGCACCAGGCCGGTATGAATACCGCGATGCCGAGGATCGGGACGATGATGTGCGAGAGGACGTTGGCCTTGTGATTGCGCAGGAAGTAGCCGATGCAAGCGGCGTTCATCACGATGTACACGCCGACGATGAGGATGACCAGGGCCGTGCCGACCATGGCGAACGCGGTCGTCGGATCGTAGTAAAGGCCGAGGCCGAGCATGACGGCCAGGGAGATCACCGTGCCGAGGATGATCGCGTTGACCGGTGACTTGTGCTGCGGGTTCACGTGCGCGAGGACGGAGGGGAATGCCTTTACCCGTGCCATCGCGAACGAGGTGCGGCTTGACACGTTCACGCCTGCATTGGAGTTGGCCAGCGTCGAGTTGACGATGGCCAGGAAGACAAGGATCCAGAACAGGCCGTAGAACGAGCGGGCCAGGCCCTCCCATGACGCCGGGCCCGAGGTCGCGAACGTGCGGAACCTTGCCGGGCCGAAGGCCACGTCGGCGGCGTAAGTCGTGAACACGTACAGGGCGCCGATGAGGAGGGTGGCGAGGAGCACAGCGAGCTGAATGGTGCGGCGCGGGTTCCTTGCCTCTTCCGCGAGCGGAGCGGCGCCCTCGAAGCCACCGAAAGCCAGGATCGTGAACACTGAGCCGGCGATGACGCCGTTGAAGCCGCGGAAGCCTGGCGGGGTGTACTTGGTCGTGAACACCGAGGGAGTGTTGTGCCCGCCGGCGTGGAAGACCAGCAGGATCGCCATGATCAGGAACACCGCGATCTCAAACACGCCGAGGATCGTGCCTAGCCTCGCCGAGGTCCGGACGCCGAAGAACCCTGCGGCGGCGATGATCAGCAGACCGAGTATTGCCCATGGCCACCACAGGCTCGCCGGGTAGCCGCTGATCTCCGTGTTCAGCGTGCCGGCCACGGTGAAGCCGAGTTGCAGCAGCACAAGCGGCGGGATCAGCCAGCCGACCATCGCGTACGCCCAGGCCGTCAGGAAGCCAAGGCTCGGGTGCAGGCCCCTAGCCGCGTACGTTGCCATGGAGCCTGATGAGGGGAGCTCGCGGGCGAGCTGGCCGATGCTCCAGGCGGTGAACAGGCATGCGACCAGGGCAAGCACGACCGCCAGCGGAAGGGCGCCGCCAGCGAAGGCAACGCCAGCCGGAATTGAGGCCGCGATCGCCGCGCCAGGCGCCATATCGGTAATGCTCTGGAACAGGACTTCGCGCAGGCCGATCGCATCGCGCCTGAGCCCGGTATCGGCGGTAGCCATTGCGGCCTCCGTGGCTGGTGGGAACGTTTGCCCGTGATCATGCCATAGACACCTCGGTCCACAACAGTCCAAAACCGTTGTTACCCGGCATTAGGTTTAGCTGGGCATGTGACGAGGGAAGACGGCGACTATGCGATCGATGGAATGGCCGGACCGGTCTCGGCGGTTAGCCGGCGTCGATCAGGCGCTGGGTGACGGGCAGGCACGGGCGCCTGCCGAGCTGCTCGACCAGCTGCGTGAGCGGCTCGGCCGACTGGAGCCCGGTCACCCGTCGTCCACGCGCCAGTCGCCTGCGGACCGGGTTTCGCCGGGTGACGAGTCGCCGGATGACGTGTCGCCTGGGGCGCCCGAGTTGCCCGAGTTGGCCGATCAAAGCCGGCAAGCGGCTGAGTCGGACGGGTTCGGCGGCGCCGGTGTCCTCGGCGAGGTGTCAGGCGACTTCGGCGATTTCGGCCCTGGCGGCGTTCCTGGTGGCCTGAGCACTGGTCCTGGCGCGCTCGATGCTGGCCGGGCTGGTCGCGGTGACCCTTACCGGCCATGGTTCATGGCCGGCGACTCGGGTCCGCCTTGGTTCGCTGAGTGAGAGTCGTTTTACAGCAGCGCAGGGCCAACGATGCTGTGGGCCGAGCGGGGTCCAATGACAACGAGGAGCCAGCGATGTCGCTCCAGCAGCATTAGGGAGCCAGCGTTGTTGTTGCCGGCGGGCTGGTTACAGCATCGCCGGGCCAGCGATGATGTAACCAGCCCGCTGCGCGCCTGGAGAGGACGCCACCCGCGCAACCCAGGGGTGGTTCGGGCGTTTTATCCGGTTCGAGGGTTCGAGGGTTCGAGGGTTCGACGGGAGGGCCGCAGGCCCTCCGCTGGCGGCTGCGCCTGCGTTGGCGCGTGGTTGGGTGCGGGCCGGCGGGCCCGCAGTCGGGGCGCAAGAGCCTGAGCAGGGGATCCTTCAGGCGAAGGTGGCGGGGTCGGGGTCGGCGGCGGGAAGGGTGACCTTGCCTGTGACGTCGGCAGCCAGCCTTACGGTGTCGCCGTCCACGAGCCTGACGTCAATGCCTGGCAGCAGGCGGTCGCCGTTGACGAACGTTCCGTTAGTGGAGCCCTCATCCCTGATCGAGGCGTGGCCCGAGTCGTCGACGAGGACAAGTGCGTGCCGTCGCGACACGTTCTCGCATCCGTCGAACGCGGCGGCGACCAATGACTCCGCAGGATCACGGCCGAGCAGGACCGAGGTGCCCGCCGGGACCTCCACGTTCCCGGCAGGGAAGCTGATCTGCAGCACAGTGGAGGAGATCGACCGGCCCCGATCAGGGGAGATCGTTTTCTGCGCCACGGTCACCGGCAGCGAGTCCTCCGACTGACCAAGACCCTTGGGCAGGTTCGCGCCGCAGGTGAAGCAGATCAGGTCAGTGAAGCCGACCCGGGCCGCGCATGCCGGGCAGGTCAGGGTCGCCATATCGGGCAACCATCCTTTCGGGTACTCGGGCTCCGTTCCTGAGCAGGCAGGAACTCCGTAGCCTAGCTTGCCGTCAGCTAGGTGTCAGGCGCCGATGCGGCGTATCCCTAATGCGCGGATATCGCCCCAACCAACACCATGCTCTCAGCCTAGCGCTGTCGCGGAGGTCGCCCGGTACCATCGCTAGCGTGATCAGCTTCAGTCTCAACGATGAGCATGAGGCGCTTCGCCAGACGGTATGCGAGTTCGCGGCGGACGTCGTTGCCCCGGTGATAGGCGGCTTCTACGAGCGGGGCGAGTTCCCCTACGAGATCATTTCCGAAATGGGCAAGCTCGGACTTTTCGGGCTTCCTTTTCCGGAAGAATACGGTGGTATGGGCGGGGATTTCTTCGCCTTCTGCCTAGCCTTGCACGAACTGGCCAGGGTCGACTCCTCGGTGGCGATCACGCTTGAGGCGGCGGTCGCGCTCGGGGCGATGCCGATCTTTCTTTACGGCACAGGCGAGCAGCGTGCGCGGTGGCTGCCAGCCTTGTGCCAGGGCGACCGGCTGGCCGCGTTCGGGCTGACCGAACCGGGGGGCGGTTCTGACATTCCGGGCGGAATGCGAACGACTGCGACTCGTGATGGTGATGAGTGGGTTATTAACGGGAGCAAGGCATTTATCACCAATTCAGGCACCTCGATTACCTCGGTGATTACCGCCCTCGCGATCACCGGCCGTATGGAGGGCGGCCGTCCCCAGATCTCATCGATCATGGTCCCGGCGGGCACCAGGGGCCTCACGGTCGGCCCCGAGTACTCCAAGGTCGGCTGGTGTGCTTCTGACACGCGGGAACTCTCGTTCAGCGACTGCCGGGTGCCTGCGGAGAACTTGCTCGGTGAGGTTGGCAGGGGATATGCGCAGTTCCTCCAGATTCTCGATGAAGGCAGGGTGGCGATCGCCGCGCTTTCGGCCGGCCTGGCGCAAGGCTGCGTTGACGAGTGCCTGCGTTACGCGGCGCAGCGCTCGGCCTTCGGCCACGAACTCGGGCACTACCAGTCGATCCAGTTCAAGATCGCTGACATGGAGGCGCGGGCGACTGCCGCGCGGCTCGCGTGGTACGACGCCGCGGCGAGGCTCATTGCAGGCGAACCGCTTAAGAAAGCGGCGGCAATTGCCAAGCTCACCGCGTCGAACGCGGCCATGGATAACGCTCGCGACGCCACTCAGATCTTTGGCGGATACGGCTTCATGAACGAATTCCCGGTGGCCCGGTTTTACCGCGACGCCAAGGTACTTGAAATTGGCGAGGGCACATCAGAGGTACAGCGCATGATTATCGCGCGTGAACTCGGAATGAATTTATTTTTCTGACAATTATCACCGGAATACCATGTTCGCCACGTTGACCTCAATCGTGGTCATGCCTTCGTTGTCCATGAGATCGGCGGTGCGCTGAATGTTCGAGGTAATCGTGGAGAGCGGGTAGGTGCCAGTGGTGACCAGGTCGGCTTCTTGCTTGGACACGCCGGTCCACGCGGGCAGGATGGCCTGAATAGGTCCTGGCATGGTCGCCCCGGCGTCCGCGTTGTAGATAGCGTGCTGGAAATCCAGCGCCGCTGTGGCGTTCTTCGGCTCGCTCAGCCAGCCCGACGACGCGAAGAACCCGTCGAGCGGTATGCCGGACGTCGGACCGCTCGCGCCGTCGAGCAACTCCACCGCGCCCGCCTTCTGCGCGTCGTAGACGCCGACGCCGCTGACCAGGACGGCCTGCGCCTGGCCGGTGGTGAGCCGGGTGATTTCTTGCTGCTGTGTCATGGGCTTCCATTGCGTTGCCGCGAGGTTGACTCCGTCGCTTTGGAGCACCGAGACCGTAGAGGCGACCGCGAGAGTCGTGGGATCGCCGACCGGGACGCTGATCTGCTGGCTATCTGGGGCGGGGATCGTCAGCCCGGCTAGCTTCGTCGGCTGGTTGACGCTCGAGTCAGGCATGGTCACGATCTCGGTCACGCCCGCTGCGGCGTCATAGCCGTCGGCCAGGATCTTGAACACCGGGTGGTTCGGCTGCTTGGACACCGCGACGGCGTTGAACATGTCTCCGTAGTCGGCCGCGATGACGTCGACGTTGCCGTTCGAGAGAGCGGCGATCTCGTCGCTGACCGAGCGGTAGCGCTGGATCCTGACTTTGATGTGCTCTTTGGAAAAGTAACCGTCGTGCTGAGCCAGGTACAGGTTGGCGTCGTTGATCCCCGGCACGGCCGCGACCGTCAGCACCGGGTCGTTCGATTGCGAGGAGAACGGATCGCAACCGGTGCTGAGCAGCAGCGGAGCGAGTGCCGCGAGTATCGCGGCCACAGGCCGCAGCCGCCTCGCCGGCCGCTTACGACCGGCCGTGATGACCCTGGCCGCCGAAAGCCACATGACTCTCCTTATGAAGGCTGGTGAATAAAGTGGCGCCTGCACCACCGTGTTGCTCCAGATCCTGGTGATCCGGACAGTTTTCAGAACAAGGACGATGCGGCAGAGAGTACCCTAGCCATGTCGGGTGGCAGGGCGAACTCCGAACTACCATCGTTTACCCGGTAGAGCCCGTTATAGCGGCATGTCGGACAGGTCAGAGATAGAGTCGCCCTTGATCGCGCAGCGATGCGTTTTGCCGCAGGTTCGTCCTTCAGGAGGGTGGTCATGACTGTTCCGGTCATCGGGGCCGATGAACGCCGCTCCTTGCCGACCAGGTGAGAGGTACACCTACTGTGCCGTCCCGATTCAAGAAGAGCCGCGATGACTCCGAAGGCTCAGCTGATCAGTTCCGGGCCGATACCTCGGCGCCCGAGTTCGGGAACCCCTCACGCGCGGCTGGTAATGGCGGGCTCAACGGAGAGCTGGCACTAGCCCCTGACCCGAATGCCGGCCAGTCAGGCGACGCCGCCCAGCCCGCGTCAGGCTCGCTCGGTAGCCGCATGCTGCGCAACTGGCGCGTGCGCTCCAGGCTGGTCCTGCTGATCACGATCCCGACCGCGACGGCAGTCGCGCTTGGCGGCGCCAGCATCGTGAGCTCGTGGCAGAACGCCGTCGCCGACCAGCGCACCGAGGCTCTCGCCAGCACCAGCACTAAGGTCTGCCAGCTCGCGTACCAGATCGAGGCCGAGGAAGACGCGATCGTCTGGGACATCGCGACCCGCGCGAACGTGCGCGCCGACCGGATCGCTCACCGCCCGCCCGCGAATGACGAGCAGGCCGCCACCGACCAGACGAGCTTCGCCAACCAGGAGATCGCGGAGACCAACGGCCTGATCAAGGCCGTCAACGCCGAACTCAGCCAGCTTGGTTCCGGGTACCCGCCGGCGACCGAACAGGACGCCCACGCGGTCACCGCGACCCTTCAGGGCATCAACGGCCTGCGGAACCAGGCGCTGCTCACGCCGATCCCCGCCGGCGACGTGATCAACGAGTACAAGAACATCGTGCAGGTGCTGCTCGCCTTCGATGACCAGGTGGCGCAGAGCAGCAGCGACCCTCAGCTCACCTCGACCGCCCGCGCGCTGGCGTCGATCTCGCGGTACGAATACGAGGACTCCGTTCAGCGTGCGCTCGTCATGTACGGGCTCACCTACACCGGGGGCCTGAACACGAGCATGTACGCGCTGTTCACCGGGTCCGTCGCCAACCAGCAGGCCGACTCGACCGAGTTTCAGGACTTCGCGACTACCGCACAGGAAAATACCTTCAGCACCGACCTTTCCTCATCGCTCGAAGACCGTGTCCTCGCCGACGAAGGGGCGGTGACCCAGCACCCCGACAGCGTCGACACGTTGCCGATCGTGCCCACCGACTGGTGGGGCGACATGAGCAACGCGATCCTCGAGACGCACAACTTCGAGGAATTCCTCGCCAACTCGGCGGTGAACCGCGCGAAGGACCTTCGGCGGCGTGCGATCATCTCCGCGATCATCGTCGGTTTCATCATCCTGCTCGTCCTGATCGCCTCGCTGCTGTTCACGGTGTTCGTGGGCCGGTCCATGGTCAGGCCTTTGCGCAGGCTGAGAGCCGGGGCACTTGAGGTCGCTGGGGTCCGGCTGCCTGAGACGGTCCGCCGCATGAACGAGGCCGACGGCGAGAACGTGCCAGTAGACGTCGATCCGATCGACGTGGAATCTTCCGACGAGATCGGCGAAGTGGCGCGTGCCTTCGATCAGGTGCACCGCGAGGCGCTGCGACTGGCCGCGACTGAGGC
>DATJLT010000174.1:0-29440 GCA_035509195.1 Streptosporangiaceae bacterium | reverse complement strand
CGTGCGTGGTAGGCCCGAACGGGTCAGGTAAGTCCACGCTGCTTTCGACCGTCAGCGGACTGCTGCGACCGCGGCTCGGCTCGATCACGTACCGCGGCGAGTCCCTGGTCGGCAAGAGCCCGCGCCAGATCTTGCGCAGCGGCGTGGTGCACGTACCGCAGAACCACAGTGTTTTCCGTGACATGACCGTGCGGGAGAACATCGAGCTAGGCGGCTACCTGCTCGGTGAGCGCCGCCTGGTGGTAAAGCGCAGGACCGAGGTCGAGGAGATGTTTCCCGCGGTGGCCGCCTGGGCGGGCCAGAAGGCCGGCAGCCTGTCTGGCGGGCAGCAGCGCCTGGTCGAGTTCGCCCGGTGCCTGATGCTCGACCCGACGCTCGTCGTGCTCGACGAGCCATCCGTCGGCCTGGCACCCAAGGTGCTCAAGACCGTCTTCGACGCGATCAGGCTGATGAACGCCGAGGGCAAGACCATCCTCCTGGTCGAGCAGAACGCCAGGGCGGGCCTGCGGCTATCCGATTACGGCGTGGTGCTCGAGAACGGACGGGTAAGGCTGGCGGGAACCGGGCAGCAAGTGCTGGAGAACCCCGAGATCGGTGCCCTCTACCTGGGCGGGCGGCTAGAGAACGGCGGGCAAGGGCAGGTGTGACCCATTTCACGGTATGCATTTCGGCATTCCGCGTACGTTGGCCGTTCACTTCGGGCATCGTAGAACTTGGTAAGCACCTTGCGTGTTCGGTGAGTTACTCAGTGTTGCTTCCTTGCGGAGCTTCGTCGCCTGGGTAACCGTTTGTCTCGCCCTGAACCTGCGAAGCGCCGTCACGCCGCTGCTTGGCATCGCGGTGTCCGTGACACTGCCCTGCTTAGCTGTTGACCGGGTGATAGTTGAGCGTGCCCGCAAAGCACGCCCGGCCGAAAGTTCACGTTGTCCGCGCAGCGACTACTGAACCGAACGATCACAGCTAGACTCACCATCGCCCTGAGTGCACCGGCTTTCGCCATTGCGGCGATTGCCGCTGGCGGCGGGTTTTCCGCTTCAGCGGCTGCTCAGCCGGTCGGTCAGGTACGCCTGGTGAGCGTGGTCAGTTCGGCCAGGAACCTCTCGTTTCAGCAAAGCAGCAGCTCAGCCGTCGCGACGCGACGGCTTTCTGTTGTCGCCGACACGAAGAAACCCAAGAAAAAGCACAAGAAGAAGAAGCCCCTGACTCCCAAGCAGATCGCCTGGAAGATCATGGGCTGGTTCCACTGGAAGGCCAAGTGGCAGTTCAAGTACCTGAACTGGCTGTGGACCAGGGAAAGCAGCTGGAACAAGTACGCGACAAACCCGTACTCCGGTGCCTACGGAATCCCGCAGGCGATGCCGGGCTCGAAGATGGCCTCATGCGGCAAGGACTGGCGCACCAACGCCAAGACTCAGATCCGCTGGGGCATGCGGTACATCAAGCGGGAGTACGGCACGCCCAAGGCGGCTTGGGTTCACGAGGTTAACGACGGCTGGTATTAACCCGCTGTCGTAGTGCCCTGGTGGCCGGTCCCTGCGAGGGCCGGCCACCAGGGCGGGTTATGAGCCGGGCGCGCGCCACGAGCCTGGCTCTACGCCGCCGGGAATCGGCGCCGCCGGATCGTAAGGCGTACGCGAGTAAATGAAAGAGCCGATGTCCAGCGCTACTGCGGTGCCGTCGGTGCCGGTCACGACCGTCAGCGGCTCGCCTGCCATGTAACCGTCAAGCCCGCGCCAGGTTCCCTCGCTATCGCGCCTGAAGCGCATCCCCCTGCCGTCGGCCCCGTCCCTGCTCAGCGCGAGCACTTCGCCGGAAAGCCGCATGGTGTGCGGCGCAGGTCCCCAGAACCAGGCGCCGAGCAGCCCGAGCAACCCGGTCTCGACCCGGGCCGGCCGCCACTCGCGAGGCACGTAAGGCTCCTCGCTGGCCAAGATTGCCAGCAAATCCGCGCCGAGCGACATCCCGAACCCCGTCGTTGAGTTGCATGCGGCGATCACGGTGTCGTGGCCGGGCAGGTCGGTGATGCCGAGCACGGCCACGAAACCTGGCATTGAGCCCGTGTGCCCGTAACGCCTGGTCACCGAGTTCCAGAGCTGGAAACCTAGCCCGTAGGCGGCGGTCCATGGCTGCCCGGCGGTGTCGGAGATCACGATCGGCTCGCGCATCTCCTCAAGCGTCGACGGCGCGATGATGCCCTCTGTGTCACCTGACAAGAACCTTGCGAACTTCGCGAGGTCGGTCACCGTCGTCCAGAGTTGCCCGGCAGGCGCCATCGCCACCGCGTCGTGCTCAGGCTCGGCCAGCAGCACATCGGCATAAGGATGAACCGCGTAGCCGGTCGCGTGCGGTGCCTGGGGCCTGGTCGTCGTCCGCGTCATGCCGAGCGGCTCGAGTATGTCCGCGGAGATCACCTCGAACCAGGGCTCTCCGTGGATGCGGGCCAGTAGCGCGCCCAGGAGGCCGTAGCCGACGTTGGAGTAGTGAAAGCGCCGGCCTGGCCGGAACCTGGCAGCATCAGCGCCTAGTGAGGACGCACCGAGATCGGCCAGCGAGCCCCCAGGGGTCCGCTCCCACCATGGCCCCGCGGTCTCGGCCCTGAGCCCGCCGGAATGCGACAGCAACTGGCCGATGGTCATCGCCGCCACGGCCTCAGCCCAGCCAGGCACCGTCAGGTGGGCGCTGACCTGATCGGACAGGTCAAGCTTTCCTGCGTCCCTCAGCTTCATGACGGCTATCGCGACGAACGTCTTGGTGATCGAGCCCGCACGGTACTGGGTGTCGGCGTCGGGCAGTACGCCGGCCCCGGCATACTGGCCTTCGATCCGCCCGCGCGCTCCTGTCCACACCAGCTCGCCGTCCCTGGCAAGTCCGGCCGCGATCGACGGCAGCCTTTGGGCCGCCTGGTCGCTGGCCAGCCGGGCATCGAGCAGACGTCGGGTTTTGTCCGTGATCATGGCAGCTACGGTATCCGGGCCGACGAGCTAAGCTGCACCAGTGCCATTTGAGCTACCTGACGATGATGTTGTCTCGATCATTGACGCACCGCCGACCCCGCTGACCGTGCCTTCGCCTGGCGGAAGATACCTGGCTCTGGTCAGCTACCAGGCACATCCGCCGATCGAGATGCTGGCGAGGCCCGTCGCGAGGCTCGGCGGCCTGCGCATCGATCCCGCGATCGGCGGCAGGCAGCGCACCAGGAGGTTCACCGGCCTTTCCTTGCTCGATGTCAGTAATGGTGGCCAGAGGCAGCTTCCCCTCCCAGGCAACGCCCAGGTGAGCTTTCCTGTCTGGGCTCCTGACGGACGGCACTTCGCTTTCTGCGTCGACGAGCCTGACGGCATTGGCGTGTGGACCGCCGACGCAGGCAGCGATGCCGGCCCCGTCCGGGTACCTGGACTGCGGGTCAGTGACGTACTGGGCGGCGAGCCGCCGAGCGCGGGCAACACCGTCGGCTGGTCAAGGGACGGTCGTTCGCTCCTGGTGCTCGGGGCAGTCAGCGGCGGTGGCAGCGACCGCGGCAGCGGAGCGGCCGAGCCGATCGCGCCAAGGGTCGATGAGTCGGTCGGCAAGAGCTCGAAGATGGCTACCTACCAGGACCTGCTGAAGACCGCCGCCGACGAGGACAGGTTCGAAGAGCTGGCGACCACGGTGCCGCTCCGCGCCGATCCCGTCACCGGCGAGACCTGGCAACTCGGGCCGCCAGGGCTCTACCTGTATGTCGAGGACTCCCCTGACGGTCGGTACCTGCTGGTTTACCGGCTCAAGCGCCCGTTCTCCTACCGCGTGCCTTGCGGCCTGTTCGCCAGGAGGATCGAAGTCTGGCCGGCCTTCGGTGCTGGAGACGGTGAGCCCGCCGTGGTCGTGGCTGACCTTCCCGTGAGCGACGAGGTGCCGATGATGGGGGTGCCGACCGGCCCGAGGTTCGTGACCTGGGACGAGCGGGCACCGGCCAGGCTCCTTTGGACCGAGGCGCTCGACGGCGGTAACCCGGTCGCGCCTGCTGAGCATCGCGACCAGTTGATGACGTGGAGCGCGCCGTTCGATGCCAGCCCGGTGCCCGCGTTCCCGGTCAGGCACCGCTGCCTGGGCTGGAGCAACATGGAGACGCCAGGCACGATCATGCTGACCGAGCACGACCGCGATCGCCGGTGGCTGACGACCTGGCTGTGCGACCTGACCGAGCCAGAGCGTAACCGGGTTCTCTTTGACCTGTCAGAAGACGACGCCTACGGCGACCCTGGCGACCCGGTCATGCGCTCGCACCCGGACGGCAGCCGCACGGTCAGGCAAGACGGCCAGTTCATCTACCTGCGAGGAGAAGGCGCGACGCCCACCGGAGAGCGCCCGTTCCTCGACAGGTACGACCTGGACACCGCCGCGACGACGCGACTGTTCCGCAGCCCTGAAGTAGCGCATGAGACCGTGCTCTCGTTCGCTGAAGGGCGCACCGACCAGGTAGTGATCTGGCATCAAAGCCAGACCGATCCGCCAAATTTGCAGGTGCTGACTCTTCCCGGCGGCGCTGGTCGCGGTGGTGACGAGGCGCCGCGGCGGCTGACCGACTGGCCGGACCCGCATCCCTGGCTGACGGGAATGGAAAAGCGCCTGATGGTCACCGACCGCGGCGACGGAGTGCAACTGTCTGGCATGCTGCACCTGCCGCCTGGTTATTCTGCCGAGCGTGACGGGCCGATCCCGCTCGTGATCTGGGCGTACCCATACGACTTCGGCAGCGCGGGCACGGCCGGGCAGGTCAGGCTCAGCAGCAACAGGTTCACGAGGCTTAACTGGTCAGACGCGGCCTGGTTCGTACTGCGCGGCTACGCCGTGCTAAGCAGCGCCACGATGCCGGTCATCGGCGACCCGGAGACCAAGAACGACACCTACGTCGAGCAGATCAGCGCGGCGGCCGCCGCGCACGTCAAGGCCGTCGCCGAACTCGGCATCGCCGATCCGGCCAAAGTCGCGGTCGGCGGCCACAGCTACGGCGCCTTCATGACCGCGAACCTGCTCGCGCACACGGACCTGTTCGCGGCCGGAGTCGCGAGGAGCGGTGCCTACAACAGGACGCTCACGCCGTTCGGCTTCCAGACCGAGCGGCGCAGTTTCTGGGAGGTGCCGCAGATCTACGACCAGGTGTCGCCGTTCAGGTACGCGGACCAGCTCAGGTCGCCGATTCTGCTGATCCATGGCGCGCAAGACTCCAACTCTGGCACGTTCCCCGTGCAGTCGGAGCGCCTGTTCCAGGCCCTGCAGGGCACGGGCGGCACGGCCAGGCTGGTCATGCTGCCGTTCGAGAGCCATAGCTACGTGGCCAGGGAGTCGGTGCTGCACGTTCTCGCTGAGCAGTTCAACTGGCTCGCCCGCTGGCTAGGCACGGACTAGTCGAGCCAGCCTTCGGCGAAGGGGGAGCGGGCGCGCAGGTCGTCGCGGAGGATCCGGCCGAGCTTGCGGGTTTCCCTGCGGTTGAGCAAGCCCCCGGCGACCGCGCCGGTGAGCAGCGGGCCGAGCGAGAACACGCTGCGGCCAGCGCGGGCAGCGAGCCTGCGCTGTAGCTGCCTGGCCAGCGGAGAGCCGGCCACGAGTACGAGGCCGCCTGGAGCGAGGGCCACACCCCTGCGTGACGCCCAGGCGCCAACGTAAGCGGTCATGCGGTCGATCACGCTGCCAGGTGCCCGCATGCCGTAGACCTCGTGCAGTTCAGCGACCAGCTTGATCTCGACACCGACCACCGACAGGGTCTCGGTCGCGACCTCGACGCCGATCGCAGGCACCCAGGGAAGCACCGACCACGCGCCGACCGCGACGCCCACGGTCGCCGAGGCGCGGGACGCTCCCTCGATCAGGGCGTCCGCGATCTGGTCAGGAGTCCGGTCAGGATATTGGCCGCGGAGCGTGGCCAGGTCGCGCACCGGGAGCCTGGGAGCCATGGTGAGCACCTGACCGCTCAGCCATTTGCTGCCAGAGGTCACACCCCGGCCCGTGACGTTGGCGCCACGCCTGGCGCCGGCCGCGATCGCCATGCCCAGCCGGGCGGTGACCCGGCGTAGCGCGCGCCTGCGCAGCACTACCTCTTTGCTCGTGTCCTCGCCGGCCAGTTCGCTTGCCTCGGCGACGGTGTCGACCGCGGCCCGCGTCACCTCATCGGCCTGGTTACCCGTCTGCTCGGGCGGGTTGCCCGTTGGCTCCATGACTCTCACGTATCACATCTAGGCAACGGTGACTCGTCCGGCCGGCGGCCACGAGGCAATTGCGGAGAATCTTACCGATCGTGACCAGGCCCGATGACGGAACTGGCGGAAAGTTGTGGCACACTCCAAGCCATGACTCAGGAGACGTTGGTCGTCATCAAGCCCGATGGCGTAGCACGGGGGCTGACCGGCCGGATTATCAACCAGTTTCAAGAAGCTGGACTTGAGCTTACTCGCCTTGAGCTCAGGCAGGCTACGACCGATCTGATCGAGCGGCATTACCCAGAAGATGAGGCCTGGCTGGCCTCGGTGGGAAGCAAGACCCTGGCGGATTATGAGCGACTCGGGCTCGACCCGCAAGCGTACTTCGGCGACGCCGAGCCCTCGGTGATCGGACGCAAGATCAAGGGCTGGCTGGTTGAGTACATGACCCAGGGCCCCGTGGTGGCCATGGTGCTGTGCGGCAACGACGCGGTGACTAAGGTGAGGACGCTCTGCGGCAGCACAGTGCCAGCCACGGCGGACCCGGGAACGATCAGGGGGCGCTACAGTTCGGACTCCGCGGCGGCGGCCAACTCGGAGAAGCGGCCGATACATAACCTGGTGCACGCCTCTGGCACGGCCGAGGAAGCCAGTCACGAGATCGGCCTATGGTTCGGCGAGTGAGATTAGGGGCAGTTCCCCTGGGTCAGCGGGCCGGTCAGGACGGTCGCTGGCCCGTACTTTACGGCCACCCTTCCTGGACTATGCCAAACCGGCCTAGCCGCTCGCATAGAGTTTCTGACGCCAGAGTTTCTGCCGTTAGGGTGCGACAGAGGAGGATTGCGTGGCCGGGCCGATAGCCGGAGTCCGCTCGTCGCAGTGGTTCCGCCGTGACAGGTTCAGCCGTGACAGGTACGGCAGCAGGCAGATCGTCCTGCGCATCGTGCTAGCGCTGGTGACCGCCTTCGTGTTCGTCACCGGCTGGTCACTTGGTCACGCGCTGACCGCGACCGGGGGCGGCACCTTGCCAGAGCGGGTGGCCGAGTGGGCACGAAATCATTACCTTGGCCCGGTGGTCACGTTCGGTGAATGGCTGACCTACAGCCCGCCCAAGAAGGGCGGTAACCCCGGTGTGTCGTTCAACAAGCTTGGCGGCAAGGCCGTGAGCAAGCCGGCGTGCGGTGCGAAGAAGGGCACCAAGGCCGCGAAACATGCCACTGACGCTCGTACCGCGGGACACGCGAAGAAAACGACCGCCGGCAAGTGCAAGAAGGTGCATCACGGCCTGACGCCGATCATTCCGGCGAACCTGGGCTCCATGGCGGGCAAGCCGCTGGCCGGCGAAGGTCAGTGGAAGGAAGTCGAGGCCGTACACGGCGTCCCTGCCGTCTTCAAGACCTACATCAGGTTCAGCAAGATCTACTCGTCTTATTACGCCGGCATTGTGTCGATGGACCAGCGGCTGGTCAAGTTCTCGCTCTGGCCTGGCAGCGAGGATCCCGGCCCCGGCAACTGGGGCAGGCCTGAGTACATAGAGCCCCGCCATCGCCGCGGCATCCTCGCCACATTCAACAGCGGATTCCGCGTTTACGCCTCTGGCGGCGGTTTCTACCTCAACGGGCACTATGACGGCAGGCTGGTCAAGGGCGTCGCCTCGGAGGTCTACTACAAGGACGGCCGGCTCGCGATCGGCAACTGGGGACGCGGTCGTCTCCACATGGGTCCTGACATCGCCGCCGTGCGCCAGAACCTTCACCTGGTCGTCATTCACGGCAAGGTGCCTGCCTCGGTCGATCAGAACGTGGAGGCAAGCTGGGGCGCGACGCTCGGTGGCGCCTACTACGTATGGCGTTCTGGCATCGGTATTACCAGGGATGGCCGGATCGTCTACGTATATGGTCCGGAACTCGACGTTCGCACGCTCGCCGAACTGCTGAAGCGGGCCGGCTGCGTCACCGGCATGGAGCTTGATATCAATCCCGACTGGATGTCGTTCATGTACTATCTGGCGAAAAATCATCCAGCAAACCCGACGCCAGTGAACCTTCTTCCCGACCAGATTCAGCCGCCGGACCGGTACTACTACCCGGCCAACCGTGACTTCACGGCGGTCTTCGCCCGATGACGGCACCAACACCAGCGACGCAGGTCAGCGAGCCGCAGGGAGGTACGCCTTCACGCCTGCTCGGCCCTGCACGGCGGCTCCTGGCCGCCGTGCAGACGATGCGGCCCAGGCAGTGGCCGAAGAACCTGCTGGTCTTCGCGGCGCCTCTGGCCGGTCACACGCTCGGGCGGCATGACGGGTTCTGGTATGCGGTGACCGCGCTCGTCGCGTTCATCCTGGCTTCTTCCTCGGTGTACCTCATCAACGACGTCGTTGACGCGGACAGGGACCGTAACCACCCCTACAAGAAGACGCGGCCGATCGCCTCTGGGCGGCTGCCCAAGCAGCACGCGGTCATCATCGCGGTGTGCTTCGTCCTGCTGGCGCTCGGCGCGGGGCTGGTCATTGGCGAGCCCTTGCTGACCGTCACCCTGGCTGCTTATTTGCTGATCTCCTTCTTGTACTCGGCCGGGCTGAAGCACACGCCGGTCATCGAGCTCGCGTGCGTGGCCTCGGGGTTCGTGCTGCGCGTGATCGGCGGTGCGGTCGCGACCCACGTCCCGCCCTCCGGGTGGTTCCTTCTGGTCTGCAGCCTTGGCGCGCTGATGGTGGCGGTCGCCAAGCGGTATACCGAACTGACCGTGCTCGGGGCCGACGCCGCCAAGCACCGGCCCGCGATGCGCGGATACTCGGCAAAGGCACTGCGCGTGGCGCAGCGGGTCATTTCCGTGGTGATGGTGGTGTCCTACGTGCTCTGGGCCAGCCACGAGCCCGAGCTCCGATCGAGAGTTTTCCACCTGATCAGCTCGGCGGCGCTGCTGGCGGCGCTGATCAGGTTCGACCGGCTGACCGCGAGAGCGACAAGCAAGCCGGTCGAGGACCTTATATCACGTGATCCTGTCATGGTCGGCTGCGAGGCGGCCTGGCTGGTGTTGTTCGCGCTCGGACTCTGAGGAGCCGGGCCCGGTGGGGAGATTCAATGTGGGAGAACCTCGGCAGGCCAGCGCGTGTCCTGCTGCTCGGTGGTACCAGCGAGATCGGTCTGGCGATCCTGGCCGCGCTCCGCGCGCCCGCCGCTACCCAGGTGCTGCTGGCCGGTCGTGATGACGCGAGGCTGACGGCGGCAGGCAAGGAACTGCCCTTCGAGGCCGCGACCGTCAGCTTCGACGCGCTCGCGCTTGACCTGCACAAGAACTTCATCGACGAGATCTTCGCCGAAGGCCAGGTCGACCTGGTCATCGCCGCGACTGGCGTGCTCATCCCGCAGGAGCAGGTCGATACCGACCCGCTGCTGGCCGCGCACATGATCGAGACCAACTTCACCAGCCACGTGACGACGCTGCTCGAGACCTCGGCGAAGATGCGCGCTCAAGGTCACGGCACGATCGTCGTGCTCTCCTCGATCGCCGCGGTGCGGCCGAGGAAGGCCAACTATGTCTACGGTTCTGCCAAGGCCGGTCTCGACGCGTTCGCGCGCGGGCTTGCCGACGCCCTTGAAGGCACAGGCGTCCGGTTGCTGCTGGTCAGGCCGGGGTTCGTGATCGGAAGGATGACGGCGGGCATGGAGGCCGCGCCGATGTCATCGACTCCTGAGCAAATCGGCAAGGCCGTGGCGGCGGCGCTCAGGGGCCGGGCTTCCGAACTTTGGGTGCCGCGTTCGCTTGCGATGCTCGCGCTTGCGATCAGGCTGATGCCAAGGTCGCTCTGGCGGCGGATGCGCCGGTAGCGCGCGGGCGACGTACTTTACCTGGAACCCGCCATCATCTGACGAATATTTGACGTTCGCCCGTTAATGCAGGCTGCTCTTGAAGTTAAGACCCATTATGTGCCCTCTGGCCTGGTCAAACGCTGACGAGAATGTTAATCACGCAACGTTTACGCGCCGGTAAAGGTAATCTGTTTACGCAGCTATTTGCGTTTTATTAATTCACTTCAGCATTGGCGCCGCAGGCCCGAGGGCATGATCATTTGCGGCCGGACCGGGCGCCGCACTGGCGCTTCGGGGCCGCGTCGGTGATCCCTGTGAGGCAAGGAGGCGTTCGCTGTGAGCACCACAGGCTCGACCCTTACCCGAGCTCAGCACAACTCGGCGGGACAACGGCAGCTGCACATCGCGATGGTGGCACCGCCGTACTTCGACGTCCCTCCGGCAGCCTATGGCGGCATCGAAACCGTTGTCGCCGACCTGGTCGACGCTCTCGTCGCCCGAGGACACAAGGTAACGCTGATCGGCGCGGGACGACACGCCACGAGGGCGCAGCGATTCATCACCACCTACGACACCGGACCCGCCGACCGGCTCGGCGAGCCGATGCCAGAGATAGTGCACGCGGCGAAGGTGGCCAGCATCCTGGACACCCTCGACGTAGACGTCATCCATGACCACACGATGGCCGGGCCGCTGATGGCACGCGGGCGGCTGACGCCGACCGTAGTGACCGCCCACGGTCCGGTGACCGGAGATCCAGGCGACTTCTACGGCGCGCTCGGTGACACGATCCAGCTCGTTGCGATCTCAGACGCGCAGCGGGCGAAGGCACCTGAGCTGCCGTGGGCCGCACGCGTACACAACGCGATCAGGGCGCAGACGTTCCCGTTCCGCTCGGAGAAGGAGGACTACGCGCTGTTCCTCGGGCGTTTTCATCCTGAGAAGGCACCGCACCTGGCCATCGACGCGGCTAGAGGCGCTGGCCTGCCGGTCGTGCTGGCCGGCAAGTGCAGCGAGCCGGTCGAGCGCGCGTACTTCGCGCGCGAGATCGAGCCGAGGATCGGCAAGGACGTCACGATCTTCGGTATCGCGGACGCGACGGCCAAGCGCCGCCTGCTGTCCCGCGCCAGGTGCATGCTGTTCCCGATCCAGTGGGACGAGCCATTTGGCCTCGTCGTGATCGAGGCCATGGTCTGCGGCACGCCGGTCGTCGCCTTGCGGCGCGGCGCCGTGCCTGAGCTGATCGTGGACGGGCAGACCGGGGTGGTCGTCGACTCGATCGACGAACTGCCTGACGGCATCACCAGAGCGCGATCGATCGACCCGGTCGCCTGCCGTAAGCACGTCGAGGCCGGGTTCACGGTCGAGGTGATGGCCGAAGGGTACGAGTCGGTCTACCGCCAGGCGGTCCTGCTGACGCCTGATCCCTGGCTGAACGCTTCCTCCGACCGCGCACCGGTCAGCTAGCCGGTTAACCGCTTGGGTCGCCCGACCGCAGGGAGGTATAGGCTCTGCGACCGTGGCAGACGGTACCAGGGCGACCCAGCGGCTGACCATGCTCGGCATACCGTACAGCCTGCACCGCTATCAGCATGATCAGCGGGCGGGCTCGTACGGCGTTGAGGCGGCGACCGCGCTTGGCGTGCCTCCTGAGCAGGTATTCAAGACCCTGATCGTCAGCGTCGACGGGGTATTGACGACTGCCGTGGTACCTGTGGCCGGGCAAGTCAACCTCAAGGCGCTCGCCGACGCGGTCGGCGGGAAGAAGGCCGAAATGGCCCAGACCGCGGTCGCCGAGCGGGCCACCGGGTACACCGTCGGCGGGATCTCACCCATTGGCCAGCGCAAGAGCCTTCCCGTAGTTCTCGATTCCTCGGCCCTGGAACTACCCGTGATCTACTGCAGCGCCGGGCAGCGCGGACTGCAAGTGCGGCTGGCCCCCGACGACCTGATCCTGGCCACAGGCGCGAAGGTGGCCGCGATCGCCCGTCCCTAGCCCCCGAATTACCGACCCCCTACAGCAACAATGCCCATCCGATGCTGTGGCCAGTAGGCGTTCGGCAGCAACGTTGACTACCTGACGCTGTAGGAGGAGCATCAGATTTCCACCGTTGCTGTCAGGTTCGCGCGGCCGAGCAGCAACGATGGACACTTGTTGCTGTAGCTCCCCCCGCGTAGTGGGCAGGCTGTGGCGGGGAACGGCGGTGTGGATCAGCCGGCGTTTGCGTGAGGGCTTAGTTCGGCGATCCCGACGGTGCCTGATTTGATTTCTCTGAGTGGAAGCCGAGCGGTGACGGCCAGAGCCGTGACGCCGGCGGCTGCGGTGATCGCGAAGGCGATGCCGACACCGGCGGTGAGCGGCCAGCGGAGGGTGATCGCCGCGCCGATTGCCGCGCCGCCGATGCCGATGCCGAGTGCGCTGCCGAGCACGTCGGCCAGGTTGAGCGACGCGGATGCCCAGCCCTCGCGGCCGGGCGGCGCTGAGTCGAACATCATCAGGGTGGTCGGTGCGTAACACAGGCCGATGCCGAAGCCGCCGACCGTCCAGGCGGCGATGCCTTCCGCGATGCTCGCGCGGGTGAACAACATGACGGCAAGTCCGGCTATGCCGGTGAGGATGATCGAGAGGCCAATCCTGATCAGCCGCCGGCCTTCCCACTTGCCGTTCATCTTCGCCTGGACCCAGGCACCCGCCGTCCACGCCAGGGTCGCACCTGTGACCGCGAGTCCGGCTACCACCGGGCTGTAGTGCCTGACGATCGTGATCGTCAGCGTGACGAAAGCGTCCGCGCCGAAGAACGTGAACGTCAGCAGCGACCTGCTGAGGATCGTCGCGGGCAGACCGTATTTCGCGGAAAGGGTTCCTGCGGGCATGAGCCTGCGCAGTACTGGAATGCCGATCGCGATGCCGCAGACGACAAGCAGTATGCCGACGGCAATCAGCCAGTTATGCGCCGTCCATGTGGCGGTCCCGCTGGTCGTGGCGGTCCCGCTGGCGGCCGAGCCTGACCCCGTCGCGAGCGTCAGCCCGCCAAGCACAAGTCCGGCCGCTGCCGCTACCCCGATACCGTCGATCAGGCGGTGCCCTCCGTCTGAGCGGGTTGCCGGCGGGCCGAGCTTGACCAGCGCCGGAATCGCGAACGGCCCGGTCAGCGCGATGAACGGAAGCAACCCGAGGAAGACCCAGCGCCAGCCGAACAACCGTGCTACTTCGGCGCTAACCGCTGGTCCGGCGAGACCTGGAGCGACCCAGGCAGTTGACAGCATCGCCATCATCCTGGCTCTGAGCTGTTCCGGCAACGTACGCCCGATCGCGACGTAAGCGACCGCCGGGATCGCGCCCGCACCGAGGCCCTGCAACGCCCGGCCGGCTACCAGCATGGGCATTGAGGTCGCCAGCCCGGAGATCGTGAGCCCGCCGGCGAAAATAAGGAGTCCGACGATGTAAGGAACCGCCGGGCCCCGCTGGTCGGCGACCCGGCCGGCGGCGACGATGCCCACCATCGTGCCGAGCAGGAACGCGCTGAAAACGAACCCGTAAAGGTTCAGTCCGTGCAGGCTCCGCGCTACCAGCGGCATGACGGTCACGACCGCCAGCGCCTCGGCCGCGACAAACGTGATCGTCAGAACCAGGCCTCCGGTCAGCGCCCGCCACTTCGCGGACCACAAGCCCTCCGCCATCGATCCCTCATCTCCCGAGCCCCGAGACATGAGCATAAGAACTGAAGCCCACTTGAAGTCCAGCGGGTATCCACCGGCCGGCGCGCGGGCGGGGCGAGGGGCGAGGGATCAGGCGGTGGCTGCGACCAGGGTCTCTGCGCCTGCCCTGAGGAGCCCGTAAGAGATCCCGTCGGCGAGTGCCTCCCACGACGCCGTGACGATATCGTCGGAGACTCCGACCGTGGTCCATTCACCGTCGTGATCCGCCGAGGTCAGCATCACCCGCGTGACAGCGCTCGTGGCCGCGCGCCCATCGAGAATCCGCACCTTATAGTCCACCAGGTGGATGTCGCTGAGCTGCGGATACAGCTCGGTCAGCGCCTTGCGCAGCGCCTGGTCAAGTGCGTGTACCGGCCCGACGCCCTCGCCAACGGCGACCACTCGCTGCTCGCCTAGCATCAGCCGGACGATGGCCTCGCTCCGGTCGGTGCCGTCACTGCGTTCGATCACGACACGGTAGCCTTCCAGGTCGAACCAAGAAGGCGACCGTCCGGCGACCCGCCGCACGAGCAGCTCAAAGGAGGCGTCGGCTGCCTCGAACGAGTAGCCGCGGTGTTCGGCCGCCTTGATCTCGTCGAGCACGACCGTCGCCTGTTCGGGATCGGAGGAGAGGTCAAGCCCGAGTTCGGCGGCCTTCACCAGCACGTTGCTGCGCCCGGCCAGCTCGCTGACCAGTACATGTGGGCGGTTGCCTACCCGCGTGGGGTCGACGTGCGAGTACGCGTCAGGGCGTCGGGCGATGGCAGAAGCGTGCAGGCCCGCCTTGGTCGCGAACGCGGAGGATCCCACGTACGGCTGCCGTGCCTCGAACGGGAGGTTCGCGAGTTCGGCGATCTCACGTGCGGTCGTCGCCAAGGCCGTGAGCCTGCCTGGCGGCAGCAGCGAGTAATCGCGCTTGAGCTCGAGCCCGGCGATGATCGAGAAGATGTCGGCGTTGCCGCAGCGCTCGCCGTAGCCGTTGGCCGCGCCCTGGACATGAGTGGCTCCCGCCCCGACCGCGACCAGCGAGTTGGCGACCGCGCAGGCGGAGTCGTTGTGGCAGTGCACGCCGACCCGCAAGGAAGGGAACCTGGACAAGACCTCTCGCACGATCAAGACGATGTCGTCTGGCAGCGTCCCGCCGTTGGTGTCGCACAGTGCGAGCGTGTCTGCTCCGGCCGAGGCGGCGGCGGCCAGGCACTCAAGCGCGTAAGGGGCGTCGGCTGCGTACCCGTCGAAGAAGTGCTCGGCGTCGAAAACGACCCGTCGCCCCTCCCGCACGAAGAAACGAGAAGAGTCCGCGATCATCGCGAGGTTCTCTTCGCGCGTCGTCCGCAGCGCCTCGTCCACATGCAACGTCCATGACTTGCCAACCAGCGTCACGATCGGCGTTCCAGCCTCAAGCAGGACAGCCAGGTCACCGTCGCCGTCGGCTGACCGGTTCGGCCGCCGCGTGGCGCCAAACGCCGCCAGCGAGGCGTGGAGCCAGGGAAGTTCCCCGGCTCGCGCGAAGAACTCCTTGTCCTTCGGGTTCGAGCCAGGCCAGCCTCCTTCCACCACGTCGACCCCGAGCGCGTCGAGCGCGACCGCGACCCGCAGCTTGTCCTCGACCGTGAGGTCGAGCCCGACCTGCTGCGACCCGTCGCGCAGCGTCGTGTCGTACATCTCCACCTGGCTCATCGCGAGCCCCCAAGCTCGGCAGACAGCGCCGAAGCCCACTCCGCCGTCGAGGAAGCCCCGCCCGCGGCGAGCACCGCGTCCACCGCCGCCTCAAGGTCGGCGGCCGCCTCGGGCTCGCCCAGGTGCGAGAGCATCAGCGCCGACGACAGCACCGCCCCTGCCGGGTTGGCCTTTCCCGTGCCGACGATGTCAGGTGCGGAACCGTGTACCGGCTCGAAGATCGAAGGCCCGGTCTTTTCAGGGTTCAGGTTTCCGCTCGCCGACAGCCCCAGCCCGCCGGTCAGCGCGGCCGCGAGGTCGGTGAGGATATCGCCGAACAGGTTGTCGGTCACGATGACGTCGAACCGGCCAGGATCGGAGACCAGGTAGAGGCACGCCGCGTCCACGTGCGCGTAATCCAAGGTAACGCCAGTCTCGGCGGCGACAAGCTGGGCGACCCGCATCCACAGCGAGCCCGCGTTGGTCAGCACGTTGGTCTTGTGCACCAGCGTCATACGGCCGCTGCGCGACGCGGCAAGAGAAGCCGCGTACCTGACGCAGCGCTCGACCCCTGCGCGGGTGTTCAGCGACTCTTCTGTCGCGGTCTCGAACGCTGTGCCCTTATGCACGATCCCGCCGGCGCCCGCGTACAGGCCCTCGGTGTTCTCCCGCACGACAATCGCGTCCATGCCGTGCTCACCGTGCAATGACGGCACTCCAGGACGCAACCTGGCGGGCCGGAGATTGATGTATAGGTCAAGCTCGAACCGCAGTCGCAGCAGCAGGCCGCGTTCCAGCACGCCAGGTGGCACCGCCGGGCTGCCGACGGCGCCGAGCAATACCGCGTCGGTCTTGCGCAGGTCAGCCAGGGCGCCGTCCGGCAGCACCTCGCCCGTCTTGAGGTAATGCTCAGAGCCGAGCGGGCAATTCCTCCAGTCGATCGCGAACCCGTGCTCTTTTCCCGCCTGATCGATCAGATCCCTGGCAACGGCGGTGACCTCGGGGCCGATGCCGTCGCCAGGGAGGTGCGCGACGACGTAGGTGCGTACGTGGTCCCCCATAAGAGTCAGTCCTCCTGGTCGGTCGGGGCGTTAAGCCACGACATCATCCGGCGCAGCGGCTTGCCCACGCGCTCGATCCGACTGTCGGCGGCTTGCTTGCGCAGCTCGTTGAAGTTGGGCCGTCCGGCGTCGTCCTCGGCGATCCACTCGCGGGCGAACTCGCCTGAACGGATGTCGGCGAGAATCTTCGCCATTGCCTGCCGCGTCGGCTCGGAGATCACGCGCGGGCCCCTGGTCAGGTCGCCGTACTCGGCGGTGTCGCTGACCGAGTACCGCATCCAGGTCATGCCGCCTGCCTGCATCAGGTCGACGATCAGCTTGAGCTCGTGCAGGCACTCGAAATAGGCGACCTCTGGCTGGTACCCGGCCGCGACGAGGGTCTCGAAGCCCATGTTGACCAGGGCGGTGACGCCGCCGCACAAAACTGCCTGCTCGCCGAACAGGTCGCTTTCCGTCTCCTCCTGGAACGTGGTCACCAGCGCGCCGGCCTTCGTGCCGCCGATGGCCTTCGCGTAGGACCTGACCAGGTCCCAGGCCTTGCCTGTCGCGTCCTGCGCAACCGCGACCAGCACAGGCGTGCCCTGCCCGGCCTCGTACTGCCACCGCACGGTGTGCCCCGGCGCCTTCGGCGCGACCATCGCCACGTCGATGTCGGCAGGCGGCGTGATGTACCCGAAGTGAATGTTGAAGCCGTGGGCGAAGAACAGTGCGTCGCCTGCCTTGAGCGACGGCGCGATGGCCTCCGCGTAGAGCTTGCGCTGGCCGGTGTCAGGCGTCAGGACCATGACTAGATCGGCCCAGTCGCAAACTTCTTCAGGCGTTCCGACAATTAGCCCCGCATCGGTCGCCTTAGCGCGGGATTTCGAGCCTTCAGGCAGTCCGACGCGGACATCGCAGCCTGAGTCCCTCAGGGAGAGCGCGTGGGCGTGACCCTGGGAGCCGTAGCCGAGCACGGCTATCTTGCGTGATTGAATCAGGCTGAGGTCAGCCTCGTCGTCGTAGTAGACAGTGGCCATCTTCTTTATTTCCTTTCTAGGGTCAGTGGGCTAGTGCCAGCTCGCGCATGTCGTCGGTGATCGTCTCGCCGCCGCGCGAGATCGCGATCAGGCCGGTGCGCACCAGTTCGCAGGTGCCGTGCTGCTCGAGCTTTTCCAGCAGCGCATCGAGACGACCCGGGCTGCACACGGCTTCGAGGACGATCGTGTCAGGGCTGAGGTCGACGACGCTGGCACGGAACAAGGTCGCCACGTCGAGGAGTTCGGCCCTCAGCTCCGGGTTGACCCTGACCTTGATCAGGGCCAGTTCGCGCTCGATCGCGTCGTCCTGCTCGAGCTCGGTGACCTTGAGAACGCGGACGAGCTTCTCGAGTTGCTTGTGTACCTGGTCGACCGGGGTGGACGCGCCGTCTACCACGATCGTCATCCGGCTGACCTTCGGGTCGCTCGTCGGCCCTACGGACAGCGAGGTGATGTTGAACGCCCGCCGCGAGAACAAGGCGGCGACGTGCGCGAGCACGCCTGGCTTGTTCTCGACCAGCACGGAGAGGGTGTGCGTGCTCATTTAAGCGATCACTTCCTTGCGGGTGGCGGCCTGCTGCTCGGCGGCCGTGAACTCGGGTCCGAGCACGATGTCGTCGTTGGAGTGACCGGCCGGGATCATCGGGAAGACGCCTTCGGCGTCGTGAGTGCGGAAGTCGACGACGGTCGGCACGTCGGAGACGCTGAGCGCCTTCTCCAGGATGTTGTCCACCTCGCCAGGGTTGTCGCAGCGCAGGCCGACGCAGCCGTAGGCCTCGGCCAGCTTGACGTAGTCGGGGATCGCGGTGCCCAGATGCACTTCGGAGTAGCGCTCGTCGTAGAACAGTTCCTGCCATTGCCGCACCATGCCGAGGAAGCCGTTGTTGAAGATCAGCACCTTGACGGGCAGGCCCTCGATCGCGCAGGTCGCGAGTTCCTGAGCGGTCATCTGGAAGCAGCCGTCGCCGTCGATCGCGACGACCAGCTCGCCAGGCCGTCCGATCTGGGCACCCATCGCGGCCGGGACGGCGAAGCCCATCGTGCCGGCGCCGCCCGAGTTGATCCAGCTACGTGGCTTGGTGAAGCTGTAGTGCTGCGAGGCGTGCATCTGGTGCTGGCCGACGCCGGCGACCACGATCGCGTCGCCGCCGGTCATCGCCGACAGGCGCTCTACCACGTGCTGCGGCTTCAGCGGTCCGTCCGCGTCCTGGTTGTAGCGCAGCGGGTAGCTGCGCCTCCAGCCGTCGGTGAGTGCCAGCCATTCCTTCGTGTCCGGGGCGCCGTTGGCGTCGATCTCGGCTCGCATCGCGGTGACGAAGTCGGCCATCACCGTACGGAGATCGCCGACAATGGCGACGTCGGGGCGGCGGTTCTTGCCGATCTCTGCCGGGTCGATGTCGGCATGGATCACCTTGGCCTTTGGCGCGAACGCGGCCAGCTTGCCGGTGACACGGTCGTCGAACCTGGCGCCGAGTGCGATGATGAGGTCGCACTCCTGGAAGGCGGTAACCGCCGCATAGGTGCCGTGCATGCCGGGCATGCCGAGGCAGAGCGGGTCGCTGTCGGGGAACGCGCCGCGTGCCATCAGCGTGGTCACTACCGGCACCTGGGTTAGCGCGGCAAGCTCACGCAGCGCGGCCGAGGAGTCCGACTTGATCACGCCGCCGCCCGCGTACAGGAGCGGGCGCTTGGCCTCGCGGATCAGGCGAGCAGCCCGTGCGATCAGGCTCTGATCGGGTGGGCCGGGAATCTTGTAGCCCGGCAGGTCCATCACGGGCGGCCAGTGCCACGTCGTCTGTGCCTGCAAGATGTCCTTGGGCAGGTCGACGACCACAGGGCCGGGACGACCTGTGCTCGCGATGTGGAAGGCCTCGGCGATGGCGGCAGGAATACGGGCCGGGTCGGTGACCAGTTCATTGTGCTTGGTAATCGGAGTGGTGATCCCGGTGATGTCGGACTCCTGGAACGCGTCGGTGCCGATCATCGCGGTCGGGACCTGCCCGGTGATGGCCACCATGGGCACCGAGTCCATGTAGGCATCGGCCAGCGCGGTGACGAGGTTGGTCGCGCCAGGGCCGCTGGTCGCGATGCAGACGCCGGTGCGGCCCGTCGCCCAGGCATAGCCCTCGGCGGCGTGGCCGGCGCCCTGCTCGTGGCGGACGAGTACGTGGCGCAGCGACGACGAGCGGATGGGGTCGTAAGCGGGCAGGATCGCACCGCCAGGCAGGCCGAAGATCACGTCCACGCCCTGGCTTTCCAGGCTTTTCACTAGCGCCTGGGCTCCGGTCACTTCCACGGTTACTCCTTTGTTGGACTTCCTAATATCCGCCTACTCAACAAAAAACCTCCTGGCCACGGTGGCCGAGGAGGAGTAGCGCGAGCCCGTCTGCGGGCCCGCGCTAGGTGATGAGGAGTACTCGGATCAAGATAATCAAGGTTTCTGAGTAGGTGGCAGATGGGCTTTCATAAGGTCAAGCCGTGGGAGGCGACGCTGCCCGCCACCTCCCACGATAGGGCATTCAGGTGCCGGCGTGCACGGCAGGTGCCGAAGATGGCAGCCAGCCGGGCCTTTGCCGCTCGAATTCGGCGATCTCATCGGCATGGCGGAGCGTGATACCTATGTCGTCCAGACCCTCGAGCAGACGCCAGCGGGCGTAGTCGGGCAACGCGAAGCTGTAGCTGAGCCCGGCGTCCGGCATCGTGATCGTGCGCTCGGCTACGTCGACGATGACCTTCGCGTCTGCATTCTTGCTGAGGGCAGCGCCGAGTTCTGCCACTGCCTCTTCTGCGGCCTGGGCGGTGACCAGCCCTGCGCCGATGCTGTTACCGCGGAAGATGTCGGCGAAGCTGGGCGCGACGACGGCCTCGAAGCCAAAGTCCTGCAGTGCCCAGACCGCGTGCTCGCGTGACGAGCCGCAGCCGAAGTTGGGTCCGGCGATAAGGACCTTGGCCCCGTCGGCGCCCGGCTGGTTGAGCACGAAGCCAGGGTCGGTACGCCAGGCGCTGAACAGCCCTGGACCGAAGCCGGTCCGCTCGACCCGCTTCAGCCAGGCCGCGGGGATGATCTGATCCGTGTCGACGTTCGAGCGGTCGAGCACCACCGCGCGGCCTTCGACTCTCTGCACAGCGCGCATGTTAGTTGCCTCCATGAAGGTCGCCAGGCGTCGCGAAGCGGCCGGCCACGGCGGTGGCGGCGGCCATGGCCGGCGACACCAGGTGGGTGCGGCCGCCAGGTCCCTGCCGTCCTTCGAAGTTCCTGTTGGACGTAGAGGCTGACCGCTCGCCTGGCATGAGAATGTCACCGTTCATGCCCAGGCACATCGAGCAGCCAGCTGACCGCCACTCGAAGCCGGCCGCCTTGAACACGTCGTCGAGGCCCTCGGCCTCGGCCTCTGCCTTGACCCGTGCCGAGCCGGGAACCACGATCGCCCTGACGCCCTCGCTGACCTTGCGGCCCTTGATGACGCCTGCTGCCGCCCGCAGGTCGGCCAGCCGGCCGTTCGTGCAGGAGCCGATGAAGACCGTGTTCACGGCGATGTCGCGCATCGCGGTTCCCGGCGCCAGGCCCATGTACTCGAGTGCGCGCTGCGCGGCGTGCTGTTCTGCGGGCGTGGCGAAGCTGACAGGGTCGGGGACAACGTCATCGATCGTGACCGACTGCGCGGGGTTGGTTCCCCAGGTCACGACCGGGCGCAGCGAGGACGCATTGATGCGTACCTCGCGGTCGAAGACCGCGCCTTCGTCGGTGACCAGCGAACGCCAGTCGTCGAGTGCGCGTTCCCAGGCGGCGCCCTCCGGGCTGTGCTGCCTGCCTTCGAGGAACGCGAAAGTAGTGTCGTCAGGTGCGATCATGCCCGCGCGGGCGCCGCCCTCGATTGACATGTTGCAGACCGTCATCCGCCCCGCCATGTCAAGCGCGCGGATCGCCTCGCCGCGGTACTCGATCACGGTGCCCGTGCCGCCGTGGGTGCCGATCTCGGCGATGATGCCGAGCACGAGGTCTTTGGCGGTTACACCGTAAGGAAGTTCTCCGTCCACCGTGACCGCCATCGCCTGCGGCTTGGACTGCCGCAGGGTCTGGGTCGCGAGCACGTGCTCGACTTCTGTGGTGCCGATGCCGAAGGCGAGTGCGCCGAAGGCGCCGTGAGTTGACGTGTGGCTGTCGCCGCAGACGACGGTCATGCCTGGCTGGGTCAGGCCGAGTTGCGGGCCGATCACGTGTACGACGCCCTGCTCGGCGTTGCCGAGCGGGTAGAGCGTGATCCCGTGCGCTTCGCAGTTCTTACGCAGCCGCGCCATCTGCTCGGCGGCCAGCGGATCGCTGATCGGGCCGTCCGGGTTAACCGTCGGCACGTCGTGGTCCATCGTGGCGACCGTCAGGTCCGGCCGGCGAACCGGCCGTCCGGCCAGTTCGAGGCCCTCGAACGCCTGCGGCGAAGTAACTTCGTGCACGAGGTGCAGGTCAATGTAGAGCAGCGGCGGCTCGCCCTCTGGGCTCGCTACCAGGTGTCTTTGCCATACCTTGTCGAACAGGCGGCCGGTCATGGGCGTGGGCTCCCTTTACTCGTCGTCTGCCACGTGCGTGTCGCCGCCGTTGTCGCGGAGGTCGAGCGACCGCTGGACGGCCTGCAGTGCGGATGCGCTGGTAGCTGCCGGATCAGCGGGCTTGACTTGCGGATACGTGCGTTGCCGCATCACATGCTCCTATTTGCTATCGCTTCGGTACTTGATTGCCAGGCGTTCCAGCAGGAGGCGAAAGCCGAAGGCCGCGAAGAGGCTCAAAGAGAATGCATCAGGGAGCGGCATGCGGCCAGCACCTCATCCCCGTAGCGGGTGCTGGCCTGCCTGATCAGGTCCCGCTACGGCTGCTAAGAATGAGTACGAAGCGCCGCATGATCGCACCACTGTACCTGACGTGCGATCCGCCCGTGCGGGGGGTACCTGAAGTCCACGCCGCGGCCATCAGAGCAGTCCGAGGCGGCCGGCGGTATGGATGGCCTGGCGCCTGCTTGTCACGCCGAGCTTGCGGTAGACCGAGCGAAGATGCGTCTTGACCGTGTTGATCGACAGGAACAGTGCCTCGGCGATCTCCTGGTTGGTCATGTGCGAGGGCAAGAACCTGAGCACGGCGAGTTCGCTGCTGGTGAGCGGCACTACGGCCGGCTGGGCCGCGCACCGGACCGGCCTGGTGTCGAAGCGCTGGAGGATGCGGGCGGCGGTGGCCGCGCCGGCGCTGGCCGGCCTGATCAGCACGGTCAGCGCCGACCTGACCGGCGCGCCGCCGTCGAGGAAAGGCCGGTACATGCCGTGGGGTTCGGCTAGCGCGAGCGCGTATCCGAGTTGGTCGGCGGCTCGCTCGGCCTGGCCAAGGCGACGGTGCGCGACCGCCGAGGTGATCAGCGCGGAAACCTGGTCGCGCAGCGTGACAGGCCCGCCCGCTCCGGACAGGCAGGACTCGGCGGCCGCCAGCGCGGCCAAGGCGTCGCCTTCGGCGAGCAGCGCCCTGGCCGATACTGCGATCAGCTCAGCCCGGTGTAGTGCCAGCTCATCGGCTCTGCGAAGGGCCAGTCTCGCTGCTGCCGCGTTGCCTTCGCTGATCGCCAGGTCAGCGTCGAGCACGGCGAGGCCTGAGTCGAGCCTGGTGCTTTGTGGCTGACCATTCTGGTAGCGCAGCCGGCTGAGCAGGCGCCTGGCCGAGCCCTGATCGCCTTCGCAAAGCGCCAGCCTGGCCGCCGCGAGAGTGGCGAGCGATGAGGCGACCTTGCCGCCCGGGCCGGCGCCGCCGCTGTGCTCGGCGGACTCGATGAACTGGCGAGAGGCGGCGACCTCGTCCTTCGCCAGGTGCGCGTATGCGGCGGCGAGGTCGCTTAGTTGCTGTTCATCACCGATCAGCGGGTCAGCGAGCAGTTCGCCGGCGGTCAGAAGGTCGCCGTACATGGCTTCGGCGATGGCACGCCAGCCGCTCGCCTGCGCGCGGAACTCTGGCCGCCCGCCGGCGCTGAACTGCCTGCATGCCTGCTCGCCTGCGGCGCGGGCGTCGGTTACCAGGAAGCTGGACAGCGCGGCGATCGTGACCGATGTCCAGAGCAGGCCCGCGGCCTGGTGCTCGCAGACTCGGCGGGCCGCGGTTCCCGCCTGGCCGGCCAGATCCGCCGCCTTCCCGATCATCGCCGGCGTTTGATCTCCGTGTCCGGTCGCGAGCATCAGCCGCAGGGCCTCGAGCCAGGTGCCTACGAGCTGACGCTGCTCGTCCGGGCAGTCAGGCAGTGCGGCTGTGGCGTTGTCGAGGTGGAGCCTGGCCGCGCAGCTATCGCCGGTTCGCAGCCGGGCGGCGGCTAGTGCGCCAGCGACCGCCGCGTCGCCGCAGTACCTGCTGGGAGGAAACGCGGCAAGTACAGGCTCGATTTCCGCGGCTGGTCCGGGTAGCAGCAACTGCTGGCCCGCTTCCGCCAGCACCGCGGAGGCGAGATCCCAGTCGCCAGATCCGGCGGCGTTTCGCAGGGCCGCGCCGTACTGACCGTTCGCGGCTTGCCAGCGTGCGGCCACGTGAGCCGCGGCGGCGATCGCGGCTGGCCGCTCACGGCGGAATTCGGCCCTCAGCAGGCCGAGCAGCAGGGGATGGTAACGGTACTCGCCGGGGTCAATTGCCGTGACCATCGCGCTTTCCCTGCTCAGCCGGTCGAGGATGAGATGAGCTTCAGGCCGGCCTGTCAGCGTTTCCGCGAGGTCGGCGCCGATTACATCGGCAACGGACGTGGTCAGCATGAACTCGCGCTCTTCTGGTGCTAGCCGGTCGAGCACCTCGTCATGGAGGTAGTCGGCCACGAGTTGATCTTCGCCGCTGACCAGGTGGCCGCCTTGCCCCCGCATCGCGGCCAGCCGCAATCCGGTAAACCACCCCTCGGTGCGGTTCATGAGGTCCTCGAGCGGGACGGCCGCAAGGTCGATGCCGAGCATGGCGAAGTAATCGAAGGCCTCTTGCGGCGTGCAGGCCAGGTCGGCCGCGCCGATCTCGGCAAGTTCCCCGCCCACCTGAAGCCTGGCCAGGCCGAGCCCGGCCAGGTGCCTGCCAGCCAGCAGTAGCTTCAGGCCGGGCGCACCGTGCCTGACCAGCAAGTCAAGGTCCGCGGCTGCCGGAGAGCCCGCGAGTTCTTCCAGGTTGTCGATGACCAGGGTGACCGGCTGGCCGAACTCATGGCTCAGCTCGGCGAGGCGCATCGGGAACCCGTTGGAGTCAGGATCGGGCAGCTTGAGCCCGCCGGTTACTGCTTTCTCCAGGGCTCCGCATACCCCGGCCCAGAACCGGCCTTGCTGCCGGTCGCCAGGGTCAAGGCCGACTCTCGCGACGTTTTCGCAGTCTGAGGTGGCGGCCGCCCACATGGCGCAGGCGACTGTCTTCCCGCAGCCAGCGGGACCGCGTACCACGGTTACCCGGTTGACCAGGGCCTTGCTGATCAGATCCGTGACGCGCTGCCTGCGCAGCAGCCGCACCCTCGGCTCCCTGATCGCGGTTGTCATCAGTCCCCCGACGGGCCTCGCCGCAGCTTCGCCGCATTTCAGCCAGGCCCCCATCCTGACGGGCGAACGCTAAGCTCATAACCCGTTACGCACCGTACCCGTCAGTTGCGGACAGCAACCCATCTGGCTCGCTCGCGCCCCCCGGGCCGGTGAAAGAACATCACCCACGCCGGATGACGAAATCTCGGGTCAGCGGCGGTGATCTGGTTTCATGACCACCACCAGCAATCGCACGAGCACGAGCCGCGTACCTTCGCAGCGCAAGGCGTCCAAGCCAGCGCGGAAGCGAGCTCAAGGTGCGAGGCCACAGAAGGTCGCGCACCGGTATCACCTCGACACTGAGATCAAGGAACTCACTCCGGCCGGACGCGCCGAGCGTGGCAGGCAGCTAAGGACGCAGGTGCCAAGGAGCAGCCACGCCGAGTTCAACGCTGGCTCGTCCCGCGAGGACCCCGTCGAGGTTCTGATCGGCCAGTCGGAAAGCCGCGAGCCGGAACTTGTGCCTATCAGGTACGGCCGGATGCTTGCCTCGCCCTTCGCCTACTTCAGGGGCGCGGCTCTGCCGATGGCCATGGACCTGGCCACGACACCGGTGACCGGCATCGCCGTGCAGGCATGCGGTGACGCGCATGTCGGTAACTTCGGCGTCTTCGGCACCGCGGAGCGGCGCATGTTCTTCGATATCAACGACTTCGACGAGACCACTCCTGGTCCGTGGGAATGGGACGTCAAGCGGCTGGCGGCCAGCCTGGAAATCTCGGCCCGCGAGAACGGCGTCAAGACCAGGGAGCGACGGGCGCTGGTGCGGGCGGCCGTGCGCAGGTACCGGCTGGCGATGGCGATGTTCGCGGGCCAGTCCAACCTTGACGTGTGGTACGCCCACGTCGACATCGATGACCTGCGGCACCGCTTCTCCCAGCGGATGACCGCCGCGCAGCGCACGAAGGTCTCGAGGTCGATCGGCAAGGCGCGCACCAAGGACAGCATGCAGGCGCTCGACAAGTTGTGCCGCAGCGTGAACGGCAGGCCGCAGATCGTCGCCGATCCGCCGCTTGTCGTGCCGTTGTCCAGCCTGCTGCCGAAGGAGCTTGACCGCAGCGGTATCGAGTCCCAGTTGCTGCACCTGGTCGAGTCTTATCGCAGGACCCTGCCTGGTGACCGCAGGTACCTGCTTGACCAGTACCAGTTCGGGACCGCCGACATAGCACGCAAAGTGGTCGGCGTCGGCAGCGTCGGTACTCGCTGCTGGATCTTGCTCTTGACTGGCAAGGACTCGTCCGATCCGCTCTTCCTTCAGGTGAAAGAGGCCGGCCAGGCGGTGCTCAGCGGCTATACCGGACCAAGCAAGTTCGACAACCAGGGTCAGCGAGTCGTCGAAGGCCAGCGCCTGATGCAGGCGGCCAGCGACATCTTCCTCGGCTGGCTGCGGATCGACCCGGCACCGGACGGCGTGACCAGGGACTTCTACGTCCGCCAGCTCAGGGACTGGAAGTTCTCCTTTGATACCCAGGAAATGCCGCCAGGCGGGCTGGCCGACTACGGGCAGATCTGCGGCTGGACGCTGGCGAGAGCGCATGCGCGGTCTGGCGACCGGATCGCGATCTCTTCCTACCTGGGCACGTCAGACACGTTCGACAAGGCGATCGCCGAGTTCGCCTCGGCCTACGCCGATGTTAACGAGCGGGACTTTCACGCGCTGGATGAGGCCGCCAAGTCCGGGCGGATCCTGGCTCAGCGAGGCATCTGAGCCGTGGTGGCCGTGCGGCCCGTGGCCGCACGGCCCCAGGGGATCTTTAGAGCGGACGGACCTGCTCGGCCTGCGGGCCCTTCTGGCCCTGACCTGCAGTGAACTCAACCCGCTGGTTCTCCTCGAGGGTACGGAACCCGTCGGACATGATCGCGGTGTGATGAACGAAGACGTCAGCGCCGCCATCGTCCGGTGCGATGAATCCGTAGCCCTTGCTTGAGTTGAACCACTTCACGGTGCCCTGAGGCATGTACTACTCCTAGATGAGCGATCTTCGGGACCCACGACTTGGTTCCCGGGCTGTGCGACCGCCGGAATACCGGAGACTACGTCTCTGGGCTGTCCAGGACGCCCGCCGTCAAGTTTCGCAGGCGCTGTAACACGTGCACGAACCTTCGACTTCAACCAAGACCATCTAACACCATGGCCGGGGCCGGATCGGCCATGACGGCAGGTAATACCCCAAGGAAGTTTCTTCGCTATCTGGCAGTTATCGGCCGATTCGCTCTGCGTACATCGCGTCGACCCGGTAAGGAATCCCCACCGCCGGCTGCCGCCTGGTCTCCGGATGACCGTCAAGGATCATCCTGACCTCATCGAGTACCTGGCACTGGTCGTCGGGAGGGAGCGCGGCGATGTGGCTGACGCTGCGCATCCGGTCGACGACCTGATCATGAGTGCTGTAGTGCACGTGGAAGAACGTTGCCTCCACCCATGGTGACCAGTTGCCGTCGTGCGGCCCGGCGAGGTAACGCTCGGTGGTTGCGTGCGTGCTTTCGCTTCCGCCTCCGTCCTCCGCTCGCCAGGGTGCGTGGCGCTCGACCCTGTCCATCACCGACCAGACCTGATCCACCCATTCAAGGCTGCGGTCCCGCGCGTTCCACAACAACCCGAGGCGACCGCCAGGACGTATCACCCGAGCCAGTTCCGCCATCGTGCGTTTCGCCTCGAACCAGTGAAATGCCTGCGCCACGATCACCGCATCGACCGAGCGGTCGGCCAGCGGCAGTGCCTCGGCGACTCCGGCGAGTACGGGAACCTGAGGCAGCAGTTCGCGCAACCGGTCCCGCATCGAGGCGACAGGTTCGATCGCGATCAGGTCCGCGCCGGCGCCCGCCAGCAGCGAGGTGAGCTTGCCGGTCCCTGCGGCAAGGTCAACGACCTGACGGCCGGGCCCGATGCCAAGCCCTTTGACCAGCCATTCGATGGCGTCCGGTGGGTACGAAGGCCGCGCACGGTCGTAAGCATCCGCCTCGGCACCGAAGCCGCGTGCCGCGATCTCATGCACCTCGTTCATCGGACCACTCCGTTCATTTCGCCGCTCAGTTGATGCCCTGGGCGATGATCTCCTCAAAGCCGGCGAGTACCGCCTTATCGCCCGCACGTTCAAGCGGACCGACCCCCGGCCTGCCCCACAACCAGCAGTCCAGGTCGCCGGCATTGCCTGCGACGACCGCTGCCGGCTCGGCGCCAGCCTCAAGTCCGGCTAGGCGGATTCCTTTCTCGTCGTAGGCCTGACCGCTGTCCGGGTCCTCGCCGGTGAACTGACCGATTTCAATCATCCAGATATCACCCGTATCGGCGGTCGCGATACGCAAGGAACTGCCCGCGTCGGGGACGAACATGCCCCAGGTCGGCAAGTCGCCGCCGAACATGATTCTCAGCACCTCATCGATTCCGTCGGCGCTCAGTTCAGGATCGAGCGGCGTCCGGTCGCCGACGGTGAGTTCCGCGTCCACACGGTGAATAAGCGCCTCATGGGCCTGGCGCCGTCGTACGAACCCCGCGGTCTTGTCGTCCGCCCAGGTCCAGACCGTCGTCGCAGGGGGAGTTAGCGCGAGCACCGACCCGAGTTCGGCGCTCGCACTGGCGTAGAACTCGGTCAGGCCGGGCCAGCGAGCCGGGCGCGGCGGCTTGATCTCTTCCGCGGTGTTCGCGTTAACACGGTCCCGCACGATCGTTCCCCAGAACCACTGGACCTCGCCCAGATGCCAGAGCAGGTCGGCGGCCGTCCACCCAGAACATGTAGGCACGGGCGCGGCCGGATCAGCGGCGTTCATGACGCTGCCGAACCTGGCAGACTCACGGGCCAGATGATCCAGGTAGTCAAGAGGTGCGCTCATGAACACGTCCTCCAGCACGTCCTTCAGCGGAAACGAGATAGTACGGGTCGAGCCTATGACGGAAGCGCATGCACGGCAGATCCTTGCGATATATCAAGCAGGCATTGACGAGGGCGACGCGACGTTCGAGACCGCGGCTCCTAGCTGGCCGGACTTCGACCGGGCGAGGATGAGGGCGCACAGGTTCTCTGCCATGGAGTCAAAGACCGTACTTGGCTGGGTGGCGGTCAGCCCGACCTCGAGTCGGCTCGCCTATGCGGGCGTGGTCGAGCACTCGGTGTACGTGCACCCCGCCGCCAGGGGACGCGGCATTGGCCGCCAGTTGCTCGCTGCCCTGATCGAGTCGACCGAGCAGGCCGGCATCTGGACGATACAGTCCGGGATCTTCCCAGAGAACCGCGCGAGCATCGCCCTTCACCAGGCGACTGGGTTCCGCGCCGTCGGCCGCAGAGAGCGGATCGCCAGGCACCACGGAATCTGGCGCGACGTCATCCTCTTCGAGCGCCGCAGCCCGTCCGTGACCTAGCGACGCCAGCCCCGCAACCCCGCCAGCCCCGCAACCCCGCCGGCCCGCAACCCCGCCAGCCCGCAACCCCGCCAGCCCGCAACCCCGCCAGCCCGCCACCCCGCCA
>DATJLT010000173.1:0-22533 GCA_035509195.1 Streptosporangiaceae bacterium | reverse complement strand
TTCGCTCGCCGATGTTGAACGCCGCCTTGACGACGCTCCGCTGCCCGACCGCCGCGAAGGCGTCAGCCCAGCGGTCAAGCGTGAACTCGGTAACCAGTTCGCCCGCGAGGCCGGCTAGGCGGCTGAGTACGAACAACGCCGGGTCCCACGCCGTGTACGCGGAGCTTGTGCTCATCGCGAAGCCGAGTGACTTGCGTACGGCGCGGTCCCAGGCGAATGGGATCTCCTGACGCCCGCTCAGCCCGATCGCCGCGATCCGGCCCCTGATGCGCAGCAGATCGGTTCCCAGGTCAATCGCTTCCGCGGCACCGCTGGTTTCGATCAGCAAGTCAGCACCACGGGCGGCTGTTGCTTCGCCGACGAGCGTCCTGGCCTGGTCAGCGGTTGACGCCGTCGTGAAGCCGAGCCTGGCTGCGAGGTCAAGCCGGCCCGACTCACGCCGGCCGAGCACGATCACGTCCCTGGCTCCGGCGAAACGGGTAGCCAGCGCGGCGAGGATCCCTACCGGGCCTGGTCCTGTGACCAGCACGGTGTCACCTGGCGACACCGGGGCACGTTCGAGCGCGGTCAGTACGACGGCCATCGGCTCGGTCAGCACGGCCACCCGGTCGCTCAGCTCATCGGGTACCCGGTGCAGGAGGTTCGCGGGGACGGCGAGCTGACTGGCGAAGGCGCCGTTCGTGCCCCAGCCTGGCGAGCGTTTCGCTGAGCATTGCTGGATGTGGCCCCGGCGGCAGAGATAGCACGAGCCGCACGCCCTGGCGTGCGGCTCGCAGACGACGCGGGTTCCGGTCAGGCCAGGGTCGGTCCCCGGCCCGGTCTTGGTAACCCGCCCGGTGAACTCGTGGCCAAGGACGACGGGCGGCCAGTAAGGGAATTCGTCGGCCACGATGTGCAGGTCGGTGCCGCAGATGCCGGCGTAGCTGACCGCGAGCACGACCTCGCCTGGCCCGGGTACGGGCTCGGGGATGTCGTGCAGGCCCAGGTGACCAGGACCGGCTTTCAGTTTGAGCAGGGCCTTCACCTAAAGGCCGCCGTCGCAGCGGGCCAGGACCTTCAGCGACTCGCCTTTGCCCAGCCTGATCAGGGCAGCCGGGACGTCCTTGAGGTCCACGATCTCAGAGACCAGCCCGGACACGTCGACCGTTCCGGCGGCGAGCAGTTCGAGCGCGGTCGTAATGTCGGCGGGCTGGTATACCCTCGTGCCGACGACGGTTAGCTCGGCAAAGGCCACTGCCTGGAGATCAAGCACGGGCGGGTGTCCGTGAATGCCTTCGATCACGACGGTCCCGCGCGGCCTGGTCAGCCGCGTGACCTGCCTGGCCGTGGCCGGGACGGCGGCGGCGTCGAAGACGACGTCGGCTCGTTGCCCGCCGAGGGCTTCGGTGAGCTTCTCGGCTTCAGGCACGGTGGCGAAGCCGTGCCGCGCCGCCAGTTCGCGGCGGAGTGCCGCTGGTTCGGCGAGCACTATCGTGCGGGCTCCCGCAGCCCGCACGACGAGCGCGGTCAGCAGGCCGATTGGCCCGGCACCGAGGATCGCGATCCTGGCACCGAGGCAGGGGCCTGCCCGGCTGACGGCGTGGACGGCGACGGCGAGGGGCTCGGCGAGAGCGGCTGCCCGCAGCGAGACTCCGTCGGGTACGGGGTGCAGCTTGGCCGGGCTCACGGAGACCGCGCTGGCGAGCCCGCCCGGCCGGTCAATGCCGATCAGCCTGAGTTGCTCGCACACATGTGCGTGCCCGAGGCGACAGGCCAGGCAGGTGCCGCAGGAGATCACCGGGTCGACGACGACGGGGCCTTCTCCGGTCATCGCGACGATTTCGTGGCCGAGGACAAGCGGAAAGCGTGCCCTCGGGTGGTCGCCTGCGACGATGTGCAGGTCGGTGCCGCACAGGCCGACATAAGCAGGTTGGATGAGAACCTCGCCTTCGGCTGCCGGTACCGGGGCGAGGGAGCGCACCTGGAACTCGCGCGGACGTTCAAGTACGAGCGCAGGCATGTTGCTATCCTAACATGACAGGATGATATAGGTATGAGGAGAGAGGGGGCGGGATGCGGGAACGGCTTGGCGAACTGATGCTGATGCCGGTGATCGAGATCCCCGATGCTGGCCTCGCTGTCCCGCTGGCTGACGCGCTCATCGCGGGTGGCCTCCCGGCCATTGAGATCACGTTCCGCACCCCGGCAGCCGCGGCGTCGATCGCCGCGATCGCGGGAGCGCGGCCAGAGGTGCTCGTCGGCGCGGGAACGGTACGGTCGGCCGAGCAGGTCGACGTCGCCATGGACAGCGGAGCGCGGTTCCTGGTCTCGCCTGGGGTGAGTCCAGGGGTCGTCGGCTACGCGCGGGAACGCGGGATGCCAATCCTGCCAGGTGTCTGCACGCCGACCGAGATCGAGATGGCGCATGACCTGGGCATCGAGCTCGTGAAGTTCTTTCCTGCCGGGCCTTCTGGCGGGCCTGGCTACCTCAAGGCGCTGACCGGGCCTTACGGCTCAGTGGGGTTCGTGCCGACCGGCGGCATCACTTCGCAGACGCTGCCCGACTACCTGGCGATCGGCCAGGTGGTCGCTGTTGGCGGGAGCTGGATGGCTCCGTCGGAGCTGATCGCCGACGGCGATTTCGGCAGTATCACCGTGCTGGTCGCAGAGGCTGTGGCAGCGGCGCGGAGGTCGCGGGCGACGGCGGGCGGTGAGGGCTGAAGGTGGCGGGCATGGATCTGAGGACGCCTGAGTCGTGCCGGTGGGACCTGGTCGCGCTTGGCGAGGTCATGCTGAGGCTTGACCCAGGTGACTCGCGGGTGTCGCGGGCGCGGACCTTCCATGCCTGGGAGGGCGGTGGCGAGTACAACGTTGCCCGCGCGCTGCACCGTGTCTTCGGGCAGCGCACCTCGATCGTGACGGCGTTCGCCGATAACCCCGTAGGCCGGTTGCTCGAAGACCTGCTCTATCAGGGCGGAGTCGATCAGTCGCATGTCGCGTGGCGAGCTTATGACGGGATCGGGCTGACCACGCGGAACGGCCTCAACTTCACCGAGCGCGGGTTCGGTGTCCGTGGCGGCGTCGGCTGCGCCGACCGTGGCCATACCGCTGCCTCACAGCTCCAGCCTGGTGACGTTGACTGGGAGGTGATCTTTGGCGGAGAAGGGTCTCGAATCTTTCACACCGGCGGAATCTTCGCCGCGCTTTCCCCGACCACGTCGCAAGTCGCGGCGGAGGCCATTTCGGCAGCCAGAAGGCACGGGACGCTCGTGTCCTATGACCTGAACTACCGTGCGTCGCTTTGGCAGCCGGCCGGGGGGCCGAGCCGGGCAGGGGAGGTCAACGCCGAACTCGTGCGGGGGGCCGATGTCTTGTTCGGCAACGAGGAAGACTACACGGCCGCGCTCGGGCTGCCGGTCGCGGGCGTTGACGCCGGCTTTTCGTCGCTTGACCCGCGGGCGTACGCGACGATGCTTGAGGCGGCGTTTTCTGAGTACCCCAATCTGCGGCTGGCCGCCGTGACGCTGCGGCAGGCCGCTAGCGCCAGCCGCAATGACTGGGGGGCGCTGTGTTATGCCGATGGTGAGGTGCACGTGGCTGGCGTGCGTCGTGATCTTGAGATCTACGACCGGGTGGGCGGGGGTGACGGGTTCGCGTCCGGGCTGCTATACGGGTTGCTGAGCGGCCGCGACGTGCGGTCGTCGCTGGAACTTGGTACCGCGCACGGGGCGCTGGTGATGACAACGCCGGGAGACACGTCGATGGCGACGCTGGCCGAGGTGGAGCGGCTGGCGAGGGGCGGATCGGCGCGGATCGTGCGCTGAAGGTTCGCCGCGCCCTGGCCGCGCCGGGCCGGCCCTGGCCGCGCCGCGCCGGGCCGGGGCTCCGGGCCGGGGGCCGGGCCTGGGGCGCCGGACAAATCCCCCTTTTCGCTTGAGTTACCGCATCGCTGGCTTGTTGATGCTGTTCGTGCGCGTGTCCTGACCGCATCGCTGGAACTCTGATGCTGCGCCGGCACCATCAGAGTTCCAACGATGTCGTTGCCGATCTGCCCGGCTACCGCATCGGCGGGCCATCAATGCTGTAGGCGGCGGCTGCTGCTGTCGGGGGCCTCCCGTAGGGCTGCCTTGGATTGCCGTCGAAGGAATGAATTTTCGCACTGACCGGGTACTTTCTGCGAACTAATCCTGTCATGATAGGGTGCTAACCGGTCAGCGTGATAGGACAAGTAGTGCGGACTGCGGAGGGCGCGTGACGGCCGACGGGATGCGTGCTGGCGACGCGACGCTGATCATTGACGGCGCCGTCGTGGGGATCGGCGACGGGCTTGCCGCGGCCGAGGTGACCGATCCTGCTACTCAGGAGGTTGTCGGGCGGTCGCCGGTCGCCGATGAGGCCGTGATCGACTCGGCGGCGCGGGCGGCGGCGCGGGCGTTCGGTCCTTGGTCGGGGCAACCTGCCAGCGTCCGCGGCGATCACCTGACCGCGGTCGCGGCGTGGATCAGACGCGAGGCTGGCCGCCTGGCTACGATGCTGACGCTCGAGCAAGGCAAGCCGCTGAGCGAGTCGCTTGGCGAGATCGAGGCGGCCGCCAAGGCGTTCGACTATTACGCCGCCGAGGCGGTCCGGGTACGCGGATCGACAATCCCGACGTCGTCACGGACTCAGCGGAGCATCGCGATCAGCCAGCCCATCGGCGTGGTCGCCGCGATCGCGACGTGGAACTACCCGGTCGGGATCATGGCGTGGAAGCTCGCACCGGCGCTCGCGGCGGGCTGCACGGTGGTGGCCAAGCCGGCCGAACAGACGCCGCTGACCGTGCTCGCCCTGATCGCCGGGGCGGCGCAGGCCGGCCTCCCTGCCGGAGTGCTCAACTCGGTGAGCGGCCCCGGGCCGCAGGCTGGTGCGCAGCTCGCCGGGCACCCGCTGGTCAGGAAGATCAGCTTCACCGGAGGGACGGCGACGGGGCGCAAGCTGCTGCACCTGGCCGCGGACGATATTAAAAGCGTCACGCTTGAGCTTGGCGGTCACTCGCCGATGGTTGTGCTGGCCGACGCTCCCCTCGAGGCGGCCGTCGCTGATGGGGTGAAGCGGTCGTTCCGCAACGCGGGCCAGCTCTGTAATTCGGTGAACCGCGTCTTCGTCGAACGTGTCGTCGCCGCCGAGTTCATCGACAAGTTCACCAAGCTCACGGCCCGTCTGCTGCCCGGTCACGGCCTGGCCGCGCCAGAACCCGACCTCGGCCCGCTCACCACTGCCGACGGGCTGGCACGTGTTGAGGACCACGTAGCCGACGCCCGGCTACGCGGGGCAGAGATACTGACCGGCGGTGCTAGGCCCGAGCGCGAGGAGCTTGCGCGCGGCCACTTTTACTCACCAACCGTTGTGGTCGGCGACCGTGACCTGCGCATGGTGCGGGAGGAGACGTTCGGGCCCGTGGTGCCGATCGTGATCGTGGATGATGAGGACGAGGCGGTGGGGCTGGCGAATTCTCTGGAGGCCGGGCTGGTGGCTTACCTCTACACGCGCGACCTCAGACGGGCGACCGTGCTGTCGGAGCAGCTTGAATTCGGCACGGTCAACGTCAACAACGTCGGCGGCGGTGACGTCCCTTACCCTTACGCAGGCTGGAAGCAGAGCGGGCTGGGCGTGGAGTTGTCCCGTGAGGGACTGCATGAGTTCCTGCGGGTGAAACATGTCAGGACCGAACTGGGATACCAGTGATGAGCGCGGACTCCGAGGCCTGGTACGACGAGACCGCCAGGGCGTGGCTGCTCGATCTGGCGTCCACGTCCTATGCGCTGGCGCTGGCGGCGAACGGCACGGCGGTGCGGCACTTGCACTGGGGGGCGCGGCTCGGCCGTCAGGCGGTCGCGGGCCTAGCCGACGCCGCGAGGTCTGAGCCGTCCGACTGGGAGCGGCACCGATCGTGGGCGGCGGAACTGCCCGACGAGTACACGCCGTGGGGCGGCATGCGCTATGACGAGCCGTCGCTCAAGGTCAGTTACGCCGACGGCACGCGCGGCGTCGAGTGGCTGTATACCGGTCATCAGGTGACCGCGCAGCGGGGCGGCACGACCCTTGAGGTCGTACTCGCTGACGAGGCTTACGGCCTTCAGGTGACGCTGGCTTACCGGATCTACCACGGATTCGACGTCGTGGAGCGGTGGGCGAGGCTCACCAACGCCGGGTCCTTGCCGATCAGGCTGAGGCAGGTGCTGTCGGCTAACTGGTGGCTGCCCATGCGGGATCGCTGGCGGCTGCGTTACCTGCATGGCGGCTGGGGCGCCGAGACCCAGGTCGCCGAGACCGTGCTCGGGCCAGGCAAGTTCGTGCTCGAGAGCAGGCGCGGCACGACCAGCCATCAGTTCAGCCCCTGGTTCACCCTAGACCCTGGCGGCACGGCGACCGAGGAGTCCGGGCCGGTGTGGAGCGGAGAGCTGGCCTGGAGCGGGTCATGGAAGCTCGTCAGCGAGGTCACGTCGGCCGGCCGGCTGCACGTCACCGGCGGCTGGAATGACTTCGACTTCAGCTACGAACTCGCACCAGGCGAGGAACTGACCACTCCGTCGTTCGCGGCCTTGCACACCGAAGGCGGCTTCGGCGCGGCCAGCCGCGAGTGGCACGCGTGGCAGCGCGCGCACGTGATAGGTCACGGCGACAGAACCGGCGTCATCGGCCGGCTGGCCTGGGTAGCCCGCCCGCAGTCCCGCCCCCGCCCGGGCGGGCGCCCGCCGGGCGGGGGCGGGACTGCGGGGCCGGCGGTGCCGCCTGGGCTGCGACCGGTTCTCTACAACTCCTGGGAAGCTACCTCCTTCGGGGTCAGCCAGGATGGACAGGAGCGGCTCGCGGAACTCGCGGCCGAGATCGGCATCGAGTGCTTCGTGGTGGACGACGGCTGGTTCGCTGGCCGCCAGCACGACCGGGCCGGGCTCGGGGACTGGACCGTCGATCAGGCGAAGTTCCCGCGCGGACTGACTCCGCTGATCGAGCGCGTCAACGGTCTCGGCATGCGGTTCGGCCTTTGGGTCGAGCCGGAGATGGTCAACCCGGACAGCGACCTCTACCGCGCTCACCCGGACTGGGTGTACCACTTCGCGAACCGTTCGAGAACCGAGCAGCGCAACCAGCTTGTACTCAACCTGGCCAGGCCCGACGTCGCCGAATGGGTCTACCGCACCATAGGCGGCCTCCTTTCCCAGCACAACATCCAGTTCGTCAAATGGGACATGAACCGGCACTTTTCCGAACCCGGCTGGCCCGGTGCGCCGGTATCAGATCCAGAGCGGATCTGGATCGATCACGTGCGTAACCTGTACGCGATACTCGACGCGCTGCGCGCGGACCATCCTGAGGCCGACTTCGAGTCATGCTCCGGCGGCGGAGGCAGGGCGGACCTCGGCATCCTGAGCTATGTTCAGCAGGTGTGGACGTCGGACAACACCGACGCCTGGGATCGCATCAAAATTCAGGACGGCTTCTGTCAGGCTTACTCGCCTTCGGCCATGATGGCATGGGTCACTGACAATCCGAACTGGCTGACCGGCAGGCGCCTGCCGCTCAGCTTCAGGTTCCACTCTTCGATGGCCGGAGCGCTCGGCATCGGAGTCGACCTGACCGGCTGGAACGCGGCCGAGCGCGCGGAAGCGGCCAAGCTCATCGCGACCTACAAGGAACGTCGTCCCGTCATCCAGCAAGGCAGCCTCTACCGGCTCGCCCGTGCCGCGGACGCCCCGTTCGCCGCCAGCGAGTATCTCGCCAGCGACGGCTCAGAACTGGTGATCCTTAGCTGGTGGGGACCTGGACAACTGGAGTCAGGACCTCGCCGCCTATGCCTTGCCGGACTCGATCCGCAGGCGATCTTCCTGGACACCAGCACCGGGCAACGGCACCATGGCAGCGTGCTGATGCAAGAAGGTATCGGGCTGCCTGGCACCGTCGGGCTCGACTTCGGCAGCAGCCTGATCCATCTGAAGCGGGAGCCCTGATCACGGAAGAAGAGTCCTCCGTGCCGGGCCAGCGGCATCAGGTAACCAGCGACAGCCAGAGGGGTACCGATGAACGAAGCCGCCGATGCCGGTCAGCCCGCAGGTGATGGCGGCATTCCCGTTCGGTGGCGGCGCTGGGCGGCGGTGTCGCTGATGCGGGGCGTTCCGGTGGCCGAGGTGCTTGGCGTGCTTGAGGCGCAGGGCTTCAGTGACCGTGAAGCGATCATCCTGTGCGCGTCGTTGTATGAGAGCCCGGCGCTGGAAGGCGGCCGGTGGCTGGCCGGGCAGCTTGCCAAGCTGTCGTCCGTGCTTGCGATGCGCGAGCGACTGGCGGCGCTCGCGGCCGCACCCGCTGACGTGGCGCGGCGATCTGGCCTCAGTCGCGATGAGTTTCTTGACCAGTACTACGCCAGGAACGAGCCAGTGGTGCTCACGGACGTGTGCGATCGCTGGCCGGCGCGGTCGTCGTGGAGTTTCGAATACCTGGCCGAGGTGCTCGGCTCCGTGCAGGCAGAGGTGGACGCCGGGCACCGGCAAGAGAGCGAGCCGATGCCGTTCACAGAGTTCGCTGCTAGGGCCGGCCGTTCGGCGCGGGCCTCTGACCTGCGCCTGGCGCACGGCAGCAAGCTGCTGGCGACCGAGGCCGCCGCTCCGCTCTGGGACGACTTCACGCTCGATGAGCGCTACCTGGAAGCTGACCCAGGGCGTACTCGGGCGGCCTTGCGGATCGGATCGGCCGGCTCGGTCGCTCCGCTGAGGCACGAGCTCGCGAATGTGCTGTCCGCGCAAGTCGACGGCTGGGAGCACGTGATCATGATTCCCGCGCTGCAGATCAACCGGGTCTACAACAGCGTCTCTGTCCGCGCCGACGTCGATCCGCTCGCGCCTGACCTGTCACGGTACCCGCTCTTCGGCGCGGCGACGCAGTTCCACCTTGACCTCGGGCCGGGGCAGGCGCTATTCATACCGGCTGGCTGGTGGTACCACGTTGAATGCACGGAGCCGAGCATCGGCGTTGACCTGACGAACTTCGTCTTCCTCAACGAGTTCGCGTGGGCGAACCCCGAGTTCAGGTTGTGAGCCAGGCCGGGCGTCAAGCTAGACGAAACTTCGGCGGGGGCGGGCGTTCATTGCTACTTGACCTGTGATTGGGTGGTCCTGTTCACTAATGGAATGCTGCCGGGCAGGGTGATGTGACTTGGCGATCCACACGTTCGGCCAGGCGGCCGTGGACTGGGAGAGCCGGGTTGATCTCGGCAGGCTGAGGGCCGAGCGGCTGGCCAGCCTCAAGGCGGAGCTCGAGAAGTCCGAACTTGGCGCCTTGCTGGCCTTTGACTTCGCCAATATCAGGTACATGACCGCGACCCACATCGGTACGTGGGCGATGGACAAGCTGATCAGGTTCGCGCTCCTGGTGCGCGGGGCGGAGCCTGTGGTCTGGGATTTCGGCTCGGCCGCGCGGCATCACCAGCTCTATAACCCGTGGCTGGACCACACAGAAGGCCCGCCGACCCCGGAGGGCGCCCGCCAGACGGGTGCCCGAGCAGGCATTTCTACGCTGAGGGGCGCCTTCCATCCTGGCGCGGGCATCGCCGAGGACCTGGCCGCGAACATCGCGGCCGAGCTTCGGGAGCACGGGATGGCCGGCGAGCCGCTCGGGGTCGACTTCGCCGAACTGCCCGTACTCGCCGCGCTCAAGGCCGAGGGCATCGACGTCGTTGACGGCCAGCAAATCTTCCTCCAGGCCCGTGCCATCAAGACCAAGGACGAGATCTCGCTGCTGAGCCAGGCCTGCTCGATGGTCGATGCCGCGTATGACGAGCTCTACGGGTTCATGCGGCCAGGCGTGCGCGAGAACGAGTGCGTCGGCCTGGTCAGCAAGGTCCTCTACGACCTGGGCAGCGAGTATGTAGAGGGAGTGAACGCCATCTCAGGCGAACGCTGCTCGCCGCACCCCCATGTCTACAGCGACCGCCTGCTGCGGCCTGGCGACCCGGCGTTCTTCGACATCTTGCACAGCCACCTCGGCTACCGCACCTGCTACTACCGCACGTTCGCCATCTCCAGCGCGTCGGTAGCGCAGCGCGACGCATACACGCGCTGCCGCGAATTCATCGACGAGGCGATCGCCCTGGTCAAGCCGGGCACGACGACGGCCGATATCGTAAGCGTCTGGCCGACGGCGCAGGAGTTCGGGTTCGCGGACGAGATGGCCGCGTTCGCGCTTCAGTACGGGCACGGGGTCGGCTTGTCGATCTGGGAGAAGCCGATCTTCAGCCGCCTCGTCTCGCTCGATCATCCGGAGACGCTGAAGGAAGGCATGGTCTTCGCGCTCGAAACGTACTGGCCGGCGAAGGACGGCTGGTCGGCTGCCAGGATCGAGGAGGAGGTCGTGGTGACCGCCGACGGCTGCGAGGTGATCACCAAGTTCCCCGCGGAGGAACTGCTCGTCGCGGGGCGCAAGTACTGGACGGCCGGCGGTGCGCTGAACACCTTGCGCGAATCGCAGTCGCATCTGAACACGCCGGCCGGATCCAAGAGTTCGAAGGACGCCGGCTGATGGAAACCACCGCCACCGACCTTGAGGCGATGTACCGGCAGATGTCGGTGATCAGGGAGACTGAGAAGGCCGCCCACGACTTGTTCCTCGCCGGCCTGGTCAAGGGGACCACGCACCTGGCCGCCGGGCACGAGGCCGTCGCGGTCGGCGCCAGCGCCGCCTTGCGCCCAGACGACTACGTCTTCGCCACCTACCGCGGTCACCATCACGCGATCGCCAGGGGTGCCGGCCCGGCCGAGTGCCTGGCAGAACTGATGAGCAAGGCAACAGGGGTGTGCGGCGCCAAGGGCGGGTCCATGCACCTCACCAAGGCCGACCATGCCATGCTCGGCTCCTACGCGATCGTCGGCGCTCACTTGCCGATGGCGGCGGGGGCGGCGTGGTCGGCCAAGCTCCGCGGCACCGGCCAGGTCGCCGTCGCGTTCTTTGGCGACGGCGCGACGAACATCGGTGCCTTCCACGAGGCACTGAACCTGGCGGCAATCTGGAAGCTGCCGGTGCTCTTCATCTGCGAGAACAACTTGTATATGGAGTACACGCCGATCTCGCAGGTCACGGCCGTGCCGTACCCAGCCGCCGACCGCGCGGCCGGGTACGGCATGCCAAGTGAGCTTGTGGACGGCAACGACGTCGTCGCGGTCAAGCTCGCGGTCGCGAGGGCCGCCGAGCGCGCGCGGTCAGGCGACGGGCCGACGATCATCGAGGCCGCGACCTACCGTCACTTCGGCCACAGCCGAACCGACCCGGCGAAGTACCGCCCAGAAGATGAGGTCAAGGAGTGGCTGGCCAGGGATCCGCTCCTGGTGACGGCGGCGCAGCTTGAGGCCATGGGAGTACCACGGGCGACCGTCGACGGCTGGTCCGAGCAAGCCAAGGCCCTGGTACGCGACGCTGTCGCTGAGGCCAAGGCCGCGCCTGAGCCAGACCCGGCGACGGCGCTTACCGACTTGTGGGCGGACGGGAGTTCGGCGTGGCGGACCTGATGCCGCGTTTTCCGAGCCGCCATTCGGCGCTTGGGCTGAGGGGGTCACGTGACTGAACCGATTACTTACCGAGACGCGGTCGCGGAGGGCATAGCTCGCGAGATGCGGCGCGATCCTTTGGTGGTGTGCCTTGGCGAGGACATTGGCGCCGCAGAAGGCGTGTTCAAGACCACGACCGGTCTGTTCAAGGAGTTCGGCCCGCAGCGGGTCTGGGATACCCCGATCTCCGAGCAGGCCATCGTCGGCGCGGCGATGGGCGCCGCGCTGACAGGCTTGCGGCCGGTCGCGGAAATCATGTTCTCTGACTTTCTGGCCTGCTGCTGGGATTACATCGCGAACGAGATCCCTAAGGTCCGCTATATGACTGGCGGGCAGGTGACAGTTCCGCTTGTAGTAAGGACGGCCAACGGCGGGGGGCTAGGCTTTGGCGCCCAGCATTCACAGGCCGTAGAGAACTGGGCGCTCACCGTGCCTGGACTGAAGATAGTCGCCCCGTCCACGCCGGCCGACGTCGTCGGGCTGATGGCGTCCGCGATCAGGTCGGAAGACCCGGTGATCTTCTTCGAGCACAAGGGGCTGTTCGCGAGCAAGGGCGAGCCCGCTCCGCCTGGGCACGTGGTTGAGCTCGGGCAGGCGGCGGTCGTGCGCCCTGGCACCGACATCACGCTGGTGGCGCTTGCCTACACGGTGCCTGTTGCGCTGGCGGCCGCCGAGCGGCTCGCGGCTGAGGGAGTGAGCGCTGAGGTCATCGACCTCCGGTGCCTGGTGCCGCTCGACATGAGCACGGTTCTGGCCTCGGTCGGGCGTACCTCGCGCGTGCTGACCGTGGAAGAGAACCCCTACCAGGGCGGCTGGGGTGGCACGGTCGTCTCGATCATCGCCGAGGAAGGTTTCGAATCCCTCGATGCGCCGGTCAAGCGGGTCGCCGCCGAGTGCGTGCCGCTGCCGTTCGCGAACTCGCTGGAGGAGCAGGTCATCCCCACAGCGGCCAAGGTTGTCGCGGCCGCGCGGACTCTTCTGGAGTACTGACATGCCGTCTGGTCATCTCGTTGCCCGGGCGGCTGACGCTGACTATCGTGAGCCGGGCGGCTGGGCGGCCGGGGCGAGGGATTACCTGCGCTGGTCGGTCGTGGGCGAGGAAACCGGAGCGCCGAGCACCGGGTTCGGTCTTTGCTTGCTTGACTCAGGCGGCTTCGTCCCCGCGCACGTGCACTCGTTCGAGGAAACGTTTTACGTGCTCGACGGCAGCGGTGTCATCACCTTGCCGGACGGAGCGTTTGAGGTCAGCGCCGGCGATTACGGACTCATCCCCGTCGGTACGCCGCATTCGTGGGGGAATATTGGCGGAAAAGAATTCAGGTTCGCGGAGATGCAGGGACCGGCACCGCGCTCAAGGTTCGGCGGCGACACGTACCTGGTCTCCCTGGCCGCCCGCGAGCCGCAGCCGATTGATGTACGGGACCCGCGCAACCGGGTGTTCGGCAACATCACCGCCGATCACATGAACCCGCGCAAGCAGGGTCAGGAGTTGCTCGCGCTGTCTGCGAGCATGCGGACAGCACTGCTCGTGTACAGCGGGATCGGGGTCAAGATGATGGTCGACTCCGATCTCGGGGCCGAGTTGACCACGATGTTCATGGTGCAGTACGACCCGGACGGCAAGGCCGGCCAGCACGACCACCCGTTCGACGAGACCTACCTCATCCTAGAGGGCGCTACCGACGCTGAGTTCGATGGCGAACGGTACCGGCTTGAGGTCGGGGATGTCGCCTGGGCCGGGGTCGGCTGCGTGCACGGGTTCACGAACGCGGGGGATGGTCCGGTGCGGTGGCTGGAGACTCAGTCGCCGCAGCCGCCCGGGCGGCACTCTTACCGGTTCGCGCGGGACTGGCAGTACCTCGCGGACGCGCTAGCGGCCGGGAATGGCGACGCAAATGGCTGAGCGCGCCGTGCCGCGCCGACCGCGCGGGGCGTGCCGCGCCGCCCGCGCCGCCCGCGCCCGCGGCGCTGACCGCGCCGATCGCGGCGCCCGCCGCGCCCGCGGCGCTGACCGAACGCGGCGGGGGCTCATCGCTGCCGCAAAAGCGACAGCAGGGCACCCGCGCTGTCCGCTAGCCGTCACCCAGGAGGAGAGGCATCCATGACTGAGCGGACGACGCTGCTGGTAGTCGGCGGTACGTCGGGCATAGGGCTGGAGATCGCCAGGCGCGCAGCTGACCGTGGCGAAGAGGTGATCTTGTCCGGGCGGGACGGATCGCGCGCTGATGCGATAGCTGCCGAACTCGGGGGGGACGCGCGCGGCATCGCGCTGGACATCGGTCAGCCGGATTCCATCGCGGCGGGGCTGTCCGATATCGCCAAGGTTGATCACCTGGTGCTCGCAGCGATCGAGCGGGACGCGAACACTGTCGCGGATTACGACCTGCGCCGGGCAGTCTATTTGACGACGCTGAAGCTTGTCGGATACCTGGAAGTTATCCACAGCTTGTTGCCGAAACTGACCTCCGATGCGTCGATTGTCCTGTTTGGCGGGCTAGCGAAGGACCGGCCATATCCAGGTTCGACGACGGTATCCACAATCAACGGCGGTGTTACCGGCATGGTGCACACGCTCGTGGTTGAGTTGAGTCCAGTACGGGTGAACGCGATCCATCCGGGCATCGTCGGTGACAGCCCGTTTTGGAGCGGTAAGCCCGAGCACGTGCTGGCGGGGTACGTGGGGCGGACGCCGACCGGGCAGCTCGCGACGATGGCTGACGTGGCCGACGCGGCCGAGTTCCTGCTGCGCAACAGGTCGGTCAACGGGGTGCACCTGAACGTGGACGGAGGCTGGCTGCTCACGTGACGGGTGCAGGCGGTACTGGTGGCGGCGGTACTGGCAGCGGCGGTGCCGGGGCGAGCGGTGCCGGCAGCGGTGGTACTGGCAGCGGCGGTGCCGGGGCGAGCGGTGCCGGGGCGAGCGGTGCCGGGGCGAGCGGTGCTGACAAGGGCGGTCGGGTGCTGGTCGCGGTTGTCGGGACCGGGCGGATGGGCGCGGCGATGGTCGCGCGGCTGCGTTCGGCTGGTGCTGACGTGGTCATCTTCAACCGGACTGCGGCCAGGGCATCGGAGGTTGCGGCGGCTACTGGAGCGCGGGTAGCCGCGAGCGCGGCCGAGGCGGCAGCGGCGGCGCCTGTCGTGCTGGTGTCGCTGGCTGACGACCGTGCTGTCGCTGACACATATGGAGGTGGTGATGAAGGGATCCTGGCCGGGGTGCGGGCCGGGACGGTGATAGCCGACACGAGCACCGTTGATCCCCGGACGGTGACCGGGCTGGCAGCGCTGGTGGCCGGGAAGGGCGCCTGGCTGCTCGACACGCCGGTATCCGGGAGCGTGCCTGCCGTGATGCAGGGAACGCTGACGGTGCTCGCGGGCGGTGAGGCGTCCGCTCTAGAGCTGGCCAGGCCGGTGCTTGACCTGCTGGCGAAGCGGATCTTTCACGTGGGCCCCTCCGGGTCAGGTGCGGTCATGAAGCTGGCCGTGAACTCCATGGTGCACGCACTCAACCAGTCCCTTTCCGAGGCGCTCGTGCTGGCGGAGAAGGCCGGGATCGATCTGAGCGTTGCGTATGACGTGATCGGGGCGAGCGTTGCCGGGGCGCCATTCGTGCAGTACAAGCGGCGGGCATTCGAGCATCCTGAAGACGCGCCGGTCGCGTTCACGCTCGAACTCGTCGCCAAGGACCTTGCCCTGGTGCTTGGGCTCGCCGAGCGAGTTGGCGCGCGGCTGCCGCAAGCGACGGTGAACCGGGCCGCCGCCGATGACGCCGTGGAGGCCGGACTCGGGGAGCATGACATGGCTGCCATGGTGCGGTTGCTGCGTGAGCGATCGAACTGAGTCAGGTGTTAAGCGATTGTGTACGATTGCACTGGGGAGGTTAACGAACCGGTGTCAACGCAGCCAGATCCGCCGATAGGTCAGCGCATCAGAGAAGAGCGGCTCAGGCGCGGCTATAACCTCAGGACTCTCGCTCGCGCGGTCAACGTTTCCGCCAGTCACATCTCCCAGATCGAAACCGGCAAGTGCCGTCCGTCGGTCAGTACGCTCTACGCGATTACGACGGTTCTCGGGGTGTCGATCGATGACATCTTCGAGGGGCCGCAAGACACCGACCTGGGCTTCCCGGCTCGCGCTGCGGCTCCCGCAGTAGCCGGTACCCTGGCCGTCGCGGACGGCGGCACCTCGGCTGGCGCGGGAGGCGGGACGTCCCAGGGCACGACTCGGGGACCGCGCCTGGATGCCGGCGGTCCGGCATCCGTGCAGGGGCCGCTCGCTGAGGGGCCGCTTGCGCAGAACTCGCTTGCGCAGAACTCGCTTGCGCAGGGAGCTGCTGCGGCCCTGGTGGCGCTGGCGTCTGAGCACGCCAGGCGGGTTGGCCCCGTTGTCGGGCCTGGGGAGCGAGAGTTGCTTGAACTGGACTCGGGCGTGACCTGGGAGCGACTCGGGCACGTGCCAGGCTTGCACGTGGACTTTCTGCTGATTACTTACGCTCCAGGCGGCAGTTCGTCGAGCACGGACCAGCTCATGCGGCATCCGGGCACCGAGTACGGCTACCTGATCTCGGGCGAGCTGGTTATCACGCTCGGCTTCAGCGAATACAAGATCGTCCCCGGCGACGCGATCTGCTTCTCTTCATCAACGCCCCACCGGTACAGGAACGAAGGCACCGAACAGGCGATCGGCGTCTGGTTCGTAGCCAATCCGGACGCTCCCTGACATTTGCCCCTACGCGGTGCCCGGTCAGCGTGCGACCATAGTCAACCTCCTCGTCGGCGCTGCACCGCATCGCCCAGCCTGATCGGCTGAGCGGACCGTACACCTGAAACGGCGCCCGGGATCGCCAGGGATCACCCGGCATTTCTGGCATTCGCCGCATTCCGCCGGGCCAGGCAGCATCGATGGCTCGCCGTTGTCGTTGGCGGGCTAGGACCAACAGCAACAGTGGCTCCCCGATGCTGCTGCTGCGACATCGGGGAGCCACTGTTGCTGTTGCACGCCGGCGCGCAACGACATCGGTGGCCCGCCGATGCTGTCCGGGCACGGGCGAGTGCCGGACGGCGCGGGAATTTCGGGGTCCGGCTACCCGGCCGCCAGCCATCGATCGCGATCTCGTACGCTGCGGCGACCCGAGCCCTGCCTGGCTCGGCCAGCACATTCACCAAGGACACTCACGGAAGCACGAGCAGGGATTCGCTGCCAGGATCAGCGGCTGCCAGGATCAGCGGCTGCCGGTGCGGGGCGAGGGCCAGCGGGGACGGCGCGGACGGCCGCGCGACGGCCGCGCGGACGGCCGCGCGGCCGGTCGGCGGATCGAGCCGCGGTTGTTCGCGAAGCGGGACAGAACAGTAATAGTTGGTGAACGGGGTGTGTTAAGTAGTTTTCAGTGTCTCTTTACAGTGATCCGGGGCCTGCCTAGACTGCTGAGCACGTTCTTGCTATGGGGCATTCGAGCGAGAGGCGGATCATGTCCGCGGTTGCGCCGGATCTTATGCCTGGTCAATTGGCGGTGCCAGAGTCCCGGCTCGCCGCTGCCGCTGCCGCGAGCACCGGCACCGCCGGCACCGCGACCATTACGGCCCGCACCGGCACAGCCGCCATCACATTGGAGGTAACTCATTGACAACCGCGCAAACGCCTGACCAGCCTGACTTCGCGCCGGGCCGGCCGATTGTTTTCCGTAATGCCACCGTTTTGACGATGGACGACGCCCACCGGGTGCTGACCGGCGCTGACGTGCTGGTTCAAGATCAGAAGATCGCTGCGGTGGGGCACCGCCTTGAGGTTCCTGAAGGCACGGCTGAGATTGACGCCAGCGGCGGCATCGTGATGCCGGGAATGATCGACACGCACCGGCATATGTGGCAGACCGCGATGCGCGGATATGGCGCCGACTGGACGCTGACTCAGTATTTTGTCTGGTATTACCTGCAGTCGGGCAAGCTGTTCCGCCCGCAGGATGTCTACGCGGGCAACCTGCTGTCGGCCGTCGAGGCGGTCGATGCCGGAGTTACCACGACGGTTGACTGGTCACACGGGCTGCAGACGACCGATCACGCCGAGGCGGCCGTCGAAGCACTGAAGGAAGTTCCCGGCCGGTTCATTCTCGCTTACGGCAACATCCAGCAGGGACCATGGGAGTGGTCGGCGACGCCCGAGTTCCGCGACTTCGTCAGCAGGCACTTTACTGGCGGCGACGACATGCTGGGTTTCCAGATGGCTTTCGACGTTCCAGGCGACGAGGCGTTCCCTGAACGGGCGGCGTTCGAGGTGGCCAGGGACCTGGGCGTACCTGTCACCACGCACGCGGGGGTATGGGGCGCTACCAACGACAACGGCATCAGGCTCATGTACGAGAACGGCTTCATGACCCCGCAGACGATCTACGTCCACGCGGCGACGCTGACCCCGGACTCCTACCATCGCATCGCCGCGACCGGCGGTTCCGTTTCAGTGTCGACGGAGAGCGAGGAGAGCGCCGGGCAGGGTTACCCGCCCACCTGGCAGCTACGCCAGCACGACATCCCCGTGTCGCTGTCGATGGACACCAGCGTCTGGTGGAGCGGCGACCTGTTCTCAGCGATGCGGGCGACTCTCAGCGCCGACCGGGTACGCGAGCACATGAACGCGCACGACAAGCAGGAGACGGTCACCAATCACCACCTGCGGGCCGAGCGGGTCGTCGAGTGGGCGACCAGGGGCGGCGCCAGGGCTCTCGGCCTCGACAGCGTCGTCGGCAGCCTCGAGCCAGGCAAGAAGGCGGATGTCATCCTCATCAAGAATGACGCGTCCCCGGTCATGTTCCCGCTGCTTAACCCCTACGGCCACGTCGTGTTCCAGGCCCAGCGCGGCGACGTGCACACGGTCGTGGTCAACGGTCGCGTGCTGAAGCACGCGAACAAACTCGTCGGCATCGACCTGGACAAGGCCAGGCGTGCCACAGAGGAAACGACCGGCTACCTGATACGCGAACTGGGCGAGGAAGCCTGGATCCAGGGAATGAACCCGGAGATTCCCGAGAGGCGGGTCATCGAGAACCCGTACACCTACACCTACGACAAGTAACCCGGTAGGCCGGGCTGCCACCCGGCCTACCGGTTTTCACCCACCCACCCTGCAGTGAGCAAGCACAAGGAGTCTAGCCGTGACAGGCATGTCCAGGGCACGCAGCCAAGGCCTCACGATCGCGGCGGTCGCCGCGGTCGGCCTCCTACTAGCCGCCTGCGGAAGCAGCGGTACCACAAGCTCAGGCACCACCACGCCGAAGGCGACAAGCAGCAGCAAGCCCATCAACATCGCGTATCTTTCCTTCGCCGTCGAGAACAGTTACGACGCCCCCATGCTGGCCGCCGCCCAGGCAGTGGCCGATGACAACCACGCGACGATGAAGGTCTTCGACGCCAACAACAGCCCGCAGACCCAGTACTCGCAACTGCAGGACGTCATCACCTCTGGCCAGTACAACGGCATCATCGTCCAGCCGATCTTCGGCACCGGCCTGATCTCGCTGGTCAAGCAGGCGATCGCCAAGGGGATCAAGGTCGTGAACATGGACCAGATCCTCGGCCCTAACCTGTCGACCGACGCACCACAGGTGCCCGGCCTGTCGGCCAACGTCACGTTCGTGCCGACCGACATCGGCACCAAGCTAGGGAACCTCGTGGTCCAGGCCTGCAAGTCGAAGAACCTCAAGCCGTGCAACGTCGGCTACCTCTACGACATCAAGGCCTCCGCGCTCGACGTGGCCATCCACGGCGCCTTCACCAAGGCCATCGCTGCCGACCCGGCTGTCAAGGTCGTCGCGCAGGGCCAGAGCTTCTTCAGCCCGACCGACGGGCTGACCGCAGTGCAGGACATGCTGCAGGCCAACCCTGACCTCAACCTCATTGTCGGCTCCGACCAGGGCATCGAGGGCGGTGCCCAGGCTGTCGCCACCGCGCACAAGACCGGGAAGATCATCCTCGTCGGCTACGGCGCCAGCGCCGCCGCCCTCGCCGGAGTCAAGTCAGGCGCCTGGTACGCGGACGTCGCCCAGGCGCCCGCCAGCGAAGGCCGCCTGGCAGTCCAGGCTCTCGTCGCCGCGATCGAGACAGGCAAGAAGAGCGGCGGCATCGACCCCGTGGCCCAGTTGCCTGACGGCGGCATCGTCACTAAGGCCAACGTGGACCAGTTCACCGCAGAGTGGCCCGGCTAACCGGATGCCTGACCAGCTAGCGAACATCGAGAGCGCGCACGTCGAGTTGCAGGACGTTTACAAGTCCTTCGGCGGCGTGCGCGCCCTCGAGGCGGTGAGCCTGCGGATCGGGAGAGGTGAGATCCACGCCCTCGTCGGCGAGAACGGCGCGGGCAAGTCAACGCTCGGCAAGATCATCTCGGGCGTCACCGTACCTGACCGCGGCCAGCTACTGCTCGGCAGCACGGGCACGCTCGCCCCGGTCAGGTTTCACACCCCGAGGGACGCGATCGAGCGAGGCATCGTCCTGATCGCGCAGGAACTCTCGATCGTGCCCGCGCTGACGGTCGCCGAGAACGTGTTCCTCGGCGCCGAGCCGAGACGCGGCGCCCTGATCAGAAGGCGTCAGCTGCGCCAGCGCTATGAGGCGCTCACGGCCAGCGCGGGCTTCGACCTCAACGGCGACCTCAACGCCGGCGCCCTGCGCACCGCCGACCAGCAGAAGGTCGAGATCCTCAGGGCGCTCAGCCGTGATGCGGAGCTGATCGTGATGGATGAGCCGACGGCGGCCTTGTCCCGCCCCGACGTCGACCGGCTGCACGAGGTCATCCGCCGCCTCGCCGCGGGCGGCACCACGATCGTCCTCGTCTCCCACTTCCTCGGCGAGGTGCTCGAGCTAGCCGACCGGGTGACCGTCCTGCGCGACGGCCACCTGGTCAGGACGGCCCCGGCGGCGGAGGAGACCGAGGACTCGCTGCTCAGTGCCATGCTGGGCCGTCCGCTCGGTACCGCTTTTCCGGTCCGCCAGCAAGCACCTCACGACTCACCCGTCGTGCTGTCGGTGCGGAACCTGACTGCCACGGGCGTGAGCCGCGTCTCACTAGAGGTACGAGCAGGAGAGATTGTCGGGCTCGCCGGCCTGGTCGGCGCCGGCCGCACTGAACTGGCCGCCGCCATCTACCGTGCCAGCCGGGTCCAGTCCGGGGTCATTACCCTGGACAGACAGCAACTCCACCGGGCAGGCAGCCCGCGCGAAGCGCTCCGTGCCGGCCTCGCCCTGATCCCCGAGGGCCGCAAGGAGCACGGCCTGCTGCTCGGCCGCCCCGTCGCGGAGAATGTCAGCCTGGCGGCGCTGACCAGGTTCAGCCGGGGCGGACTTGTCAAGGGCCGGGCAGAGCGCCGTGCCGTCGACGCGGCCCTGGCCAAGGCCGGCGTCCGCCCCCGCGGTCAGTCTGCCCCCGCGAGCACGCTGTCAGGCGGCAACCAGCAGAAACTGCTGTTCGCGCGCGTGCTCCTGCGCGAGCCAAGGGTCCTTATCGCCGACGAGCCGACCAGGGGCGTGGACGTCGGGTCCAAGCGCGCGATCTACGACTTGCTCACCGGGCTTGCCGCTGAGGGACTCGGGGTGCTCCTCATCTCCTCCGACGTCGAAGAGATCCTCGGCCTGGCTCACCGGGTGCTCGTCATGCGGCTCGGCGAGATCACGGCGGAACTGACCGGCAGCGACATGACAGAGGCGGCGATTCTCAGCGCCGCCTTCGGCGCGGCCAGGAGAGGTGCCTGATGAACGTTGCCCTGCCGCGCCAGACAATGCTCAAAGCGGGCATTGTCTGGCCCTTTCTGGTGCTTTTCGTTGTGCTCTCGATCGCCAGCGGCCCGTTCTTCAGCAAGGTAAATCTTCTCGACATTCTCGACCAGCAGGCATCGACGCTGATCATCGCCGCCGCGGGCACCATGGTGCTGGTCAGCGGCTGCATCGACCTGTCGGTGGGGGCGACGTATGCGCTGGCCGGAGTGACGGCGACCGAACTTGCCCTGCATACGAGCCCGTTCCTCGCGATCCTCGCCGGCGTGGCGACCGGCCTGGTCGTCGGCCTGGTCAACGGTGTGGTGGCGACGACGTTCCGCATTAATTCCCTGATCGCGACGCTGGCGATGTCGTTTGTCGTCAGCGGGCTCGCGAGCCTGGTGACCGGCGGGAACCTGATCATCGCTTATGCGAAGCCGGGCTTTTCCGATCTGGCCCGTACGACCTTTCTTTCGGTGAATACCTCCACGTGGACGATGGTCGCCGTGGTGCTCTTGCTCGGCGTGGTCCTGTCGCGGACGACGGCTGGCCGATACATGTACGCGGCGGGCAGCAACGCCGACGCGGCCAGGCTCGCCGGCGTCCGCGTACAGCAGACGAGGCTGCTCGCGTTCGTGCTCAGCGGCGGTGCCGCCGCCCTGGGCGGCGTCATCGACGCGTCCCGCGTCCTTTCCGCCCAGGCCTCCAACGGCGAGACGACGCTGACGTTCACCGTGCTCGCCGGCATCGTCGTCGGCGGCACAAGCATCCTCGGCGGTGATGGCGCGATCTGGCGCACGGTGGTTGGCGTGCTGTTCATCGCTCTCATCGGCAACGGCTCTGACCTGCTCGGCCTCAACCCCCTTTACGACCAGATCGCGCTCGGCGTGATCCTCCTGCTCGCCGTGGGCGCCGACGCCTGGTCCCGCCTCCGGGCGACGTAAGTTCAGAGCGCCTGCCTGGTCCGGCAGGCCGCGCGTTCCGGGCATTCCGGGCATTCCGCTAGGGCGTACAGCATCGTTGGCCCGTTGTTGTCGTTCGCGGGCCGGGGCCGGGGACATCGCTGGCTACCTGATGCTGTTCCCGTAGCATCACGGGGCCACCGATGCTGTTCGCGCCGGGCGGGTTACGACATCGCTGGCTCCGCGATGCTGTTACGGGGCGGGCTCGGGCGCGGCTGGGGCTCGGGTGGTGCCGGGCTCGGGCGGGGGTGGTGCGGGGCTGGGGCTCGGGTGGTACCGGGCTCG
>DATJLT010000172.1:0-7401 GCA_035509195.1 Streptosporangiaceae bacterium | reverse complement strand
GCATGAGCCTCATTTCTGCCGCACGTAACTGCCGGGGGCCGGCTCGATCGGGGGATGCACGGCGCTTCCCAGTGTCTTCCTCGGCCGCTTCAGCTTGCCTGACCTGGCAGCTACCCAGTCAGACCAGTGGCCCCACCAGGAGCCCCGGTGCTCCGCGGACCCGGCCACCCAGGCGTCAGGGTCGGGACCTGGGGTCCCGCCGAGGCGGTAGCGGGCCTTCGGGTTGCCTGGCGGGTTGACCAGGTGCTGTATGTGCCCGCCGCCGGACAGCACGAACGTGCTTTCCCCGCCGAGCAGTTGCGTCGTGCGGTACGTGCCGCGCCACGGCACCAGGTGATCGGTCTCGGCGCCGATCACGTAGCTGTCGGGCTTGGCCTTGCTCAGGTCGACCGGCGTGCCGAGCAGCGTCATTCCGCCAGGGGCGGCGAGGGCGTTCCGCTCCGCGATGGAAAGGAGCTGGCCCTGGAGCTTGCCTGGCAGCCTGGTCGTGTCGGAGTTCCAGGCCAGGATGTCGAACGCGGGCGGGTCCTGGCCCATCAGGTAGTTGTTCACCCAGTAGCTCCAGACCAGCTCGTCTGGCCGCAGCCAGGAGAACATCGCCGCGAGGTCCCTGCCGTCCACGACTCCGGCCATCCTGCTGCCCATCCGCGCCAGGGCAGGCACCGGTTTGGCGAACGCCATCGCAGCCGGGCTTGGCACGGACATGTCGAGCTGGCTGACGCCGAAGCAGGCGTAACGCACCGACTCATCGCCTCGTTCGGCCAGGACGGAAAGCAGCGCGGCGAGGAGCTGGCCACCCGCGCAGAGTCCCATCGTGCCGAGTTCCCCGCTGCCCGTGATCTGCTTCACGGCGGCCATCGCCTCGAGCAGCGCGGTCGCGTACGTGTCAAGGTCCCAGGCGGCCTGCTCCCTGCCCGGGTTGCGCCAGCTCGTGACGAAGACCTGGAAGCCCTGGCTGACCGCGTACTCGATGAAGCTGCGTCCTGGTGCCAGGTCGAGGATGTAGAAGCGGTTGATCAGCGACCAGACGATCAGCAGGGGGATCGTGCGCACCGACGGGGTCGCCGGGGCGTACTGGACGATCTCGACGACGTCGTTGCGGAACACGACGGCGCCGGGGGTCGCGCCCACGTTCTCGCCCAGGGTAAACGGGCGGGTGTCGACCTGACGGGGCGTCCGCAGGCCTGACCGGGCGTCGGCGGCGAAGTTGCGTGCGCCCCTGGCGAGGCTGAGGCCCCTGGTCTCCACCGCGTGCCGCATCGCCGCCGGGTTTCCTGCCAGCGTGTTGGTCGGCGCAAGCGCGGAGACCAGGACGCCGGCCGCGAACCTGGCCTGCGCCGCGCGGCGCCAGTCCAGGTCGGCGCCGTCGACGGCCTCAGCGAGCGCGTTCGACGCCGCCAGGTAGGCCTGGCCGAGCCGCCGGTAGACGGGGTTCTCCCGCCAGGCGGGGTCGGCGAACCGGCTGTCGCCCCGCGCCGGGGTCACGATCATCCGGCCGGCCGCCACCTCGGCGAGTTCGCCGAGCAGTTGCCTGGCCCGGCCGACACCGTCGCTGGTGCGGGCCAGCGCCGCGGCCAGGGCCGCCCCTGCTTCCACGGCGCCGATCCTGCCGACGGCGAGGCCCGCGTTGATCGCGTCAAGCGCGGTCTCCGCGAGAGAGCCGCCTTCGGCCTCGGCCGCCCCGGTGCTTATTTGCGGATCGGTCATCGCTCTTCCCCGCTCGCCAGTTCGCGCTTGAGCACCTTGCCGGTCGCCGTCATGGGGAAGCTGGTCCTGAATTCGACCAGCCTCGGGTACTTATAGGCGGCCATGACTTCCCTGCCCCAGGCCACAAGCTCGGCCTCGGTGAGCGTGGCGCCCGGCTTGCGCACCACGAACGCCTTGACTTCCTCGCCGTAGGCCTCGTGCGGGATGCCGACAACGGCGGCCTGGCTGACCTCGGGGTGGGTGAGCAGTACCTCTTCGAGCTCGCGCGGGTACACGTTGAAGCCGCCCCTGATGATCATGTCCTTCTTGCGGTCCACGATGTAGAAGTACCCGTCGGCGTCCTTGGTGCCGAGGTCGCCGCTGCGGAACCAGCCGTCGGCGTCTATCGCGGCGGCGGTGGCCTCCGGGCGGCCGAAGTAGCCCTTCATCACGTTGTGGCCGCGGATGACGACTTCTCCTGGCTCGCCGACCGGGGCCGGGGTGCCGTCCTGCTGGATGACCTCGACCTCGACGCCCCAGACCGGCAGGCCGATCGAGCCCGGCTTGCGCGGGCGGTCAACCCGGTTGAACGTGGCGATCGGGCTGGTCTCCGACAGGCCGTAGCCTTCGACGATCGGGACGCCGAAGCGCTCTTCGAACTTCCGCATGACCTCGCCGGGCAGCGCGGCGCCGCCTGAGACGGCGACCCTGAGCCTGGCGGCGATCGCGTCCAGGTCGTGCTCGTCTGCGGTGTCGCAGGACAGCAGCGCGTGGTACATGGTCGGCACGCCGGCGAAGAACGTGACGCGTTCTTTCTCCATGGTCGCGAGTGCCTGGTCGGCGGCGAACCTGGCCATCAAGACGATCGTCGCGCCTGTCGCGAGGCCGTTGTTCATCTGGACGCTCTGACCGAACGAGTGGAACAAGGGCAGCGCGATCAGGTGCACGTCGTGGGCGCTGCTCCCGAACAGCCGGGGAGCGAGCTGAGCGTTCTGAACCATGTTGCTGTGGGTAAGCTCGGCGCCCTTGGCCTGGCCCGTGGTACCGCTGGTGTAGAGGATGACGGCCGTGTCTGTCTCCTTGGTGTTCGCCGACCGGCAGGCTCCCGGCTGGCGGTGCGTGAACTCGGCCAGCGTCTGGGTGCCGACCTCGGGAGAGGTCGCAGTGGGGTCGGCGGTGAGCAGGATGAAGTGCTCGCAGGTATCCGTGGCATCGAACGCCGCCTTGCCGGACTTGCCGATCGGCAGCTCTGGCGTGCCTTCGAAGCAGAAATAGGCGCTGGCCTCGCAGTCCGCGAGGTGGTAGGCGATCTCCCGCTCGGTCAGCAGGATGTTCAGCGGGACCACGGTCGCGCCAGCCTTGAGTATCCCGTAATACACGATCGGGAAGTATGGGACGTTCGGGCAGCTCATCGCGACCCGGTCACCCCGCCCGACGCCCCGGTCCTTCAGCGCGTTCGCGACCTGGCTGGCGGCCGCGTCGAGCTGGGCGTAGGTGAGCCTCACAGGACCCTGGACGATGGCGAGTCTTTCCTGATGCTCGCGGACGGTGCCTTCGAGCACGACGGCGAGATTAAGCATGACGGGCACCTCCGGTCCCTTGCGGGTTTGCGTGCTACCACCATGCGGCGGGACGGGCGGAGAGTGTTAGTGGCCGGGCCACAAAGTACGTCATGGGCGAGTGATGAAGTTGCCTGTCGCTGCCTGACTGCCTGCCGCTGCCTGACTGCCTGCCGCTGCCCGGCCGCCGAGCACGCGGATCGCGATCAGCAGCTCGACGACGTCGGCGAGCTTGCGCACGTCGTAGCCGGTGCGGTCGGCGATGCGCTCCAGGCGGTAGTACGCGGTGTTGACGTGCAGGTGCAGGCGCTCGGCGGCGATCTTGGCGTTGAGGTCCGCGGCGGCGTAGGCGACCAGGGTGGCGATCAGCGCGCCTCCGGCCGCGGCGTCCTGCGTGATGAACTCCCTGACTTCTGGCCTGATCAGCCGCTGCGCGGTCGCCGCTTCGCGGATCACGAGGTACTCGAACGCGGTAAGCCCTGGCAGCGCGACGATGCCCGCCGAGTTCCCTAGCGCGTCGCGCGCCGACTGGGCTTCCGCGTAGGCTTCTGGCACCTCATGGAGGCCCGAATGGACCGTGCTGACCCCGACGGCGAGCTTGACCTGGTCAAGGGCAAGCGCGGCCCGTTCCAGGGCGGCAACGGTCGAGGCGGCGTCGCCGTGCCTGACCGCCAGCACGCCGACGATCTCATCCTGGCGCAGGGTCGCCAGCCCGGTACCCGTGATCGCAGCTACTGCCGCAGCGAGGGCCTGCTCGCCCGTGTCCTCAACGGAGACCGCAGAGGCGACGAGCAGCCTGGCTTGCGGGCCTAGTCCCGCGGCCTGGAGTGCCGAGCGCTTGCGCCCGGCGAACGTGGTCCGGCGGGCGAGAAGGTCCTCGACCAGGTCACGCCGCAGCCGGTCGTGCTCGGCGAGCTGATGCTGCTGCGCTTCGATGTAGGCCTCGGCCGCGACCGTGCTGCCGAGCTCGATGACCCGCATGATGCGCTCGACAAGCAGCAGCGCGGCGCTTCTTGCCTGCTCGTCGTTTTGGGCGGCGTCGAGTACACCCTGCCACAAGGTGATCTGGCCGATGCGGAACGCTTGCAGGAAGTCGGCGAGCGAGATGCCCTGTGCCAGCCGGCGGCTGGCTTGTTCCCTGGTCACGGTGAAGTTGCCGCGCCTGGCCGGCAGGTCATCTTCCAGGCCGTCGAGGAACTGAAGGAAGATGGCCGCCACGTGCGCGGACACGTTGGCACGGAGTTCGGGGTCCGTGCTCGCGCCGTAGGCGGGCACCTCGGCGTAAATGGCATCGACGGCGGCCGAGACAAGCGGGTCAAACGAGTCTCGTATGCCCCGCGCTATCTTTGCCCGTGAGTCCCTGGCGAGCTGGTCTGCGGCCACCGCACCATGATGCGCTTGTTGTGGTCAGCCGACAATCGGTGGCCGGCGCGCTCGGCGAGCTGGGTCATCACCATGATCGTGAAGCCAGTGAAGAAGACTCCCTCGATGACGCCGCCGAGCCTGTTGACCAGGTAGGCGAGGCCAAGCAACGGATACGCGATCGCGGCGCAGGCGGCGAGCAGCCGGTAGATCCTGGCCGGCCGGGTCCGCTCGCCGTGGGTTCGCCGCAGCGCGAGCAGCAGCGCCAGCGTGATCCCGGCGAACTCGAAGACGCCGGCGCTGTCGTGGACGTACTGGCTGAGCGGAAGCTGGAAGTGGCGCTCGGCACTCATGCAGGCGGCGCTGATCCCGTCGGCGCAGACCTGCGAGAACAACCCGCCGATCAGCCCGGCAAGCGCGAACACCACCATGCCGAGCCATTCCCTACGGCCGCGCGCTACGCTGTTCGGCCCGGCCAGCAAGAACGCGGCAAGCACGAGCAGCCCGGCAATGACGTCGCAGTGCGACATCAAGCTGGCGTACGGCTGCCCGGCCACTTCCAGGTTGCTGAAGAACTCGTCAGGCGACCGCATCAGGCCCGGCTTCAGCGGGACCAGCACCCACCAGTTGTAGAAGACCATTCCGGCGATGCCGCAGAACCAGACCCCCAGGCGGAGGCTCCGGTTTCGTGCGGCCGTCACGCCTGACGGCGTTTCCCCGGTGAGGGCTTCGCTGGCGGGCGTAGTCGTGGCTGGTGCTTTATGGCCGGAAGGAATTGTCTTGTTCTGGATGGCCCCGGTGCGAGCTGTAGCCGTACCCGTGCCTTTACTCATGTGCCGTCCATCCGTCAAGTGATTATCTGGAGTCCTGCCTCCACTACTAGCCTAACAGAATACGGAGTTACGCCTCCGCATCCCCTACCATGGGCCAATGAAGGTGCAGGACAAGCCGCGGCCCCTCCGGGCAGACGCGACCCGCAATCGTGACGCGATCCTGGCCGCGGCCAGGGAGGTCTTCGCCGAGCACGGGCTCGAGGCGTCGCTTGAAGAGATCGCCGCGCGGGCCAGGGTCGGGATCGCGACCCTTTACCGCCGGTTCCCTTCCAGGCAGCACCTGGTCGGCGCGGCGCTGGTCGAGAAGGTTGCCAAGTACGCCGATGCCGCCGAGGCGGCGCTCGCGATCGGTGACCCGTGGGAGGCCTTCGCCAATTTCGTCCGCACCATGTGCGAGCTTCAGGCCGGCGACCGCGGGCTCGCTGACCTGCTGTCCATGACCTTGCCCGCCGACGAGCACGTCGAGCGGCTGCGCAAGCTCGCCAACGCCCACGTCGCCAAGCTCATCGACCGGGCCAAGACGGCCGGGGTCCTGCGCTCCGACTTCGTCAGCGAGGACCTGCTTATCCTGCTCATAGCCAACGCGACGATCGTCCACGTCACCCGCAGCGCCGCGCCTGCCGCGTCGCGCCGGCTGGTCGCCCTGGCGCTCGATGCCTTCGGGCGCACCGACTCGCCGGCCCTGCCCGCCCCGCCCACAACGGCCGAGATGGCGAACGCCATGTGCCGTCTGGCCGCGGATCGCGGCTGCTCCATTGACCGCGCCATTGACCGCTGAGCTGCCCGTCCTTTGAGCTGCCCGTCCTTTGAGCTATCGGTCGTTGCCCGGCCCGTCTGGTTACGGCCAGCTATAGTTCCTTTGCGCAGTGAAGCGGGAGGTGGCTGGTGCCGAGAAAACGATCGGCTTTGTCCGTGGCAGTTGCGGCGGTCGTGGCGGTGACGCTGGCACTGCCCCTGCTCGGCTTCACTAGCAAGCCGGCGCGGGGCGGTACCCTGCGGCTGCTCGCCGCCTACGGGCCTGATCACCTGGACACTGTGCCCGCTTACTACACGGCGGATTACATCCTGGAACGCGCTTACGCCAGGCAACTTCTCTCCTATCCGGCGTGGGCCGACCCGACGACGCGCTCACGGGGCTGGAATAAGGACATCAGCCCGGCCCCCGATGTGGCCACTGTCGTGCCGAACAAGGGCAACGGCGGCATCAGCGCGAATGGCCGGGTCTACATCTACCATTTGCGTGCGGGCGTGGACTGGAACACCAGGCCGGTCCGCCCCGTGGTCGCCGAGGATTTCCTGCGCGAGTTCAAGGCGTTCTGCAATCCGGTGAGCCCGGTCGGGAATTTGCGGTATTTTACGGAGACAATTGCCGGGATGCGGGCTTACTGTGCGCGGGAAACCGCGCGGTTCGCGCACGACAAGCACCCGACCGCTTCGCAGATCGCGTTTTTCCAGAAAACGCACTCCATTAGTGGCATCACGACACCGAATTCGCGCACGATCCGCTTCGAGCTGAACTCAGCGGCTTCCGACTTCAACGACATCATGACGCTGCCGTTCGCCTCGGCAAGACCAGCGGAATACGACAAATACCTGCCGGGCAGTCTCCAGCTTGAACAGCACACGATCTCCGACGGCCCTTACCAGATCACGTCGTACAAGCCGGGCAAGTCGATCGTGATGGAACGCGATCCCGCCTGGCGGCAGTCGAGCGACAATCTCAGGCATCAGTACCCGAGCAGAATCGTCCTGACCATCGGCGTGACAAGCAGCCAGACGGAAGTCAGCGACCTTAAGTCAGGCAAGGCGGACCTGATGACTGACCTGGTACTGCCGGCCTCCGCGATCCGCGGCCTGCGCACGGACCGGGACTTTCACGTCTGGCCAGGCAGCTACCTGTCGCCGTACCTGATCTTCAATTTCCGCAGCCCCAATTCCGGGCACGCCGTCCGCAAACTGGA
>DATJLT010000171.1:0-10519 GCA_035509195.1 Streptosporangiaceae bacterium | reverse complement strand
GGCAGCATCGAGTTCGGCGCGATCGAGTTCGAGTCGTGCCGGCTGATCATGGTGCTCGGGCACGAGCGATGCGGCGCGGTCACGGCTGCGATCGAGTCGATCAGGACAGGTGTGGCCGCGCCAGGGCACATCCCTGCGGTCGTTGAGGCGCTCAGGCCGGCCTATGACGTGGCCGTGACGCAGCCGGGGGATCTGGTGGAGAACATGGTGCGGGCACAGGTCGAACTGACCGTTCGCGCGCTCAAGGACGATCCTTTCCTCGCTTCGATCGGCGGGCTGCTCATCGTCGGCGGACGGTATGACCTGGAGTCGGGCGCGGTCGAGATCATCGCCTAGCCGCGCAGCATCAAGTAGCCAGCGATGCTGCCGGCCCCGCCCCGGCTACAGCAACGAAGTCCCAGCGATGTCGCCCGTGCAGCATCAAGCAGGCACCGTTGTCACTGGATCCGCCCCGCCAGCAGCAACGCGGGGCCAACGATGCTGCTTGCCCCGGCACCAGGCTCGTCGTCCGGTCGGGCGGATGCCGGCGGTCACTGATAGACCTATTGCGGTGACTGGCGACGAATGGAGGGTGACGTGAAGGTTTGCGTGACAGGCGCGAGCGGTCTTGCCGGGCGGGCAGTGGTGGCTGACCTGCTGGAACACGGGTTCGACGTGCTGCAGACCGACGTGGCGCCCGAGGCGCCTGGGCTTGAGGACGCCGAGTTCATCCGTGCGGACCTGACCGACTACGGGCAGGCGGTCGAGGTGCTCGGCGGCTTTGACGCCGTAGTCCACCTGGCTAACATCCCCGCACCCGGCCTGCGCCCGCCCGCGGTGACGTTCAACGAGAACATAGTGATGAACTTCAACGTGTTTCACGCGGCGGCGAACACCGGGCTGAGCCGGGTGGTGTGGGCATCGAGCGAGACGACTCTCGGCCTGCCGTTCGACGTACCCCCCAGGTACGCGCCCGTGGACGAAGATCACTATCCGGTGCCGACGACTACCTACGCGCTCTCGAAGGTTGCCAGCGAGACGATCGCGGGCCACATGTCACAGTGGGCTGGTGTTCCATTTGTCGGCCTGAGATTTTCGAATATTTTCGAGCCGCAGGATTATCGCTATCTTGCCGAATGCTGGGATGACCCGGTCGCGAGAAAATGGAATCTGTGGGGCTACGTTGACCATCGCGACGTAGCTAAGTCCTGCAGGCTGGCGCTTGAGGCCGACGTCACCGGCAGCCCGAGTTTCATCATCGCGGCAGCGGATACCGTGATGAAACGGCCCTCTGAGGAGCTGATGGCCGAGGTGTTTCCTGGCGTGCCGCTGCGGCGGCCAGTGCCGGGGACCGGCACCTTGCTCGCGATCGACCGGGCCAGGGAGCGACTGGGGTACGAGCCAGAGTATTCGTGGCGCGAATACCTCTAGTTGTGGGTAGGGCTAGTCCCCGAGGCCGGGCTGGCCGCCCGGCGGGCTCTCGGGGGGTACGGGATGAGCGGCGGCTTTTACGGATCTGAGGGGTCAAGTCCGTTTGACGAGTTCCTGGCGCGGATCTACGGAGCGGGCGGACCGCCACGGCCCGGGCAGCGCATCGACATCACCAGGCTGATGAGCGGCCCGGCGAGGCAATTGCTCGGGGCCGCGGCCGCCGAGGCGGCCGGGCACGGCGGTACCGACCTGGACACCGAGCATCTGCTCTGGGCGGCCGCTACCCTCGATCCGGCCAGGCAGCTGCTGGTCAGGGCCGGCGCAGATCCCGCCGCGCTAGTTCGGGAAATCGAAGAAGGGGAGCGTCGGACGGGCTCCGCGCCTGCGGGCTTGCCCGGGCAGGGCGCCCAGCGACCGCAGCTCACGCCTGGTGCCAAGCGTGCGCTGCTTGACGCGCACCAGATCTCGCGATCGCTCGGGTCCACCTATATCGGGCCAGAGCACGTCGTGCTCGCGCTTGTGCTCAACTCCGAGTCGGCGGCGGGGCGGATGCTTGCCGGTCAGCGGGTCACGCCCGAGGCGCTGCAGGCGGCGCTCGCGGCGCTGGGCGGGAACTCAGGAGGAACCGGAGCCGGGGGAGCTGGCGGGGCCGGTGCTCAGGGCCGGCCCGCGGGGATCGCCGGGGCCGGCGGGCGGTCGGCGACGCCGGCGCTTGACCAGTACGGCCGCGACTTGACCGCGCTGGCCGCACAGGGCCGCATCGACCCCGTGATCGGCCGCGACGGGGAGATCGAACAGGCGATCGAGGTCCTGTCCAGGCGCGGCAAGAACAACCCCGTGCTGATCGGCGAGGCCGGCGTCGGCAAGACCGCGATCGTGGAGGGCATTGCCCAGCGCATAGTGATGGATGACGTGCCGAAGACGCTGGCAGGCAAGCGGGTTGTGCAGCTTGAGCTGTCCGGGGTCGTGGCAGGGACCAGGTACCGAGGCGACTTCGAGGACCGGGTGAGGCGGCTCATCGATGAGATCTCCGAGCACAGCGACCAACTGATCATCTTCATTGACGAGTTGCACACGCTGGTCGGCGCGGGCGCGAGCGCAGAAGGCGGCATGGACGCTGGCAACATGTTCAAGCCGGCCCTGGCCAGAGGCGAACTGCACGTCATGGGTGCGACCACGCTCGATGAGTACCGCAAGAACATCGAGAAGGACGCCGCGCTCGCGCGCCGGTTCCAGCCCATCTTGGTGCCTGAGCCCACGATCGACGACACGGTCGCGATCCTGCGCGGGCTGAGGGACAGGTACGAGGCGCACCACCAGGTCAGGTACGCCGACGAGGCCCTCGTGGCGGCGACTGAGCTGTCTGATCGCTATCTCACCGACCGGTTCCTGCCGGATAAGGCAATTGACCTGATCGACCAGGCAGGTGCCCGCGTCCGGCTTCGTACCAAGACGCCCGGCGTTGACCTGCGTGACCTCGAGCGCCGGGCGGAGGATCTCGGCAGGGACAAGGACCAGGCCGTGGCCAGCGAGCGGTACGAGGAAGCCTCGGCGCTGCGCGATCGGCTCGACGAGGTCCGTCGCCAGATCAGCCGCCTCGACAAGGATGAGTCCTTCGTGCCGCACGTGACCGTCAACGACATCGCTGAGGTGGTTTCGCGCGCCACCGGAGTGCCTGTGTCCCAGCTCACCGAGGAGGAAAAGGACCGGCTGCTCGGCCTCGAACTGCACTTGCATGAGCGGGTTATCGGCCAGGACGAGGCCGTGGCGGCGGTGTCCGAGGCGGTGCGGCGATCTCGTGCCGGGCTCGGCGATCCGCAGCGCCCGGTCGGCAGCTTCCTGTTCCTCGGCCCGACCGGGGTCGGGAAGACCGAACTCGCCCGTGCGCTTACCGAGGCACTGTTTGGTGCCGACAGCAAGATGATCAGGCTGGATATGAGTGAGTTCTCTGAACGGCACACCGTGAGCAGGCTGGTCGGCGCGCCCCCTGGGTATGTCGGCTACGAGGAGGCCGGTCAGCTCACCGAGGCCGTCAGGCGGCGTCCCTACTCCGTGGTGCTGCTCGATGAGATCGAGAAGGCTCACCCGGATGTCTTCAATGTCTTGCTGCAGGTGCTTGAGGATGGCCGGCTTACCGATGGCCAGGGCCGTACGGTCGACTTCAGGAACGCCGTCCTGATCATGACAAGCAACCTGGGCTCCGACGTCATCGCCGGGCAAGGGACCGCGCTCGGCTTCGCCGGAGCAGAAACCAGCTCTTTGGAGGGCCAGGAATCGGCTCTGCGGAACCAGGTGATGCGCCGGCTAAGGGAGTCCTTCCGGCCCGAATTCCTCAATCGCATCGACGAGATCATCGTTTTCCGCAAGCTCGACCAGGCCGAGCTTCGCCAGATCACCAGCCTCATGCTCGAGGAGACCAGACGGCGGTTGCACGCGCAGAACGTCGTCGTGCACTTCTCCTCGGCTGCTGTGGACTGGATCGCCGATCACGGATACCAGCCCGACTTCGGCGCCAGGCCAATGCGACGGACCATCCAGCGTGAAGTGGACAATCAGCTATCCCGGATGCTGCTCGACGGGCACCTCAGCTCGGGTCAGGAGGTCAACGTCGACGTCGATGACGGGCTGCTGACCTTTGACGTAGCTGTGCCAGTGACGTAGCCGTGCCAGTGACGTAGCCGTGCCTAGGATCGCGGATCGCGGGGCGCCGGTGCCCTGACGCCCTGCGATGCCCGCTTACAAAGTCAGCTCTGATTCGATGCGTTTCAGGTTATGCCTGGCGAGCGCGAGGTTCGACTTGTTCCTGTCGAGTACCAGATACAAGAACAAGCCGTGATCTGCTCGCGAGTTCTTGAGCAGCCTGATCAAGTGATATTGCTTACCCAGGGTGATCAGGATGTCCTCGATGTTGTCATTGAGGCGAAGAGACTCCAGCGTCCGCATCTTTGCCCTGACGACTTCGGTGTTACCGGCCGCGGCTACCTCAAGGTCCAGGTACTTGCCGCCGCCCAGCGAACCGAGCGACATGCCGCTGTCCCAATCTACTAAAGACGCTCCAACGGCACCATCAATGGCCATAGCTTCCTTGAGAGCCGTCTCGATGTTCATGTCCCAGCCCCTCTCGCGGTGATTGCCCCTGGTTAAGGCAGCGGTAGGTACGTTAGCAATGGCCTGCGCTTACCGCAGAGAAATTACCAGATCTGCCGAATTAACTGGGAAGCCGCTTGATGCGCTCCGTCCACGCATGCGATCCGCGTTAAAGGCGACTCTCGCGGCCTATTGTTAACGCGTGGTCTAAGACCGGATGAGAAGCGTCTATTCCTGGCGTTATTAGTGGTTCCGAGCATAGTTGCGCCGCTTCACCCGAGGTGATCGGTACACTGCGTGCGGGTGTTCGTGCCGTCCCTGGCGAAGGGGAGATCTCGAATGACCGTGCCGCAGGAGACTGCCGGTCCCAGGGTTGCCGCCGTGCTTGAGGCGCTGGCCATGCAGAACGTCTCTGGCATCCTGCGGATCGCCGGTGACCCAAGCGGTGTTGTCTACCTCGACCGTGGCCAGCTCATCTACGCGGAGTCATCGTGGGTTCCCGGTCTCGCCGCCCGGCTGCGCGCCTTGCTCGGGTCATCCCCGGCCGTCGGTGAGCTGCTGGGGGAGGGAGGCAGCCGGACGGATCGCGATCTCGGCGAGGCGCTGCTCGCCGGACAGTACTTGCCGAAGACGGGCATCCGCGCCCTCTTGAAGTCAGTACTGATCGATGCGGTCATCGCGCTGACCTTGCCGCTGGCGGACGAGACAGTCGTCACCGGCAGCCGTTTCGAGGAGTCAGCGGAGCCGCACTGGGCGCGGGGCTGGTCCGCGCAACGCCTTGAGCAGTTGCGTCCGCTTGCCGCGAAGAAAGCGGCGCTGCTCGCGCCGTCGCGAACGGGGCTTACCAGCCCGCTTGAATTGCGGGACCTGTCTCATCCGTGGGCAGTCATAAAACGCGAGCACTGGGAAGTCGCCAGCCGCGTCAACGGGACTTCCTCGATCAGGGACATCGCTGTAGAGTCCGGTCTCCCCTTGCATGAGACGATCGAAAGGGCCGCGTACCTGATCAAGAAGCAAATGTGCGTGGCGAAACCTCCGGCTCCGGCGAGTTCGCAGCAGGCCGTTGCCTTCGAGGTTAAGAAGGCTGGGTCACGCCGCCAGCGGCGAACCCACTTGCCGGATGCGAAAGGGACGGCTGTCGCAGGGAAGGCCGAGGCCGCTGACCTGGCGGATTCTGGGCTGGCGGATTCTGACCTGGCGGCGGCTGAGCCTGGCAAACAGCAGGTGCGGCGCCGGCCAGAGTCGAGGCGGGCATCGGGCAGGCTGGGCGGGCCTGAGGTGGGTCCGGCGCCAGGGATTCCGGTTGTCGGTGCTCCTTACCACGGGGTGATCATGACCAACGAAGGCGACGAGGATGAGCAGTCGCCGCCCTCGGCCGAGCAGTTGCGGCGAGTGCTCGACGGGCTCAGGAAGCTGAGTTGATCGGCGCTGAAGCAGGGCCGGCGGCGCGTGGCGCGAGCGCGGGCCAGGTCGTCACCGCCGCCGTGATCGGCATGCCGGCTACCCGGTGCGCCGGGGAGGGCAGCGTCCCCTTGACTGAACGCGGCTACGAAGAGCGACGGCGACGCAACGGGAGACCCGAAGGACCCAGCTGCGGCAGGTCGGCCTGCCTTGCGTACGACCCCCTCACCGGGGTACTTGACCAGCGCTTGAATTCCGCCGTGTAACCGGCAATCCGGTCGATGATGTCACGTACACGAAACTGCAGCATGGCGATATTGAGTTCCGAATCCCCGATCACGGCGACGATCGCGCTGTCTCCCGCGGCGTAGACGGCGAGGTAGCCGTGCGTACCGCGGGAGATCGCTTCCCTGAATTGGCCGCGCCCGGTCGCGGTGATGCCCTGACTGGTTACGGCCTTGGTAGCGGACAGGAGCGCGGCCAGATCCGTAGGGTCAAGGCCGGGAACGTCGTGGGACACTAAGAACCCGTCGCTGGTGGCCACGATGCTGCCGTGAACGCCTGCGATGCTCTCCTTGATCAGGCCGAGTTCGTGCCTCAGGCGTTCAGCGACAGTGGCCTGGTTTCCGCTTCCCTGCGCTGTCATGGTCAGGCGCCTTTCTGATCCGGCAAAGCCCGCATGAATGACCCGGCCGCTGTCGTCGCGGAACCGCCGCCCGCGGAACCGCCGCCCGCGGCCGACAACAGGCCAAGGCTCATCAGTCGGTGTACTTCCGCGGTCGCACTGAACACGCTCCGGCCAAGGTCCCATGCCAGATCCCTTGGCGTAGATCCGGATCGAACCCGGATGAGCAGCGCCCATTCAGGGGCCGATATCTGCACGCGCTGCAGGTCAAGCGTCGTGGTCCTGCTCACGTCTGTGTCGGCCGTGATGCCCGCGAACTGCCTCAGCAGGCGCTGCCTGCGCGTGACCTCGGCGAGCAGGTCGGCGACAGAAATGCTGAACTCAGAGGGCGCCGCCCGGTCGGCTTTCGCGGACCGGAACCGTGAGCAGGCCGATCGACTTGTCAGCAAGTCAAGTGCGGCGTCGATGATCGCTTCGCCGATGCGGTGCCCTTCGCCGATGCGGTGCGCTTCGCCGATGCCGCGCACTTGAGCAGTCGGCGCGAGTTCCGGTGCTCGGTCTCCTGTCGCCTCCGGCGGTAACGCCCAAGAAGGACGGACGCCGTGCGGGCTAGGAATGCGCGATGACTGGGCATAAACGACCGCGCCGTCCTCAAAGTAAATCGCGCCGGAACTCGGGCCCGTAATTGGCACCAGACCGGTGCTTTGAGCTGCGGCTAGCTTAGTAAGACGGCTCGCAATGTTCTTGTTGTAATCGTCCACCGTTTTCCAAGTCAGGGCTAATCTGTACACAGCGCCGGCCGCCTTTTCGTTAAGTCGGTCACGGATGCACTGTCGCAGAAGTTGCGGATCTCACGGCGTGCCATCGCGAGATTCGCCCTGCGCCGGTCCAAGATCACCAGCAGCAGGGCTTCCCTTGAGTGATCTCGCTTCAGCGGGCGAATCAGGTGCAGGTGGTTACTGAACGTCACTATTACGTCGTCAAGTTGCTCGTTCGCCGCGAGTTTCGCCGTCAGAACGGCGAGCACCTGACCGATGTCGGCCGCTCCGGCCGCCGCGACAGGGAGGCTGATCTCCCCTTGAGCTTGCGCCGACGCCAAGATCATCCCGGTCGACGGATCAATCAGGCAAGCGAGCACGAAACCGTCTATCGTCGTCACCGGCATAAGCGCCGAGTCGGCTATAGATAAAAGCACGAATGTCCCTCCCTGGTGCTGCGGCTCCGGTGGGATCGGTAAGGTATCACCCGAGCCGCGCACCAGCCTTATGGTAGGCAGGCAATAGCCGGAATGCAGGCTAATGGCCATTACTAATGGCCGAACTTCGCCCCCCGCCCGCCCCGCCCGCCCCGCTCGGCAGCATCAGGTGTCCACCGATGCTGTACGCCCGGTTCCGCCTACAGCATCGGAGTTCCAGCGATGTCACCCTGTCAGCATCAAACGGCCACCGTTGTCGTCCGACCCGCCCCGCAAGCAGCAACGCAGCGCCATTGATGCTGACAGCCCCGGCGCGATGCCCCAGTTGCCCGAAATGCGTCGCCGGCCCGGGCCGGGTGCGTAGTCGGGGCACCGGAGTGCCGGCGTCGCACCGAGGAACACCGGCCGGAGCCTCCCCTTGACAGATAGTTCGTACAAATCTTGAATTAAGGTTTGAAGATACTAATCTGGCCAGATCAGGAGGTCTCCCATGCGACGAGCCATGCACTTAACTTCCAGACGCTTGATTTCCGGACGCTTAGCTTCCGGGCACGATAGCGCGAGGCGCCGGGTAACGGCGCTGCTTGCCGGGCTGGTCACCGCGGTGGCAGGCGCGACGCTCGGCACGATCGCACTGCTCGCGCAGCCCGTCTCGGCGACGACCGTACCCGCCCCGCCAGCCGGGTGGACGACCGTATTCAGCGATAACTTCGCAGGCGCAGCGGGCTCGCCAGTGAACTCGGCCAACTGGAAATACGACACGGGGCCAGGCTCGAGCTTCGGCACCGGCGAGATAGAGACGATGACGAACTCGACCAGCAACGTCTACCTGGATGGCAACGGCCACCTCGTGATCAAGGCGATTGACTCGGGCGGCTCCTGGACCTCGGGCCGGATCCAGACGAACACGGCCAATGTGGGCGCGCCGGCCGGAGGCGAGCTTGAGGTCACGGCTTCCGTGGAGCAGCCTGATCCGGCAAGCGGTCTCGGTTACTGGCCAGCATTCTGGATGCTTGGGCCCGGTTCGTGGCCGTCGACTGGCGAGATCGACATCCTGGAAGACGTCAACGCCCTGTCCGAGCACTCCGGCACGTTCCACTGTGGTGTCGATCCAGGCGGCCCGTGCAACGAGACAACCGGCATAGGCAGCGGCCTGCTGTCATGTTCGGGCTGCCAGACCGGCTATCACACTTATACGGTCATCGTGAACCGCACCAACACCTCGGCAGAGTCGATCACCTGGTACCTGGACGGCAACCAGTTCTTCCAGGTGAACGAGAGCCAGGTGCCGGTCGCGACCTGGCAGGCCGCAGTGGACCACAACTTCTCGATCATCTTTGACCTGGCCATGGGCGGCGGCTATCCCAACGGCGTCTGCGGCTGCACCACTCCGACGAGTTCGACGACATCGGGCGCCGCGATGAGCGTCGCTTACGTCGCGGCATACGAAAAGACGGCGGCCAGTTCGTCACCGAGCCCTTCGCCTAGCTCGTCCTCTCCTGGCGGCGGTACTTCCTGCACGACAACCGCCACCGCTGACATCTCGGCCGACTGTGACAACGCGAGTAAGGGAACTATCTCCATTACGGCAGCGACCGGCGACAGTAACCCCTCAGGCGTTGACGGCAACCAGGCGGCGCAACTCTCCAACGGCGATTACCTCGAGTACAACAACATCAACTTCGGCAGTTCCGGATCTAACCAGTTTGATGCGAGGGTCGCATCGGGCGCGGCTGGCGGGGTGAGCGGACTCGTCGAGGTCGTGCTTGACAATCCTTCCAACGCGCCGGTCGGCTCGTTCTCCGTGGCGAATACCGGCGGATGGAGCACCTGGAGGACCATCCCGGCGAACATCTCGACCGTGACGGGAACCCATAACGTCTACCTTGAGTTCGTCTCGGGAGCCGGAGGGAACCCGCCGTTCGTCAGCCTGCATTACTTCGACTTCCCGTAGGCCGCCCGCTGCGACCCCGGTGCGTCGTTCTTAGCTGCCGCCAGCCGCCACGCCTGGCGAGATGTCGGTGTGCGTGCCGTCTTCTCGTACGGTCCAGCGGACTCCAGGCAGGCGCGGTCAGCGGCATGGCGGCAGCATAGGCGCGAATGGCCGCCGGACCGTGCGTTGTCGGGAAATTCTGGAGCTGATGCTAATAGTTGCCCCAATAGACGGCTCTTCTCGCCGAGGACCTGGTCGAGCCGGTTAAGCGGGCAACTTCGCGGCCGGAGTATCGGCCGGATGAAACACGCCGAGCACTCGCAAGACAACCGAGCCCGTGTTCTCCAGGCAATGCGGGACGCCGGGCGGCAGGTGGGTACAGGTGCCGGGCGTCAGCGGCTGGGTCTGGCCGTCCAGGTGCAGCATGCCCTGGCCGGCGAGGACGAGCACGGTTTCGTCGTAGGGATGGCGATGGTCAGGTGCCCGCCCCGGCGGGATCTCCCCGACGAACTGGGTCGCCCCAGGGCAGCCGAGAGCCGGCCCGAGCACGACTCGAAACTGCCTGTCCCCGGTGATCTCGACGGGGCGGTCGGCGAAGTCGCTGGTCACTGGCGGGCCAGAAGAAGCTGCGCCACCCGGCGGCAATGTCACAAGATCACACAAAAGATCATCATCCAAAGAACACGCACGGTACTCGACCCCGGAGGGCAGCCAGATTCCCCTGTCGGGTCGTAGTTCGAGCGAGACGCCCTGATCAAGGGCAAGCAGGCCGCTGCCGCTGATCACGAACCACAGTTCCCCGCCACCCCCGCTCCCCCTATCCAGCCACCCGCCCGCCGGCATCTCCACCGCCCGCCGCACCAGCCCG
>DATJLT010000170.1:0-18279 GCA_035509195.1 Streptosporangiaceae bacterium | reverse complement strand
CCCGCCTTGACAGTCACCCAGCATTTCCCGAAGCGGGCAAGCCGAGCGCGGCCGGGTCAAGCCCGGCCAGGCGGCACTGCGGCCTGGTCAAGGCGGCGACCTTGCCTGTGGCTGTGAACGCGTGCTTGCAGGTCGCGCGCGCGTCCGCGCCGCACTGGTGCATGAGCGCCCCGCCCGTGGTGCTCGGCAGCATCACCGTTATGCATCCGTCTTTCGAGGCGCCGTAGCCGCCGGGTCGCACGGCCGCCCAGATCCCGACGCCGGCCAGCACGATCACGAGCACGACAAGACCAGCGATCAGCCGGCTCCTCTCTCGGCCGGTGATCTGCTCCGCCTGAGGTTGTACTGCGAACGGCATTACGCGAAGTATAGGCAGCGATGCCTAGCCGAGGTCCAGCACCCATGAGGCTGCTCACGGGGATGGCCACGGCGACGGCAGGCAGGAACCGGCGGCCCGGTCAGCTCTGCTGAAAGCGTGCCTGAAGCCGGCGCAGGGTGGCCTCGATGCCGGCCGCGTTCTGCTTCAGGCTGCCAAGAAGCTTCAGGCCCCCTGTTTTGACCGGGCCGAGCTTGCTGTAGTCGAACGTCTCTGTCACCAGCGTGTTCCCGCTGTCCAGCGGCGTCAGTTCCCAGCGCCAGCTATGCCCGAGCGGGTGCCGCCACTCCACGACCCGGCCCTCATTGAAGTCGATGACCTGGCTAGTGACCTGGTAAGGAAAACCGTGCTGTTTCATGCGCACGGAGAACTTGGCACCCGCGGAGAGCCGCTCAGGCCCGGAAACGGAGTTCTGCACGGTCCCTGAACCGTCGAGCTCATGGTGCCGACGGGCATCGGCGACAATGTCGAAGATTTCGGCCGCGGGGGCGCTGACCTCGGCGGACCGGCTGATCTTGCCGTCACCGGCGTCAACAATGCTTATATCCACACCCTGAACCTATCTGGAGACGTCATGTACGGCTAACGCGCAGCCCGACGCCAGAAGGTCCTCGACGTCAGGCACCTGCCTGCAGGAAGGCGGCCCACTGACCTGGTTGGCCAGGGCGCCGGTCCCGCAGCGCGACGACTGCCAGATGCAGCGCGACCGCGCTGGCGCTGACGTCGAACGTGCGAGGGGCGGTCTGCAGCCCTTCGTAGAAACGCTCGGTGAGTTCCGCTGCCACGTGGTCGTAGATTTCCCACAGCGTGCCGATGACGTGAGGGAAGCCGATGAGCTGGAACGCCGAAGTGAGGTGTATGCCCTCGTCGAGCAGTTCCACCGAGGAACTCTGTGAGGTCTGGCAGGCCGACAGGTAGGCGAGTTGGACGTCCCCGAGCCTGATCCCCGTCAGGCTGGCCACGGTCAGCGGGTCGGTGCGGTAGTCGTCGAGCACGAGGAGGCTGGCAGAAGGATCGGCCTGCTCGCTCCTCGCGTGACAGGCGAAATGCACGATCCCGCTGCCGACGAGCGCGGGCAGCACGTTGGCCTTCACCGGCGCCGGGCCGTCGCCGGGAGCCGACGTCAGCAGCAGCGGCTCTGGCAGCCGGTCACGCAGGAAGGCCGCCTCGACTTCGGCGTTCGGCAGCGGTGCCCCTTGCGGCGTTTCCGGCATGGCCACGATCAGGCTGCGCCTGGCCGGCACCCGCGCGGACCGCTCACGTGCCCGCGCTAGCGCCCGCACGGTCGGCGTGTAGGAGGAAACCACCCGGTCAAGCACCGTGCGCTTGGCCCGCTCGCGGTGATAGCCAGCCGCGTGCAACGGCAGCATCCCGAGCAGCCCTCCTGGTATCCACCAGATTCTCCGGCCGGCGGTCGCATCGGCGGGCTGGTCATAGCCGAGGCGGCCGAGCACCGGGCCGGCGACCGCGTCCCATAGCCACTCGAGCACCGAGGACATCGTTTCCTGCGCGGCCAGCCGCTGGACCCCCGTCGTCTCCGGATCCCGCCCGACCGCGAGCGCGCGATGAAAGGCGTCGATTGCCTTGGTGAGCTCACGGAACGCGAGTCCGTAAAGCGCTAGCTGGCTGATCCCATTCTCGGTGATCAGGATGGCGTCGCTGCCGAACTGGCTGACGTTGATCACCGCGATCGGTCCCCGGTCCGCGTGAGCGGTGAGTTGCCCTGGCTCGGGCGGCAGCAGGAAGCCGCCGAACCCGTCGAGCCGCCTGATTTCCTCGAGGACAGCACCGAGTTCAGCCGCGGCCAGGTGCCGGTCGGGTCCTGCCTGCCCGGCGGGCAGGGGCGCCACCGGCTGATCGAGCTGACTGCGCAGGCGCAGGAGCCGTCCGGCCAGCTCAGGATGTGCCTGCCGCAGCCCGGCCACATCGTCGCGGGCGTCCAGTTCCTGGTTGTACAACACGGCCCGGCCGAGTTCGAGCAGGCCAAGTGCCCGTGCGGGCGCCCCGGCACCGCCCGCTCGCAGGACGAGCGCTGCGGCGTCACCTGCCAGGAAAGCGAACCGGCCGAGCGCGTGCTGCTGGTCAGAGCGCAGGAGCTGCCGGGGCGCGACCTGAGGCAGCAGCCGCACTGCCAGCTCTAGCCGGTCTGCGGCCCTAGCCGGGTCCTCGTCGGCGAGCATCAGCGCCGCGGACCTCGCCGCGTATATGCGGTCGTGCGGTCGCGCGATGGTCTGGGCGGCGGCCCGCGCCAGGAGGTCAAGCGCCTCGGCACGTGCGGGCTCGGATCCGGTCGCCTTGTACTCGGCCGCGAGCGCGTCGCCCAAGCGCCGCAGCCGGCTGGAAAGGAGCGGATGATCCACTGGCGTACTGGCCAGCGCCTGGCGGGCCAGCTCCAGGGACTCCGCGAGATCGGCCAGGTCGGAGGTGCGCTCGAATCTGCTCGCGATGGCCGAGCTGAGCGCGGAGAGCACTGCGGCCTGCACGGGGTGGTCGGGCGGGATCGCAGCAGCCGCCGACCGGCCGGCCGCGATCGCCTCGTCGAGATCGACCGCGTCGCCGCTTCGCTCGTACTGGTCCCGCAACTCGACCGCGAGTTCGGCCAGGTGCTCGCCGAGCGCCGGATGTCCGGCCGGGGTGACCTCGATCGCCTGGCGCACGCTGGCGAGGGCTTCCTCGAGGTCAGCGTGGTCAGCTCCCCGCCAGAAGCGAGTGTGCAGCGCACTGCCCAGGGCGGCCAGGAGGACATGGCGGTCAGCATGACCTTCCGGCGAGAACTCGACCTGTTCCCTGCGGAGCGTGATCGCCTCGTTCAGCTCGGCCAGGTCGCCGGTCCGTTCGTAGCGGGTGAGCAGCGCGGCGCTGAGGTTCTGCAGCGCCACGCGACGCACGTGGCCGAGCGCGGCGGGCCGAGCTATGGCGAGGCGGCCGACGACGATCGCCTCATCGAGATCGGGGGCGTGACCGGTTCGCTCGAACCGGGCGACGAGGGCACCCGCGAGGTTGGCGTGGACCTGGGCGCGGAACGGGTGGCCCTCGGGCAAGTCCTTGCTGGCCTCGCGCTCAAGCTGGATAGCCTCGTCCAGGTCAGCGACCATGCCGGTGCGATCGGATCTGGCCTGGAGCGCGGCGGCGAGGTTGGCCAGGTACCCTGGCCGGCTGGCCAAGCCAGTGGCGGGCTCGTGAAGCGCGGCCCGCCCGGCCGAGATCGCGTCCGCCAGGTCCGTTTCTTCACCGGCCCGCTCGTACCTGAGGTACAGGGCGGCGCTGAGGTTGCCGAGCAGTACCGGACGACCGTGACTGCCAGCAGGGAGAAGCCCGACCTGGCCTCGCGCGCCGGAGATCACCCTGTCCAGGTCCCCCAGGTCAGCGGTCTCCTCGAAGCGCTCCTGCAATACGATACCCAGACTGGAGATCAGGACCGCCCGGTTCGGGTCGCCCGCGGGCATTGCCTCGAGCGCCCGACCAGCGGCGTCGAGCGCCTCATCGAGGCTGGCCGTCAGCCCGGTCCGCTCGAACGAGCGAAGCAAGGCGACAGCCAGGTTGCTCAGGGCGACCGGCCGGCCTGGCGAGCCCAGCTCGCACAAGGCCACGGACCGGCGCCCGGCAGCGAGCGCGCCGTCAAGATCAGCCTGCTCGCCGTAATAGTCGAATCGCTCGCGCAGGACGGTTCCGAGCATCATCAGGTAGCCGGACGCGTTCGGTGAACGCTCGGGAGCCGCCGACGCGGCTTCCGTCACGGCGGCGACCGCCTCGTCAAGGTCGCTGACCTTGCCGAACCGCACGAACCTGACATGAAGCGCTTGCCCGAGCTGATAACGGTAGGCGACCCAGTCGGGCTGGCCTGCCGGAAGGTCGCCTATCGCCTGGCGCAAGGCCGCCACGGCTTCGTCTAGGTCGGCCCGCTGATCGGTGGCGGTGAAACGGGCCAGCAACGCGCCGCCGAGTTCGCCCAGGCAAGCGGTGCGGTCACTGCGGCCGCCCGGCGACTCGCTGCCTTCGCGCAGCGACTCGACCGCCGCATCGAGGTCCGCGCGACGACCATAGCGCGTCCAGGCACAGTGCCTGGCCAGGCCGAAGGTACCGAGGTACTCGGCGCGCATCGGGTGCTCAGGGCCAATCGACGTGGACAGGCTGTCGCACAACCCCAGCGTCTCCCGCAGGTCGGCCTCGCTGCCGCTTTGCTGGTAACCGTCGAGCAGGATCCGGGCCAGGCTGGCCTGCCAGCGCGGGCGGTCTGGGCTGTCACCGGCGACGGCGACTGACCGGCGGGCCGCCCCGACCGCCTCCTCAAGATCGGCGGGATCGGAGCCGACCAGGTACCTGATGCGCAGGCAGCGGGCGAAGTAAGCCAGGCAGGAGTCCAGGTTCTCATCGCCCGCAGGCAGGTGCTCGACGGCGCCGCGTGCCGCGGCCACGCTCGCCTCCAGTTCTTCGCGGTCCCCGGTCGACAGGAACTGAAGCATGAGCGCGAGGCCGAGATAGCTTGACCTGGCCGCCAGCTCGGGTTCACCGGCCGGCGTCGCGGCGACGATCCGCCGCCAGACGCGGGCAGCCGCGTCGACAGCGCCGGCGTCCCCGGTCATCGCGCCTTCCTCAAGCAGCAAGAGGCCGGGACCGCAGGCGCGCCTGGCCAGATCGGCGTCGAGTTCAGGCGGCACCTGCGCTGCGGACAGGAAACAGGAAAGGAATGCCTCGATCGCAGCGTCGAATTCGGCCGACAGGAATTCTGGCGGCTGCACGGAAGACTCACCGGCCATGGACTGATACCGGTACCAGTGCATCAGGCCGACTAGCCGCCAGGCCACGAGATCGGCCGGTCCGTCCTCTTCGTCAAGCAGCACGGCGAGCGCCGCCGCCGCCTCGCCGATGCCGGCAGCAAGGGCCAGGGACCGGTCGCCCGACCGCTCGATGAGTTCGTCACACCTGGCGATCACCGCCAGCAGTTCCGATCGCGACCCTCGTCCTGAACCGTGAGGCGACTTCGACCCGATCACTTCGCCGAGCGCGGACAGGAAGTCCACCCGGTCCTGATCATCTGACCGCAGGCCCTCGGACGCCGAGGTCATGAGCCGTGCGGCCGCATCCTGGTCAGCCACGTCACCCGACTGCTCGTACCTGGCGCGCAGGGCACGGCCGAGGCTCAGCTCGAGGTCGGGCCGCACGCGAGGGCCGACAGGCCCGGCCAGGGCCAGCTCGCCCGCCTCGATCGACTCGGCGAGGTCGGCTTGACGGCCGCCCTTCAGGTACCTGTCGAGCAGCGACTGGCTCAGGAAGCCGCGAGCCGCCGCGAGCCCGGCGCTGTCTGGCCCGGACGCGCTCACGGCCTCACGGCTGGTCGCGACCGCCGCTTCCAGGTCCGCCTGATCGCCGCCGATCCGGTACCTGCCAAGCAGCAGGTGGCCGAGGTTCGCGAGCGCGACGCCCCGTTGGGGATGGCGAGCAGGCAGCGAACCGGCGGCGCGGCGGCCAGCCTCGATCGCCCCGGTCAGGTCGGCCTCGTCACCCGTCGCCCGGAACCGGACTTCGAGCGCCGTGCTCAGGCTGCCGAAGATCAGGCCGGCGTTGCGGCGATCCTCGCCGCCGTACTCGACCGCCATCCTCGCGCCTTCGACGGCTTGGTCCAAGTCGCCGCGCACGTGGGCAGCCTCGTAGCGCGCCTGCAGCGCTGTGCTGAGATTGGCCAGGTAAAGGGGCAGGTCGGGATGGTCAGGGTGGGTCAGCTTGACGGCGAGGAACGCGGCGTCAACCGCCTTTCCCGCCGTCGCCTCGTCGCCATTCTCAGCGAAAAGCGCGCGCAACGCGTTACCGAGATTGGTCGAGTACATCGCCACGTGGGGATGGTCGGGCGGAAGGTCATCCAGCGCCTCGCGCGTCATCGCGATCGCCGAGGTCAGGTCCCCCCGCTGCCCGCTCCTTTCGTACCTCTCGTACAGCATCAGCCCGAGATTGCCCTTGTAGACGACCAGGTTCTCATTGCCTGGACGGGTGGAGCCGATGCCTGCACGCGCGGCGACGATAGCCGCCTCGAGGTCGGCCGCCGCACCCGTGGCGAGGTAGCGCATGCGCAGGGCGCTGGCCTGGTTCGAGACGCACATGGCCAGGCAGGCGGCCTGCTCGTCCGCGCTCAGCCCTCGGTGCCCGCGCCTGGCGACCTCGGCACCTCGCCGGAAAACGTCGATGGCTTCCCGCAGGTCGTTCTCGTCATCGGTCTGCTGGAACCTGAGCAGCAGCGCTCCGCCGACGTTGGACAGGCAGACCGGCAGCGCCAGGTGCTCGCTTGCGGCCGCTGCGGACAATGCCTGCCGCCCCACCATGACGGATTCGTTCAGCGCGGCGAGGTCACCGGCGCGGAGGAACCTGAGCTGCAGCGACCGGCCTAGGTCGCTCATCCTGGCCGCCCAGTCGCGGTCGTCTGGCGGCGTGATGCTGACCACGCGCCGCCACAGCTCCACCGCGGCTCTGGCCTCATCGGGATCTGTCGAGGCTTGTGCCCTGAACAGAAGGCTCACCGCCTCGGGTGCCGCCGCGTCGGCGACCAGGTGAGCGACGGCCGCCGCCTCGTCAGGCACGTCAGCTCCGGCGAGGAAGCACCTCGTGAACGCCTCGACCGCTGAGTCAAGGTCGTCGCTGCCCTCGCCCGCTGGCTGCGCGGCGAACCTGAGCAGATAGAAATACCCGAGGAGCTCGGAGCCGCGAAGGTAGGAACGTCCCGACGGGCGGAGCGCGGCGGCCAGCTTCCACGCCGCCTCTAACGCTCCCGGCTCAAGGGTCAGCGACAGGTCGCCGGCTTGCCTGACCCGCTCAAGCCGCGCCGCCATCTCCGCTAGCACTTTGTCAGCCATCGACCCGCCCTTTCAGCCAGCTAAGTAGCTCTTCAAGCAGCTTGACCTGCCGGTCAGGCGGGACCCGTCCGGGGTAGAGCACGCGCTCGGCGCTGACCCCGTCGATGAGCACGACGAGCTGATGACTGGCGAAATCCATTTCGATGCCGTCCCCGAGTTGCCCGAGCTCCGCCGCCTCGGCCAGGTGCCTGCGCAGCCGTGTCCTCAGCCGGTCGAACTCGCTGTGCTGTAGTTCTCTGAGCTCAGCATTGCCGAGCGCCCGCCCCCAAAAACTGATCTCGATCTGCGCCTCGAGGTCGCGCTTCTCATCGAGTGGCAGCGCTTCGAGCATCACGATCCGAAGGGCATCGAGCCCTTTGAGCCCAGCCGCCGCAGCGTCCATCCGTGCACCGACCCGCCGGTGCGACATGACGAGAGCAGCCCCGAGAATGTCGGCCTTGCCATCGAAGTAGTGCGCCAAGATCCCCGGCGAGCAGTCCGCCTCGCGGGCGATAGCCCTGATCGTGGCCTTGGCGATCCCGTCCCTGGCAATAACCCGCCACGTCGCGGACAAGATCTCATCCCGCCGCGCATCCCAGTCAACGATCTTCGGCATAACCCCCCGCCGCCTTTCCCGCCCTCACGCCCACGCCCGCCTTCACGCCCACGCCCGCCTTCCCGCCCCCGATCCTCTGCCGCCCCGGTCCTCGCGCCCGCCGTCCCGGCCTCCGCACCCGAACTCCCCGCCGCCCCGCTCCCCGCGGCCCCGCTCCCCCGCACTTCGCGGCGGCGGCGCCTCGCTGCCGCGAGGACGAAAGCGAGGTCCCCCGGTGAGGGGCCGAGGCAGGGAATCAGAACGAGGCAGGGAATCAGAACGGTGCCGCCGACGCCCGGCGTTCGGCACAGGACACCATCGAGCATTTCCGGCAATGGGGGCATATGGCCGGGGCCAGCAGCATCGTTGACTGCTTGATGCTGCTGGTCGGTCGGGTAGGAGGACAACGGTGCCTACTTGATGCTGTGCTGGCGACATCGCTGGGACATTGTTGCTATAGCGTCTGCCCGACGGACAGCATCGTTGGCTAGTTGATGCTGCTGGTCCGCCTGCCCAGAGCAGGCGGGTGCGGAACGGACGCCCGGATGATGCCGTGATGGGGTTTCTGCCCGGTTGCGCGCGAGCGGAGAATGGTCGCAGCGGCAGCAACACACCAGGGCAACAGCCGCAAAGGACCGCTCCGCTGGAGTGACGCTGTTGCAGCGCAGCCGAATGTGACCTTGAGTGCCCGGAACGGCGCAGCCGGTGATCGGCTGGGCCGATCGGGTGCCCGCGGGAGGCGTGGCAGGTGGGCTCACTGCACAAGGAACGCAACCACACCCCCCTCTGATTGCGGCTCGCACTCGCCGGGACGGACATCGGGTTCAAAAACGGGCAGTTGCCTACTGTTTTTTTATCGGACGTCCGTCTAACATCTGCGCTTAGTGTATGACCTCGACGCCGCAGAACTGCGCGCCGCTCGCGAGCAGCTCGTGGCCTTCGGCGCACGCCTGCTTGAGGACGGACTGGCCGTCGGGAGCGCGGGCAACCTCAGCGCGCGCTGCGGCGACCTGGTCGCGATCACGCCGTCGGGGATCGGCTACCACGAGCTGAAGCCAGAAGAGATCGCGGTCATCGCGCTCGACGGAACCGAGATCGACGCACCGGAGACGCCGTCCTCGGAAACCCCGATGCACCTGGCAATCTACGCCGCCACGCAGGCGGGCGCGGTTGTCCACACTCACTCCCCCGAGGTCATCGCGCTGTCCACAGCGCGCGATGAACTTCCAGCGGTTCATTACGCGATCACTAACCTGGGAGGACCAGTTCGAGTCGCCCCGTACGTGCGGTTCGGGTCGGAAGGACTGGCTAGCGCGGCGACCGGAGCGCTCGAAGGGCGGCGGGCGGCGATCCTGCGCAACCACGGCGCCATTACCTACGGAAGGAGGCTTGCCCAGGCATACGACTACGCGCTGCTGCTCGAATGGCTGGCCGGAGTGTACCGGCGTGCTCTGGATTACGGCGAGCCACGCATCCTGTCCGAGGAGGAACTGGCTGAGGTCTCGGCCGAGGCGAAGCGTCGTAACTACGGCTCTCGCCGTGGCGACGACTCTCGCCGTGGCGACGACTCTCGCCGTGGCCCTGGGTCCGCGCAGGGCACCGGGCCGTCGTCATGAGCGGGCTCGGGCGGGTGGTCACGATCGGGGCCCACATCCTGGACGTGCTCGGCTGGCCCGTCGAGGAGATCCCGCCTGGGCAGGGCAGCGTACGGCTCAGGCAGATAAAGGCGACGGCGGCAGGTACCGCTGCCGGGACGGCGGTCGACCTGGCCAAGCTCGGTGCCGAGGTGCTCACGATCGGAGCGATCGGCGAGGACCTGCTCGGAGATCTGCTGGTTGAGGCGATGCGGCGGCATGGAGTTGACACCAGCCACGTGGTGCGCAGGCGGGGCGTGCAGACGTCGGCCACGATCCTGCCTATCCGCCCCAACGGCGAACGTCCTGCGCTGCACGTGCCGGGAGCGACACGGTACCTGACCCTGGACGACATTGACCTGGACCAGGTAGCCGGGGCACGGGCCTTGATGGTCGGCGCTCCGGACGCGCTCGGCGACTTCACCGGCAACGGGCTGGCTGACGTCGTCGCCGCCGCCAAGGGCGGCGACGCGCTCGTGGCCGTCGACGTGCTCCATCCGGGACGGCACTCGGACCTGGACCGGCTCGGCGCACTGCTGGGGGCGGCGGACTGGTTCATGCCCAACGCCGATCAGTTGTGCGCGCTGACAGACACGCCTGATGTCCATTTGGGGATCAAAAAGATCTTGAATTTGGGCACTGGCGGGGTCGCGGTCACGCTTGGCGCCGACGGCTGCCTGGTGGCCTGGCCAGGCAGTGACCCGGTGCACCTGCGCGCCATTCCGGTCCAGGTCGTGGACACGACGGGGTGCGGTGACGGGTTCAACGCCGGCATGCTGGCCGCGCTGCTGCTCGGCGCCGGACCGGTAGACGCGGCCGCGCTCGGGATCGCGTGCGGATCGCTGGTCGCCACCGGTCTCGGCTCCGATGCCGGGATCACCGGGCTTGACCAGGCACTTGACCTTTTGCGCACGGCAGCGCCCGCGACAGCCGGCCGGCTTAGTTCTTTGAAGGATCGGCAAAGGAGCACCATATGACTGACGCACGCGACCGGACCGTCGACGGGGAGTTGCGCCGCCGGGCCGCGGTCGTCATCCCTGGAGGCATGTACGGGCATCAGTCGGCCAGCCCGCTTCCGGCGGAATACCCGCAATTCATGGCCGGGGGAAAGGGCGCGAGAGTCTGGGACGTCGACGGCAACTCCTACGTCGACCTCATGTGCAGCTACGGCCCTGTCGTGCTCGGGCACCAGCACCCGAAGGTCGAGGAGGCAGTGCGGGCTCAGGCCGCACACGCGGACTGCCAGAACGGGCCAGGGCCTGCCATGGTCGAACTGGCCGAACTGTTCGTGGCGACCGTACGTCACGCCGACTGGGCGATGTTCGCCAAGAACGGCACCGACGCCACGACCATGTGCTGCACGATCGCACGGGCACAGACGGGAAAGAGGAAGATCCTCGTCGCGCACGGCGCTTACCACGGGGCACTGCCGTGGTGCACGCCGCGGCCTGCCGGGGTCACCGCGGAAGACCGGCTCAATCTCGGGCACTACACGTTCAACGACCTCGCCAGCGTCAAGGCCGCGGTCGCCGAGGCGGGCGACGACCTCGCCGCGATCCTCGTCTCGCCGTTCAAGCACGACGCGGGGTTCGATCAGGAACTCGTCGATCCCGCCTTCGCACGCGGGCTGCGCGAACTCTGCGACGCGACCGGGGCGGCACTGATACTCGACGACGTCAGGTGCGGCTTCAGGCTGGCCGTGGGGTCTAGCTGGGAGCCGGTCGGGGTTGACCCCGACCTGTCGGCGTGGAGCAAGGCGATCGCCAACGGGTACCCGCTGGCGGCAGTGCTCGGCAGCGAGAAATTCAGGAGCGGGGCCGGCGAGGTGTTCGTGACCGGGTCTTTCTGGTTCTCTGCCGTGCCGATGGCCGCCGGGATCGCGACGATCCACGCGCTACGTGACGAGGGAGCCGTCGACTCGATGGAGCGTGCGGGAACGGCCCTGCGGGACGGGATCCTCGCCCAAGCCGCGTCGTGGGGGCTCGAGGTCAATTACACGGGGCCCGTGCAGATGCCCTATCTGACGTTCGCGGGCGATGAGGAGTACGCGCTCGGGCGGCTGTTCGCCGCGCGAGCGCTCGAGCGGGGGGCGTACGTCCACCCGAAGCACAACTGGTTCGTCTCGGCCGCGATGACCGACGACGACGTGGCGGCCGCGCTCGCGGCCACTGACGAGGCGTTCGCGGCCGTGCGCAAGCACCTTGGATAGCAAAGGGGACTGGAATGTCGAGCACGCTAGATGACTCCGCGGGATCGGCCGCCTCGGCCGATGTCATTGTAGAGCGCGCCGGTTACCGGCCTGAGCTGCGGCGGTCGCTGAAGTTCTTCTCGATGTTCGCGATCGCGTTCTCGATCATCTCGATCACGACAGGGATCTTCCTCAACTACGGCTTTGGCCTGACGAACTGGGGTCCCGCGTCGATCTGGACCTGGCCGATCGTGGGCGTGGGAAACCTGGCGATCGCGCTGGTGGTCGCCGAACTGGGGACGAGAATCCCGCTGGCCGGCTACGCCTATCAGTGGAGTGCCCGGCTGGTGAATCCCACCTACGGCTGGTTCGTCGGCTTCGCCGGGCTGCTTTACATGGCGGTCGGCGGCGGAGCGATCATGCTGGAGGTAGCTTCGCCGTTGCTGCTCAGCGAATTCGGCATCAACACGCCGAGTCCGCGGCTTGTGCTGTCAGTGGCGATCATCTTGATGCTGCTGCCCGTGGTGATCAACATCATCAGCATTCAGGTCGCGGCCAGGGTCAATAACGTCGCCGTTTTCACCGAGATCATCGGCACCGTGGTTTTCGGCGTGCTCCTGCTCGCGCTGTGGGGTTTCAACGCCAAGCCGACTCCGTACGGCGGCAGCATCCTCACCAGCACGTCGTCCGTGGTGCACAACCCGACCTGGTACGCGTTCGCGCTCGCCGGGCTACTCGGGGCGTTCACGCTCGTCGGGTTCGAACTGGCAGCCGACATGTCTGAGGACGCCGTCAACCCGGTGCGCAGCGTCCCGCGCGGCGTGATCTGGGCCGTGTTCCTCTCAGCCGCGCTCGGCTTCGTGGCGCTGATCGGATTCACCGTCGCGATCCCCAACCTGAAAACGGTGGAGGCTTCGCCGCTGCCGCTGCTGACGATTGCCGGTTACTGGCTGCCAGGCTGGCTGGTCAAGGTATTCATCGCGTTCGTGATCTTCTCGATGTTCGCGATCCTGGTCGTCGGCGCCGGCGCACAGGCCAGGCTCTGCTACTCCCTGGCGCGCGACAACATGCTGCCGTTCTCCGGCTGGCTGCGCCGGGTCAACCCTCGCAGCCAGACCCCGATCATCGCGCTCCTCGTCTTCGCCGTCATCGACCTCGCGGTCATGTGGTACGGCTACCTCCAGGCCAGTGCGTTCGGGGTACTCGTCGGCGCGACCGCGATCATCCCCTACATCATCTACTTCCTGATCACGATCGCCTACGCGGTCAAGCGCCGGGCCACGGACAGCATTCCAGGTGCGTTCACGCTGGGGCGCTGGGCGTGGCCGGTCATCGGGTTCGTGCTGGCGTACACGGTGCTGATCATGGCGGTGCTATCGCTGCCTGCCGAGTTCCACGGAGCCGACAAGGTGGTGGGCTACGGTGCCATCCTCGCCGCGCTGTGGTATTTCGGCGGGCTGCTGTGGCGGCTGCGCCGTGGCGCCGCCGGTGTCAAACCTGTCGACGAGCTAGTCGAGTAGCCGTAAAATGAGCCAATCATTGGCGGTGATGGCCTGGGTGCGCCGCTAAGCGCCCTTTGGATGAGTTTCTATTTCGCGGAGCTTCCGCTCGGCCGGTGACAGGGCCGGTGACGGGGCCGGTGAGCGGGACGGCGATCAGGGTCCGGTCTCGCAACGAGCTTGCGCGGCAGCGGCGGCGCAAGCCGCATCGGTGCTGGGACCACATTGTCGTCGCGCCTTTGTGGCCGATGCACGGCGCAAATCTCGGAACCTTGCTCCGTACTTGCGATGCCGTGGGGGCTTGCCTGGCGGTTCCGGCGCTGCCCTGGGTGCCCGTCGCGCTTGAGCGCGGGAACACGCTGCGACGGCCGGCTTGCGTGCACTGGGTCGGGCGCGACGAACTCGGATGGCTGCGCAGGCAGAAGGCAGCCGGATGGCGAGTGATCGGGGTCGAACTGGCCGACGAGGCAGTGAGGCTGGGCGATCTGCCCGCGGCGCGCGAGCGCACGATCGCGGTGCTCGGGCACGAGCGGACCGGGATCCCGCCGGAGGCCATGGACCTGCTCGAACTGGCCATTGAGATCCCGATGGTTGGCAGCGGCGCCAGCCTCAACGTCGCCGTCGCCGGCTCCCTCGTGCTCTATCGCCTTGCGGGCTTTCTCTAGGAACCAGGGGTACGGCGCCTCAGGACGAAGGAAGGTGCCGACTTCTCTGAGTGCTGCCGCCGCGCCGAACCGGTGCTCACGCCGCGAGCGGCTCGCCAGCCGGCTGGGACTGTCCGGCATCCGGTACTTTCCTTCGTGACTAAAGGTGATCACTGGCCTCGTGTCCGCGTATCGATCAACGGATGACAACGGTGGCCCTCTGATGCTGTTCGCGGGCAGGTCAGCTACCGCGACGATGGCTTCCTGATGCTGCGGCAATGACAACGAATTGCCAACGTTGTCCCTGGCGTGCCGCCAGTAACAACATCGGAGTTCCATCGTTGCTGCTGGACCGGCGATATAGGCTAATTGCGCGGGCTTGGCCCCAGCGCGGGCTTGGCCCCAGCGCGGGGCCCCGCCCTGGCGCGGGCCACCCCTACGCCGCGCCAACGTGGAGTCCGAGGCGCCCGCGGGCTCGGGCCAGGCCGGCGCAGGCGCTGGCCGGCGGACAGAGCAGCAAGCCAGCCGCGAGCGGTTACAGCTTGGCCAGGGCCCTGATGACGCTCAGGATGCGGTCGCGTTCCTCGGCCGTGGCGGTGATCCGTGCCCGCGACCGCCAGAAGAGGCGGGTCCACCAACTCCACTGAAGACGCCCGACGAGGACGCCGCCTGGGCCGAGGAACTCTATGCAGTACTTGCCGAACCCGTGATTGTCGGTGCTGTCTGCCTCGGCGATCCGGCGGCATTCGCGAAACGCGACCGAGTGGTACTCGATCAGGTCGCTGCCCGCCTTCCGCCGGCCTGCGGAGCTGAGCACCCCGTTGCGGTGGACCATGGTCAGGGCGGGTTCGTCGATGAGTGACTCGATGTCACCGAGCCCGAAGCTGCACCACGTCACCGCCACCACCTCGGACGCGCTGATGCCGATCATGCGAAGCAGGTCAGTGAGCCCGGCCCAGTCGATCGTGGCCGCATCGAAGTTGACCGGGGCCGAGGCTATTAACTGATCGAAATGGTCATTACCGATCACGAATTCTCCCGTCACTATGGCGCCGCAAGCCAAAGCAGACGGAATCTTCGGATTGCCGGTGGGGAAGGCGAGCGCCCGTAACATCGCAGGCAGAGTAACCGGGTAACAACTTACCTGTCGCGCAACCTGCGACGCCTGACATATTGCGGGAAATTCTCGTCATTTTTCTTGGGTTATGACAAAAATTTGACAGGGAGCCTGGACCAAAAGCCGGCAAATGTCACCTGATCAGGCCTCATCGCCGAGCTCGGCGACTTCGACGGGCTCAGGCAGGGCGCCGACGTTGTACTCAAGCAGCCGCCAGCGGCTGCTGCCGCCCCGTCGCGACAGCAGGCACCAGCAGCAATTGCCAAGCCCGCCGGTAACCCGCTCATCGAGACCAAGCAGGCGCGACATGCCCCAGGTCAGTGAGGCCCCGTGCCCGGCCACGACGATGAGCGAGTCGGGGCTGGCGCTGTCCGCGATCCGCAGGAGCGCCGCCGAGGTGCGTTCAGCGACCGCCGTGACCGGTTCACCGTCGGGTGGCTGCCAGCTCTCGAGCTCGGCCGGGTAACGCTGCCTGATCTCATCGGTAGTGAGGCCCTCCCAGGCACCGCCGTGACGTTCCCGCAGGTCCTTGTCGTGATGGACCTCAAGACCTGTCAGGCGGGCGAGGACGTCCGCGGTGGCGCTCGCCCTGCTCAGGTCCGATGACCAGATCGCGTCCGGCTTGAGCTGAGCCAGGTGCCGCGCCGCTCGCTCGGCCTGGGCCCGGCCCAGCGCGTTGAGCGGGACGTCAAGCTGGCCCTGAAACCGGTGCTCGGCGTTGTACGTGGTCTGCCCGTGCCGCCAGAGCACCAGCCGCAGCAAGCTAGAAGAAGACCCGGGCCCCGAGGACCCTCTGGCCCCGGCGGCGCTCAGGACCGGCCCCGGCTGGCCTGAGCGGCCGCGGCGGTTACCGCCTCAGGCAACTCGATCTGCGGGCAGTCCTTCCAGAGGCGCTCGAGCGCATAGAAGACTCGCTCCTCAGAATGCTGGACGTGCACGACGATCTCCAGGTAGTCGAGCAGCACCCAGCGGCCTTCCCGCTCGCCCTCACGGCGAACTGGCTTGGCCCCGGCCCTGGCCAGCTTCTCCTCGATCTCATCCACGATCGCGCGGACCTGCCGGTCGTTAGGTGCCGAGCAAAGCAGGAACGCGTCCGTGATAACTAGCTGCTCGCTGACGTCATAAGCGATGATGTCGGTCGCGAGCTTGTCTGATGCGGCGAGAGCCGCGATCCTGACGAGCTCAACGGCCCGGTCGGTGGCAGTCAAACGCTGCGTACCCTCCTTGGTTCAGTGTGGCTTCGAGCGTATCCCGACCCGACCAGGCGCTGAACATCAGCCACTACGCCGCGCCGCGACTAGGGCGGAAACGCTCCACGCCAGGACAAGCAACGCAAGCGCGGCGATCACCGGCACTCCGAGGCTTGCCAGCCACGGGCTCGGGGTCGCGCCATAGCCGCTGCGCACCGCCGCGTTGGCCGGAGATACGCTCCATACCAGGGCAAGCACCACGGCGGCCGTGCTGCTGAGCATGCTCGCGGCGGGCCGGTTGATTACCGGCGGATTGCACATCGCGCCGATCGCCGAGCCGACGAGCAGGCAGATCAGCGAAACCGCCAGACCGCGCCCCAGGTCAGCGGCCGTCGCGCCGAGCAAGACGCTGTTCGTCGGCACCGCCCTTACGACCCCGCACGTCACAAGCTCCCAGATGACTCCGGCCAGCCCGAACACCGCGGCGCACCCGGCAGCGGCCAGCAGCGCGGCGAGCTGAGAGCGCCGCGGTCCTGACGCGGCGGCGACTACCGCTCGTGCCGCGGGCGGCTCGGCGGTAAGCACGGAACGGCTCAGCCAGGCCACGCAGGGCACCAGCATCAGCGCACTCCAGCTCAGCCCTTGCGGCAGTGCCTCACCATGGGCGACCGCCGACCCTCCGACGCCGCCGAGCGCGACCACGCCGAGAATGTAGATGACGGCAGCGGGAATCCACCGGTGCGAGCGCAGCAGCAGCGACACCTGGTACCGGCTCAGCGCGATCACACTCAAGCTCCCTCTGCTCGCTCATCTGGTTCATGCCCAACATGACGGACATGCACGCCTTCTCCCGCGACCGGCGGCACGGCAGGCGCGGCGGGCGCGGCAGGCGCGGCTTGGTTTCTGACATCAGGCACCACGCGCACTGCCTGCCCGTGCGAGATCAGCCACCGCTCGGCCTCCAGGTGAGCAAGCCGCTGAGGGTCGTGATCGACGAAGACAACCGAGCCGCCCTCGGCCAGGCGCTCGGCAACGGCGACCTCAAGCTCGGCCTTCGCTTCGACATCGAGCCCGGTCCAGGCCTCGTCGAGCACAAGCAGTCCGGATCGCGGCAGCAGCGCCTGTGCGATCGCGACCTTCTGGCACATGCCCTTGGACATGTTACGCAAGGGGACTCCGGCGAACTCGAGCCCGCCGAACCGGTCAAGGCAGGCATCGACCCGCGCGCCGAGCCGGTCGGCGGCAAGTCCGTGTACCCGGCCGAGATGCGTCAGGTAATCGTGCGCGGTGAACGGCAGCGCCGGAGGGAACCGCTCGGGCACGTACCCCGTGACCGGCCGCCCGGTGACCGTGCCTTTCGTCGGCACGCAGACCCCGGCGATCACGCGGAGCAACGTCGACTTGCCAGTGCCGTTCCTGCCTTCGAGCCTGACAAGCGCTCCAGGTCCGATCTCCAGGCTCACGTCACGTACCACCCACGGCTGCCTGAACCCGTACCGCTTGCCCACGCCTTCCAGCCGCATTCGCGTCCTCTCCTAATCGCGGTAGAGCCCTCGCTTCGCAATGTACTGGACAACGCCCTCGGGTACGAGATAGCTAATCGGCATTCCGGCCCTGACCCGCTCCCGCACAACTGTCGAAGAGACTTCGAGCGCGGGCATTTCGAGTAGCAGGAACTGGTCGGCGCCCAGAGTGTTTTCCGCTAGCTGATGCCGGCCCCTCGTCAGGCCTACGAACCTGACCAGCCTGAGCAGTTCCTCAGGTTCCCGCCACGTGCTGAGCCCGCTCAGCGCGTCGGCACCGATGATGAAGAAGATCTCGGCGTCCGCGCCGTACTGGGAGAGCAGCGCACGCACGGTGTCGATGGTGTAGGTCTCGCCAGGCCGGTCGATCTCGATCCGGCTGACGGAAAACCTCGGATTGGACGCGGTCGCGATCACCGTCATCAGGTACCTGTCCTCGGCGGGAGCTAGCTGCCGCTCGCCTTTCTGCCACGGCCGCCCCGCAGGAACAAATACGACCTCCTCGAGGCCGAAGGCGTGCCCCGCCTCATTAGCCGCCAGGAGATGCCCGTGATGAACGGGATCAAACGTCCCGCCCATGACCCCGATGCGCTGGCTCACCGCAAGAACACTACTCAGGCAGCCCGGGCACCGGCGGTTCACCGGAAGACCAGCGCACGACGCGCACCGCTTTCCCTACCTCAGTCCTCGGC
>DATJLT010000169.1:0-17792 GCA_035509195.1 Streptosporangiaceae bacterium | reverse complement strand
GGCGGGCCGGGGCGGCGGGAGGGGCTAGCGCTAGGCTGGGCCGGTGCCCCCGATGACGATGCCTGCGGAAGCAGGCGGGACGGGGGACCGGCGGGAGCCGGGGACGCTGCGCCTGCGTGACCATGCTTTCGCGCCGGATCGGCTGCTGGTCATGGCGATCGTGAACAGGACGCCCGACTCGTTTTACGATGCGGGGCAGACGTGGGACGAGCCGGCGGCGATGGATCGGGTGCACACGGTCGTGGCCGAGGGCGCGGACATCGTGGACATCGGCGGGGTGCGGGCGGCGCCGGGCAGGGACGTCGACGTGAGCGAAGAGATCAGGCGAACGGTCTCGTTCATCGCGGCCGTGCGAACGGCTTACCCGAACGTCGCGATCAGCGCCGATACCTGGCGGCACGAGGTCGCCCGCGAGGCGTGCGTGGCCGGCGCGGATCTGATAAACGATAGCTGGGGCGGCTGGGATGCCAAGCTGCCCGAGGTCGCGGCCGAGTTCGGCGCCGGCCTGGTCTGCGCCCACGTGGGCCGCCAGCGCCCGAGGACCAGGCCGTTCCGCGTCCGCTACGACGACGTGGTCGCGGACGTGCTGGCCGCGACGCAGCACGTCGCGGACCGCGCGGTCGCGGCGGGCGTCGACCCGGCGGGCGTGATCATCGACCCGGCACACGACTTCGGCAAGAACACCTGGCATTCGCTCGAGGTGACCAGGAGGCTTGGGGAGCTGGTGGCTACTGGATGGCCGGTACTGGTGTCGGTGTCGCGCAAGGACTTTATCGGCGAGGCGCTTAATCTTGAAATTCACGATCGTCTTTCCGCCACATTGGCCACCACATCGGTGTGTGCCTGGAACGGCGCGAGAATCTTCCGCGCCCACGACGTCGCCCAGACCCGCCACGTACTCGATATGGTCTCCGTCATCAGGGGCGACCGGCCTCCGGCCAGGGCAGTCAGGGGCCTGACGTAGCCGATGATCGTCGCTGCCGCTTTCTGCCCGTCCCCGCCGCTGCTGATCCCGCCGCTCACCGGCGGCGCTCGTGTGCTGCCCGACCTCCGCCAGGCGTGTGGTGACCTGGTCGCCGGGTTGCTCGCGGGCGGGCCCGAGGTGGTCGCGGTCGTGGGAGCTGGTGAAACAACGGCTCACTGGCCTGAAGGGACCAGCGCCGGGCCTGGGGCCTTCGCGCCGGGGGCGGGGCTCGCTGGAGGCGACGTGCCGTCTTCGGTGCTTATTGGCGGATGGCTGCTTGAAAGGGAAGGGTACGCGGGCGAGCGGTTGCTCCTGTCGGTTGACTGCGCCGAACCTGTGGCCGGCTGCGCGCGGATCGGCGCCGGCCTCGCGGACGGGAGCCGGCGGGTCGCGCTGCTCGCGATGGGGGACGGCAGTGCCTGCCGGGACCCGAAGGCGCCTGGTTACCTCGACCCGCGCAGCCATGCCTTCGACGCGGGCATCGAGCGCGCGGTGCGCGCGGGCGACCTGGAGGCGCTGCTGCGGATCGAGCCGGGGCTGGCGGCTGAGCTGCTGGTGACCGGGCGGGTGGCCTGGCAGGTGCTCGCCGGGGCACTGGCCGGCGTGCCGGTGGAAACAGCGGTCAGGTACTGCGATGATCCGTTCGGCGTGGCCTACCTGGCCGCGTCGGTGTCCGTGCGAGTGCGGGAGGCCCGAGATGTCTGATGAGTTCGCTGGCCGGCGAGTGGTGGTGTTCGGCGCGGGCGGTGCGCTCGGCCAGGGCGTGGCCGAGGCGTTCGCTCAGGCCGGCGCGTCCGTGACCGGGGTCGACAGGCACGTGCCGCCTGCTGACCGGCAACTGGAAGGCGTGGAGTACCTCACCGCCGACGTAACGCAGGACGGCGACGTCGCTGCCGTCTTCGCCGGGCGCCAGGCGCCGTGGGCCGTGGTGAACACGGTGGGCGGGTACGCGCCGCACCGGGCGCTGACCGAGCTTGACGCCGCCGAGCTGTCAGGGCAGCTCAACCTGAACCTGGTCAGCGCGGCGCTGATCACCAAGCACGGGCTGGCCGCGCTGCAGGCGGCAGGGGAGGGACGGATTGTGCACACGGCTAGCCGGGCCGCCGTCGTGACCAAGGGAAACGGCTTCGCCTACTCGGTCAGCAAGCTCGGCGTGCTGCACCTGGTCTCGATGGCGGCCGACGACGTGCGCGGTTCGAAGATCACCGTCAACTGCGTCGTCCCGAGCATCATCGACACCCCGGCCAATCGCGCGGCCCTGCCGAACTCTGACCATTCCGCCTGGCCCAAGATCCCCGACATCGCCAGGAGCTACTTGTATCTTGCCTCGCCTGGCGCCGCCCTCGTCAACGGAGCCGCCATTCCGGTCTGATCCGCTCCGCTGTCACCACTGATGCCTGGTCGCGCCCGAGCTTGAGCGAACGTAGCCGACCGGCTCCGGGTGGGGGAAGACGGACTGGATCGCGATCCGGCCAGGGCCGGTCAGCGTCAGCCAGATCGACTTCGCCTGCCACCGTGCCGAGGAGAACCAGTACATGCCCCTCGGGTACTCGAAGTGCAGTGACATGCGGACGCTCGGGTCCTTCCAGATCAGGCCGCCCGGCTGGACCAGCATCCGCTCGTTCGGCCGCAGGTCCCTGATGAAGGTGTTGCCAGGACCGTGCAACAGCAGCAGTCCTGGCGCGCCTTGCGCGGTGAACCGGTCAACGAAGCGGCCGATCGGGTAGTGCCACTCGGTGTCGTCGCCGCTCTTAGTGGTGAACCAGATGCCCGACTTCAGCCACTGGTAGGTGACGTTGCCTGTGGCGACGAGGAAGCGGTGCTCGACGACGTCGACGGAATGGTTGGCGGGAAGCGGGATCGCGAGCGTGTCACCCGGCCGGTCGGCGCTGAAGGCAACATGGCCAGGGCCGCGGGCGCTCATCATGAACAGCGGGATGCCGGCCAGCCGCCGGTTCCAGCCGCCGGCCATCTTCAAGGTGTCGAGCCTGACCTGGGGGTCGGCGTGCAAGAGGTTGTGGTGGCTGAAGTAGACCCAGTCTTCCTGGTTGAGCGCCATCTCGGCGACGGGCACGAAGGTGCCGCTGATCTGGCATGTAGAGCGGTTGAAGCGGATCCTCGCCATGTCCTTGATCTCCGGCTGCTTGACCCAGCCGGAGTTGCTGACCTTGAGCCTGATGTCGACCGGGGCGCCGCAGTTCGGGCACGCCTGCCCGCTGGCATCGCTCGGCAGCCGGCAGTACGGGCAGGTGTAGGCGCTGGTTCCTGGCATCCCCGACATGTATTAATCCTCTACCCCGACAACTCGTAAGCGTTGATTGTCCCAGGCCGGTGACGATGTGGCTACCGAAAGTCGCAGCTCGGGTCGCAGCTAGCCAGGGCGGCTCAAGCCAGACGGATTCGGGGTTGAGCCGGCGTGGTTCGGCGGCCTGGAATGAGTGCTTCGCTACCTTAACGGGGGTACTTATTGGCCAGTGCGCCGAATAGCCGAGCTGGCGCCGTTCCGCGTGGAGGATCCGCACGTGCCTCGCCCCCGAGTCTTTAGTTCCTTTCGCCTTATCGCCGTCGCCGTCGTGGTCGTAGCGCTCGCTCTTGCAGGCTGCACACCCAGCATTTCCGTTTCTATCGGCTCAAAGCATCATAAAACTCACGCCAAGACCACCAGTAAGCAGCACGGCAAGTCGCACCACAAAAAGCCTCACCACACAACGTCTCACCACACAACGTCTCACCACATAACGTCGCACCACAAGACGTCGCACGCCAAAAGCAAGCACCACGCTAAGGCCCATCACCATAAGGCTCACCACTCCTCTGGCGGTTCGGGCGGCGGGTCAGCGGACCAGCTTGTCATCGAGCCGAACGCCGGCTTCTCCACCGTGTACAACCTGATCAACCACGCGAAGCACAGCATCGAGATCACGATGTTCGAGTTCGCCGACACGACGGCCGAGCACGACCTGGGGGCGGCGGCCAAGCGCGGAGTCGACGTCAGGGTCATCCTCGATCAGAAGGAAACCAGCACCGACATGCCCGCCTACGACTACTTCAAGTCGCACGGCATCAAGGTCGTCTGGTCCTGGTCCAAATACACCTACACCCACCAGAAGACGCTGACGTTCGACAACACGACCTCGATCGTCGAGACCGCGAACCTGACCGCGAACTACTACAAGACCAGCCGAGACTTCCTCGTCGTTGACCACAACAAGGCGGACGTGGCGGCGATCGTCAAGGTGTTCAACGCCGACTTCGCTCACCACGCGATCACGCCGCCCGATGGCGCGGACCTGGTCTGGTCGCCGACGGACTCGCAGCGGCAGATACTCGGCGTCATCAACGGCGCGAAGAAGAACCTTCGCATCTACAGCGAGGAAATGGGTGACTCGACCGTCGTCGATGACCTGATCGCGGCGGCCAAGCGCGGCGTCGACGTCATGGTCTGCGGTGAGAACCTGAGCGGCGAGTACACGAGCACGTTCGAGCGGATGGCCCGCTACGGCGTGCACATTGCCTACTACAGTTCATCGACCGGTTTCTACATCCACGGCAAGGTCGTGCTGGCCGACTACGGCACGAAGAACGCGCGGGTGTTCATCGGCTCTGAGAACTTCTCGAACACGTCATTGAATGAGAACCGTGAGCTTGGGCTGATCATCAGGACTCCGTCGGTGATGTCCGGCATCGTCAGCGTGTTCGGCAAGGACTTCGCGAACGGCAAGCACACGAGCTAGCAAAAAACCTGCCGGTTTGGCGTCATAGCCAGCGCGCTGGCTGGTCTATGCCTATAGCCGCTGCCGTGGCGCAAATGGTCGCGCGCGCGTTGCCGACGCCGCAGCGGCGACGTGATTCGGGTTGCTGGCGAGGTGCCGGTTCCGTCGTGGCAACGCCGAGTCGTCGCTCCGGTACGTCTCCGTCGGCAGCGCGTGCAGTCGCCACGGCGGCGGCGGGGGTGGAGCGGGCGGGCCTGGCTGGTGGGGGCCAGGCCCTCCCGCGCTCCCGGCGGGCGGGCAGGTATTCAGTCGTGGTCGCGGGTCCAGTGCGGCCGGCCGAAGAAGCGGCCGAGCACGTCATGCATGTTGTTTCCGCTGTCCTTAAACGCGTCGACGTGGTAGACGGGCGGACCGTCAGGAGCCGGCAGTGCCGCTGCCTGCGCGTCGTCGAGGTCGGTCCGCAGGAAACTGCGGGTGATCTCGGTGACATTATCGGCTCCGACGAAGCGGAGTCCGTGGTGCGTATGGATGACGATGCCGTCGAAGATGTCAAGCTCGGGGACCTCAAGCACATGCTCGAGTGTCCCGATCTTGCTCCCGCTGCTGCTTAGTACCTCTGACCCGGGAACCGCTGCGGCGTAGGAAACAGGCGTCTCGTCTGACATATCCGCGACCCTAGCAGCCCAGGCCCGCCCGCCGTTTGATGCGGTGACCGCATCCGCGGTGCGTCCAGAAAACCAACCCGTACAGGGTCGCCGGCCAGACCGCGACCCCGTACGGATTACCTTCCGGCAAATGCCCTTTAACGCTGCAAAACCTCGGCGGTCTTAACTGAAACCCGTACAGGGTCGCCGCTTCGCCGCGACCCTGTACGGGTTGGTTTTTCGGACCCACCACAAACCACTCGACAGGCCGGATAGCGTCACCCGCCCGCCGCGCCCGGCAGCCCTCGGCAGCCCTCGGCAGACCCCGCCCCCCCGCAACAGCATCGCGGAGCCACAGATGTCGTTGCCCGGCCCGCAGCTACAGCATCGGTGGCTCCGCGATGTTGCGGGGACCGCATCAAGTAGCCAGCGATGTCCCTCGGCCAGGCCCCCAAACGACAACGGAAGGCCAGCGATGCGCCAAGACCCTGCATAATGCCCGGAACGCGCCTTATGCCCGGATCAAACCGCCTGCGGGGCGGCCCGGCGCCGGCGCGGCACCGGCGCGGGCACGCCGGCCGGCACCGGCCGGGCGGCCGTTCGGGACGGCTACTTGATCAGCGGGTCGCGTGGCAGTCCGAGTATCCGCTCGCCGATCTGGTTGCGCTTGATCTCTGAGGTGCCGCCGGCGATCGACATGGCGCGGTTGCCGAGTGCCAGCATCCCGGCGAGCAGCCCAGATCCGTCAAGGAACGCCAGGTCAGGTCCGGCCAGGGCGTCCAGGATGGACGCGGCCTCGTGCCCGAGCTCAGACAGCAGCAGCTTGGTCACGTTGCCCTCAGGCCCTGGCCCGCTGCCGGCCACTGCCCGGTGCGCGGTGCGCAGGTTAAGCGCGCTCATGGCCTGCAGCCTGGCAATGTGCCGCCCGACCCGGCCGCCACCCCCTGGCAACCGCGAAGGATGGGCGTCGAGCGGCGCGATGAATGTCTCGGCCGGCAGCGACATGCCGCCCTGGCCGCCGCCTATGCTGACGCTCTCGTTACCTAGAGTTGCCCGTGCGACGGTCCATCCCCTGTCGACCTCGCCGACCACGCTCTCGTCAGCGATGAACACGTCATCGAAGAACACCTCGTTGAAGTCCGAGTTCCCTGTCGCCATCCTCAGCGGCCGCACGGTCACCCCTGGCGCGTGCATGTCGATGACCATCATCGTGATGCCGTCGTGCTTGGGTGCGTCCGGCTTGGTGCGGATCGTGGCCAGCCCGTAGTCGGCGATCTGGGCGCCGCTTGTCCACACCTTCTGCCCGCTGACGACCCAGCCACCTTCGGTCCTTACGCCGCGAGTCTGGATCCCGGCCGCATCGGACCCGGCGTTGGGCTCGCTGAAGAGCTGGCACCAGACGACCTCGTGGTTCAGGGCCGGCTCTACCCAGCGTGAGATCTGGTCGGGTGTCGCGTACTGGATCAGCGTCAGGATTACCCAGCCGGTGATGCCGTAACCTTGCCGCTTGATTCCGGCCTTCCCGAACTCCTCCTCGATCACGAGCTGCTCTACCGCGCCCGCGTCGCGCCCCCACGGCTTCGGCCAGTTAGGCACCACGTACCCGGACTCGATCAGCGCCTTCTTCCGCGCGGCGTCGTCCAGGTCACGTACCTGCTCGATGAACGCCCGCACCGTGTCCCTGATCGGCTCTGCCTCAGGCGGCAGGTCCACGTGACTGTCACGCTTGACACCGCGGCGCACGGCCTCGGTCACGTCGAGCGCGGCGGCCTCGGCGTCGATGAACGCGGCGATCGCGTTCGCCCGTCGCACGTACAGGTGCGCGTCGTGCTCCCAGGTGAACCCGATCCCGCCATGTACCTGGATGTTGAGCTGGGAATTCTGGTCTGCTGCTGCCAGCGCGAGCACGGCCGCCATGGCGGCCGTGTACCCGAGCTGATCGCGGTCGAAAACGTCGGCACGCGCCGCGTCCCACACCGCGGCGGTGGCCAGCTCGCTCGCCACAAGCATGTTCGCGCAATGATGCTTGACCGCCTGGAACATCGCGATCGGCCGCCCGAACTGCTGCCGCAGCTTGGCGTACTCGGCCGCGGACTCAGTGCAGTCACGGGCGACTCCGGCCGCTTCCGCCGCGAAGACCAGCCGCGCCAGGTCGGTGAGGATTACCCGGCCGCCAATAAGCACCGAAGCGGCTGTCCCATCGATAGTGACTCGCGCCGCGCGGCGAGCCGGATCCAGGTTGGCCGGGATCTTCGCGGTGACACCGCCTTCACGGCAGTCAACGACGATGACGTCCTCACCGGTGCCGACCAGCAGCACGTCGGCCAGGTGCCCGCTCAGTACCACGCCCGCCGAGCCGTAAGCCTTACCCTCGCGTATCTCAAGGTCTCCGCCGAGCGCGGCGGCGCCGATCACCGAGCCGTCGGCCAGTCCGGGCAGCCAGGCTGCCTTCAGCTCGTCAGTACCGATCGCAGCCAGCACGGAACTGGCGATCACCGTCGGTACGAAAGGTCCCGGCGCCACCGCCCGGCCCATTCCTTCGGCGACGACGACGAGTTCGGGCAACCCGAACCCCGACCCGCCGTACTCCTCGGGCACGGCAAGCCCGAGCCAGCCAACCTCAGCCAGCTCAGGCCAGAACGCCGGCAGTTCCTCGGCACCGGCGGTCAGCAGCGCCCGGTTCGCGGCCAGCGAGCCGTTCTTGGCGAGGAAGTCGGAGACGGTCTTGGCGAGCGCGCGGTGCTCGTCGGTGATGGCGATTGACATGGTTAACAGCTATCAGGCAGCGGACTCGGAGGGCAAGTGGCAGCACACGAGGGCAAAGCTCAGGCTCAGCGTGGCCGTCTGCTTCCCGGCCGGAACAGCGACTCCTGAGCTATGCCCGCGGCGAGGGTGCCGTCCCGGCTGAAGATGCGCCCCGTGTACATGCCCCGGCCGCCTGCGGTCGACTCAGGCTGAAGGTCCATCAGGACCCAGTCGTCCATGGCGACCCGCCGGTAGAGCCACACCGCGTGGTCGAGGCTGGTCACGATGCCCACGTCCGCGATGCCCCTGACCGAGGCAAGTCCGGTGAACATGTCGGACACGTACGTCAGCGCGCAGGCGTGCAGTGTCTCGTCGTCGAGTTTCTCCCTTGAGCGCAACCAGACCCGCGACGGCCAGGTCTGCCCCTCTGTTGCCTGCTCGGGCATCCTGATCTCGATCCCCAGCATGCGGGTGTGCAAGGTGAAGTCGGGAAGTTCCTCTGGGCCGGTGACCTCCGGTGCCTGATGAGCCTGGAAGTCATAGCCTTCCTCGTCCACGTGGAACGATGCGGCCAGGTTGAAGATGACCACGCCGTTCTGCACCGCGATGACGCGCCGGTTGGAGTATGAACGGCCGTCCCTGTCCCTGTGGACGTGCAGGAGAACCGGCCTGGTCGGGTCTCCCCGGCTGAGGAAGTACCCGTGGAGAGAGTGCGGGTGCCGGTCAGCGGCGACGGTCTCTGCGGCGGCGCGGAGTGCCTGAGCTGCGACCTGGCCTCCGTACAGGCCGTAAGGGTCGTCGTATACGACGGCCGACCGGAACAGATCGGCGTCAAGCCGTTCGAGCGTGAGCACGTCGAGGAGGTGCGGCGTGTCTGGCATGGCCCATTGATATCACTTAGCGGAGGTTACGGCGGCGAGCACCGCCAGCGCGATCGTGATGAGCGCGAAGATGCCGTGGGCGGCCGGGATCAGCGGCGAGAACTGGACCCTGGCCCGGCGCGGCGCCGGTTGCGGACGTGAGAGCACGCTCGCGACCAGTTCGTCGACCAGCTTGGTGGTCAGCGCTTCGTCCTCAAGTACAGCGGTGAGCTGCTCGTCGTTGGATATTCCCAGCATGCCGTCGTACACCAGCACGTCGGGCTGCGTCTCCGGCTGGCGGGCCGGATAAGGCGTCCACAAGGTCACCGTGGAGATGCCGAGGCCGACGGCCGGGGCGAGGAAGCCGACAGAGAGCCAGGACAGCGCCGCCACGCCGGACAGCACGAAACTGACCCAGAAGACGAAACCGGTGAAGGCGAGCCCGGCGTGCCCGAAGATCACCGATCGTGGTACTCCGCCTGGTTCGGCCGGAGCCCGGTGCCCGCCTCGCCCGAGCCACGAGCTCAGCATGTACGCACCAAACGCCTCGGCCAGCAGCCAGCTCACCAAGGTCGCGACCGCGAGCCCGTGCTCGCTGTGCGTGGGAGCTGTCATGGCCGTGGTCCGCATTCGGCTAGAGGTTCCTGCTTAGATCAGGATGACATGCTCAGACGTCAACGAGCAGCAAGTGACTTGCCAGGTCCGTGCTCGCGGCCAGCCCGTCGCATGCGAGCTGGTAGGCAAGCACGTCCCCCCGCACCTGCCAGAGCAGGAGGCTGTTGCTCCAGGCGACGTCCCGCGCCGAGGTGATCGACCAGTTGCCGATCAGGTTGCAGACCGCCCGGAGGTGCCGGTCGACGAGCAGTTCCGGCCTCGACTCGAAGGAGCGCCTGACCGATTGCTCGATCGAGTCGAGCAACTGGTCCACTTTCTGGTAGTCCGCATGATGATCGCCGGCGGCCGGGGAGGTATTCAAGGCCAGGCAGGCCTGGACGACCGCGATCGGCAGGTCGTGGTTGATGTGCGCGTTCATGCCCGCCAGCGCGAACTGGATCGGCTCGATCCTGCCGTCGGCCCGCTGTTCGATGAGAGGCCGCCAGGCGGCAGGCACGCTCTCCGCCTGACCGGCGGCGTCCGCCGCCGCGAAGTAAAGATTCGCGAACGTGACGTCGAGCTGAGTGACGAAGCCGGGGTCAGCGAAGAAGCCCGCCTTCACCTGAGCATCGACCTTTTGGGTCACCTCCAGGTACATCCGGTTAAAGCAGGCCAGCCCGTCCGAAGCCGGAAGCGCGGCTTCAATCGCTTCCATGCGGGAAATGACCTCGGCAATCGACGCGGACGGCGGCTCAGGCATGGCGTCACTATACGATTTCGGGCATGGACTGGACGCCTGAGATCGAGGAGATCAGGCGACGGCGCGAGCTGGCGCTCGCGATGGGCGGTACTGACAAGGTTGAGCGGCAGCTAGCCTCTGGGCGGCTTACTGTCCGCGAGCGGGTTGAGCGGCTCGCCGATCTTGGCAGCTTCGCCGAGATCGGTGCGCTCACCGGGTTCGCGCGTTACGACGAAGCTGGCGGGCTGATCTCCGTTCAGCCGGCTAACTTCGTGGCGGGGACGGCGACGATCGATGGCCGGCCCGTGATGCTCGGTGCCGATGACTTCACGGTCAGGGGCGGCTCTGGCGATGCCGCCATCCACGCCAAGCAGGTCTTCTCCGAGCAGTACGCGGGAGAACTGCTGCTTCCGGTCGTGCGGTTGCTTGACGGCGCCAGCGGCGGCGGCAGCGTCAAGACCACGTACGAGACCGGGTATACGTACCTGCCCGTCAATCCTGGCTGGGACGCGGTCGTGGACAACCTGTCGCTGGTGCCGGTCGTCGCTGCCTGCCTGGGGCCGGTCGTCGGGCTCGGGGCCGCGCGGCTGGTTATGTCGCACCTGGCCGTGATGGTGACGGGGATCGGGCAGCTCTTCACTGCCGGGCCGCCGGTCGTGCTCGGCGGCACGGGAGAGAACCTGAGCAAAGAGGAACTCGGCGGCGTCGCCATTCACCGGCGCAATGGCACGATCGAGCGGTTCGCATCGACCGAGGATGAGGCCTTCGACGTCATCCGCCGGTTCCTTTCTTACCTGCCGTCAAGCGTGCACGAGCTTCCGCCCGTGGCGGCCGGGACCGACCGCCCTGACCGGCGGGACGAGATGCTGGTCAGCGCGGTGCCGCGCAATCCGAGACGCCCTTATCGAATCTGGCCGATGCTTGAGGTGATTTTCGACCTGGGCTCGGTCTTCGCTTATGCCGAATACGGCGGTGCCACGGTTACCGCGCTGGCGCGGCTCGACGGGCATCCCGTCGGCGTGCTCGCCACCGACCCCTACCGCGGCACGACGATGTCGCTCGAGGGAGCTCAGGCCATCACCCGCCTCGTCGACCTGTGCGAAGCCTTTCACTTGCCGCTGGTGAGCCTCACCGATCAGGGCGGGATCACGATCGGGCGGGTCGCGGAGGAACGCGGCACCGTGCGGTACGGTGCCCGCGCGATCGCCGCCGTGTACCAGGCTCGGGTGCCGCAGGCGGAGATCGTGGTGCGGCGGGTGTACGGGGTCGCGGGGGCGGGACAGGTGAACAGGCACCGGGCCGGGCGGTCGTGGGCGTGGCCGTCGGGTGACTGGGGTTCGCTGCCGCTGCGCGGCGGTGTCGAGGCCGCGTTCCGCGCTCAGCTCGAGCAGGCCGATGACCGCGAGGCCGAGGTCGAGCGGCTCCGCAGGGAACTCGCGGCGGTCAGTTCGCCGTTCCGCACGGCCGAACGGTTCGGGGTCCAGGACCTGATCGACCCGCGCGACACCCGGCCGCTGCTCTGCGCCTGGGTCAGAGACGCCTACCGGGCACTGCCGCCGCAACTTGGCCGGCCTTCGTTCGGACTGAGGCCCTGAGCGGCCGACGAAGTCCACCGGACGTAGTCATTCGGCCACGCAACGTCAGGTCTGGATCAGGCGGGCGGGCGTCCCGCCGGAAGTCATAGCATCGCTGACCCGTTGATGTCGTAGCCCGGCTAGGCGGCAACGACGACGTTGGAAACCTGATGCTCATCCCGCAGCATCAGGTAGCCAACATTGCTGTCACGCGGCCCTGGCCAACGACATCGATGGCTTCTCGTTGCTGCTGGGCAGGCCGGGTCGGGGTCGCCTTCCCTATTTTTACTGACTAAGGTCAGAGAATGGACGTGGCGATGCTCGAGCAGGTGCGGCGGTTCAACCGGACGGTGACTCAGCGAGTCGGGGCGCTTGATGAGGAGTTCCTGGCGCGGGACCGGCCGCTGGGTCAGGCGCGGTTGCTTTGGGAGATCGGGGCCGACGGCGGGGGCGCCGATGTGCGCCGGCTGCGGTCGCGGCTTGACCTTGACTCCGGATACCTCAGCCGGCTGCTGCGGGCACTTCACGGCGACGGTCTCGTGGAGGTAGCGCCGAGCGTGGCCGACGGTCGGGTGCGGACGGCCAGGCTGACCGAGCTCGGGCTGGCCGAGCTGGCCGAGCTTGACCGGCGGGCCGACGTGGCAGCGAGTTCGATACTCGAGCCGCTGAACGAGCGGCAGCGGTCCAGCCTGGTCGCGGCGATGGCCGAGGTTGAGCGGCTGATGGTTGCCTCGATGGTGCGGGTACAGGTCACCGACCCGAGGCACGCGGACGCTCGCGCCTGTCTGCTGGCCTACTTCACTGAGCTGGGGGAGCGGTTCGACGCAGGCTATGACCCGGATCAGGACCTGACCGCGAGCGATGAGGAGATGACGCCGCCGGCCGGGCTGTTCCTGGTCGCGACGTTGCACGACGAGCCGGTCGGCTGCGGGGCGCTGAAGCTTCACGGCGAGGGGCCGGCTGACATCAAGCGGATGTGGGTAGCCCGGTCCGCACGCGGGCTCGGGCTCGGGCGGCGGTTGCTGACAGAACTCGAACGGCAGGCCGCCGCGAACGGGGCCGGCGTTGTCAGGCTGGAGACGAACAGGAACCTGACCGAAGCGATCAGCATGTACCGGTCAGCTGGCTACCGCGAGGTCCCGGCCTTCAACGACGTCGTTTACGCGCACCACTGGTTCGAGAAGGAACTCTAGGCGAGCTGCGCGAGCTGGATGCTGTTGCCGTCGGGATCGGTGAGCTTGCAGGTGCGGCCTGCGGGGGTTTCCTCGGCAGGCCTGGTGACAAGATCTCTGGCCGCGATCGCCGCCAGTTCGGCGTCCAGATCGTCGACGATCAGCGTGAGCACGCCGTGTCCGGCCCTCGCGGGGTCGGCCAGCAAGTACACCGACGCGGACTCGGTCAGTTGCCACGCGGCCTCGGCCTCGTTGGGCAGCATGTCAGGCGAGCGGCCGAACAGCCGCGAGTACCAGGCAGCGGCCTCGTCACGGTCGCTCACGACGAGACCGGCGAAGACGTACTCGACTGTCACTTACCGGTCGATCAGCGCGTCGGTGAGGAGCCCGAGTCCGATGCCGAGCATCCAGACGTCCTTGCTCACGCCCGTCCCTGCCTGACTCGGCCAGATGCTTCCCGGCTTGCGCATCGCCGGGGTCCGCGCGTACATGGCGAGCAGCGAACCGGAGAAACCGGTCAGTGCGGCACCCGCCAGAGCGGTCGGCACGAAAGGCGACAGAAGAGCGGTTCCGATCGCGATCTCGCTGCCTGCGAGCAGCTTGAGGAACTGGGCAGGCGGAATGTCCTTAAGGAAGGGAAACGCGTTCGAGGCGGCCTTGTGCACTCCTTCGGCCCTGGCCTCATCGCCATTCCACTTTTCCAGGCCGGTGTGCAGGATGTACGCCCCGGTGGCGAGCCTTCCGGGGATTTCACGTGCTCTGAGCAAGCGCATGGCCACTACCCTAGCAGGTTGCATGAACGTTCAACGATCTACTGGCGGCTGATAGTCCGCGTGCTCCTCGACCATCTGGTATATGTCCATGCCGATCGGCCGGCGCTGCTCTTCAGCGATATGGCCGAGGAGGCCTGCCGTCCTCGCGAGCAGCGCGAACCCGCGCAGCAGTCCAGGCGGAAGACCGAGATCGGCCAGCGCGGCACCGCAGGTACCCGCACCGTTCAGCGGAAGTCGCCTGCCGAGAACCTCCGCGTTGACACGGCCGATCGCCTCGAAGAGGCGAAGGTGCGGCCCGTACAGGCCTTCTTCCTTGGCGATCTCGATCAGCACGGGCGTGCGCGGGTCGGTGTCCTTGTGAACCGGGTGACCGAGACCGGGCACGAACCGGCCGGTGGCGCGGGCCTGTTTTACCGCGTCGAGCGCGAGAGCGTCGTACCCGGCATCGTCGGCCGGCGGCTCGGCTCTCGCCAGGGTCTCGGCCAGGAACCGGCCGGCGTCCTCGGTCACGCCGAGGAACCGCGACCCGCCGCCGAGCAGCCCCGCCGCCAGCGCGCCCTGCACCGAGTCGGGGGCGCTCAGGTACGTCACCCTGGTCGCGATCGCGGTAGGAGTGAAACCGTGATCGGCCAGCGCGACGAGGACTGCCTCGAAGACCCTGACCTCCGATGATGTCGGCCGCCGCTGGGTTGCCAGCCAGAGAGCCAGTTCACCGAACGTGACCTTGCCCATCAGGTCAGCCGCCAGGTCCTGGCCGAGCACCGTGATCGAGTCGCGGTCTGACGTGCCAAGCGAGGTCGGCAAGCGCGGGTCGTTGGTCATCTCAGTCCTCCTGCGGGGCTGGCCAGCCAGTCACGGATCTCCGCCCCGTGCTCGTCCAGCGCGGGCGGCGGCAGGTCGTAGCGGGGCGGCGTTCGCGAGTAAGTAACAGGGTGCCTGGTGACAGGTACCGCGTGCTCGCCTTGCCCGGACATCACGACCGGGTCAAGCCCGATCTCGGCCGCGAACGCGATGCCGCGATCCACCGTGTTGATGGGACCGCACGGTACCCCCGCCGCGGTGAGTTCGCTGAACCACTCGGCCGACGTGCGCCGGCGTAGCTGTTCGACGAGCAGTTCCTTCAGCTCAGAGCGGTTGGCTGTCCGTTGGGCGTTAGAAGAGAATTTAGGGTCGAGTGCCAGGTGCGGCACTTGCAAGGCGGCGCAGAGCTTTCTGAACTGGAGGTCATTGCCTGCTGTGACCACGAGTTCGCCGTCGGCGGTCGGGAGCGGCTCGTAGGGAAACAAGCTCGGGTGGGCATTGCCCATGCGGAACGGGACGACGCCGCCGGTCAGGACCGCGCTGGCCTGGTTGACCAGGCCTGACATTGCCGAGGCGAGCAGGCTGGCCTCGACGTGCTGGCCCTCGCCTGTCGCCGTGCGGTGACCGAGCGCGGCGAGGATGCCGATCGCCGTATGCAGGCCGGCGACGATGTCGAAGATCGCTACGCCGGCCCGGTAGGGCGGCCCTTCCGGATCGCCGGTGAGGCTCATGAGGCCCGACATCGCCTGGACCAGGAGATCGTAGCCAGGCAAGGCGGCACCGCCCGCGGAGCCGAAGCCGGTGATCGAGGCGTAGATGACCGAGTCGTTGCCGGCCCGGACGGCGTCGTAGTCCAGGCCGAACCTGGTCAGGCCGCCCGGCTTGAAGTTCTCCACCAAGATGTCCGCGCGGCGGGCCAGTTCCCTGGCCAGTGCCAGGTCGTCCGCGCTGGTGAGGTCGAGCACGACGGACCGCTTGTTGCGGTTGATCGACAGGTAGTAAGTGGACGTGCCCTCTGCGGTGACCGGCGGCATCCAGTGCCTGGTGTCGTCGCCCGCCGGGCTCTCGACCTTGATCACGTCAGCGCCGAGGTCGGCGAGCAGCATCGTGCAGTAAGGGCCGGCCAGGACACGGGTGAAGTCGGCGACGAGCAGCCCGGCGAGCGGGCCTGGGCTTGAGGCGGGCTGGCTCATCGCGCGGTTTGTCCTGATTCTGCTCGCTAGGGGTGACTCTCGGAAACCTTAGCCGGGCGCTGCCAGGCCAGCATCAGGTGGCCCGAGCCTCAGCCGGCGCATCGCGCCGGGGCAAGCAGCATCTATGGCCCTGCGTTGCTGCTGGCGGGGCGGTTTCAGCGACAACGATGGCCACTTGATGCTGCCGCCGTGACATCGCTGCGACTTTGATGCTGTAGCCGGGACCGGGCGTACAGCATCGTTGGGCATCTGATGCTGCTGGCCTGGAGTGTGCGGTCGTCGGGAGTGCACCTCAATGACGCCAGGAGGTCTCGTCCCTGAACAGCAGTGACTTCGTGAGCAGTAGCCTCGTCTCCGACCTGCGCCAGACCGAATCGATGCCGTGCCGCAGCACGGACATGCCATCCGGCACTCCCGACCCGGTGACCAGCAGTATGTCCCGCGCTGGCACGGCCGCGATCAGGTCGCCATCAAAAGAGGGCGCGACACGAGACCAGATTTCATTGACCAGCAGAAGGCTGGACTCAAGGTCACCGTCCAGCACGAACATCGCCGCGCCAGGTATCTGCCTGATCTCCGGGAACGGCCGGCGCTTCATGAGATTGCCAACGGCAAGGGCTCGCAGATCCCCGGTCCGCAGCCCCAGTTGCTCGCAATGACCGAAGGTCACGTATTCAAAATGGTCAGGATGATCAAAGACATATGCGACTAGCAGATATGGAGTCCAGTCCTCCAGAATAGGAAGCTCGTCGTGCCGCAGTGGCGGCGGGTCGCCGTAACCCTCCGCCTCTGCCCTCTTGATCAGCGGCAGAATCGACCCACAGTCCAAGGCTCCGCCTTTACACAGGGAGTGGCAAGGAGAAGATATCCCTGTACCGGCCTGGCCGGGTCAGGTGACGGGCGGGGGGTTGCCCTGGGCGGTGGCGGCTAGCTTGGGATCCCAGTCGCAGACCTCGCAGGAGTGCAGGAACAGGTCACGTGCGAACTGGACAGCTACGGCGTGCGGGTCTTCTGCCGCGCGGACGTCGTCCCAGGGAAGTATGAACTCGCTGATCGTGGCGTCCCAGTGCGCGCCAGGGGTCGGAGGGTCGTACTTGCTGAAACTGTCAGGTGCCGGGTGAGCATAGGCGTAGAAGGCGGCCTGCGGATGCCTCGGATCCCCCGGCCACCAGCCCATGGCGACCTCCTGCGAGTCCATCGCGTTCCGCATGATGAAGTCGGCGGACGGAGGATCGGCGGGCTTGCCCGAGAACAGGCTGACGGCCAGGTCGAAGGAACCCCACCAGGCGTTCACCGGAGTCGACCGGCCCCGGAACGGCGCCCGGTAGTCGGCGAGCACGAGGGCGGCTTGCGTCGCGGCGGCGAAATAGCTCGCGACCTGCTCGGCGTCGTACCTTGAGTGCTCCTCGTCCTGGTCGAGAGGTACGGTCCACGGCACTTCCTGCGGGGTCGGGTCGATCCGGACCGGCCCGGCCAGGCCGGCGATCGCGCCGAGCAGTTCGCGGGTCACGGTGCCGACCGGGCGGTCAGGCGTGAGAGCAACGCGCTCGGAACGGCCGTCGCTGTGCTCGACGACGGCCTCGTGCCTGTGCAGGTCAAGCGCGACGACGAAGGACCCTGAGCCGTCGGGGGCAGGCAGTGGCAAGGTTTCCCAGCCTCGCGCCGTGAGGCGCAGCGCCGCGTGCTGCAACTGCGGCTCTGGCGGTGCCAGCTTGACGGCCAGCTTGCCGAGTACCTGCGTGTGCGCGTGCAGGGTGTCGCACGTCGCGGACCATTGCTCGTATGACGCCGAAGGCCAACTGGAAGGCATGGCACTGACGCTAGCCGGCGAGCGCGCTCACCAGGTCGGCACCAGGCCGCCGTCGATGGTGAAGATTGCGCCCGTGATGTTCGCGGCGTGGTCGCTGGCGAGGAAGAGCACCAGGCCGGCGATTTCCTCTGGCGAGCTGAACCGTCCGGTGGCTGACTGGCTGGCTGCCTGCTTGGCGACATCGGGTGCCTGCAATCCCGTGGCCTTGCT
>DATJLT010000168.1:0-15479 GCA_035509195.1 Streptosporangiaceae bacterium | reverse complement strand
TGGGCGTCCGAGCAGCGCGGCCTGATCACGATCAGGCGGGCCGGCGGCGAAGGTCAGGCGCCCGTGCCGCCCGACACAAGCGCGCTCGCCAAGCGCTACGGCGTCGCCGGCAAGATCCTGATCTCGCGCCTGAAGACCTTCCTGCAGTTTCCCGAATGGTTCTACCTCCAGCTACCGGTGAACACGCTGACCGAGCCGAGGAACACCCCGGGCGGGCTGACCACGCAGTTCTCGTCGGTCGGGCACTACGACCTCGCAGAGGACCAGGCGATGATCATCACGGTCCCTGCCGCGCCCAAGGACGTCGCCCCTTACCAGGGCTTCCAGCTCGGCAGCATGTGGTACATCTCGCTCGACTACATCAATCACCAGACAAGTCTCACGGCCGATCAGGCCCTGCATGACCCGGACGGGATGCTCAGGTTCGTGGTCAGCGAGCGGGACCCCGGCGTGGTGAACTGGCTGGAATGCACCGGGCACCAGCGCGGCTACCTGCAGCTCCGCTGGCAGCGGCTGACCAGGGAGCTGACCGCCGCCGACGGCCCTCACGCAGAGGTCGTCGCGTTCGAGGAGATTCCGCGGCACCTGCCGTTCTTCGAGCTGTCCGAGATCACGAACCGGGGCTACGCGAAGCGGATCGCCGCACGGCAATCCGCCGTAGCACGGCGGATGCTGGGATAAACGTGACACCCCACTTCGAATCCGCTGTACTTAGTGCGGGAGAACCGTGATGCTGCTGCAGGACAAGGTAGTCGTCGTCTCAGGGATCGGGCCAGGGCTCGGCCGCTCGATCGCGATCCGCAGTGCCGTGCAGGGCGCTGATGTGGTGCTGGCCGCGCGTACTCAGAGCAAGCTCGACGACGTTGCCGCCGAGGTCAAGGCGATCGGCCGGCGGGCGCTGAGCGTTGCCACCGACGTGACAGACCCGGAAGCGTGCGAGCGGCTGATGCGGGCGACGCTCGATGAGTTCGGGCGGGCGGACGCGCTGGTGCACAACGCGCTGGCGATGCCGCCGATCAAGGACCTGCTCAAGGTCGATCTCGACGCGATGACCGCCGCGTTCCATACCAACGTGGTCGGGGCGCTGCGGATGACCAGGCTGTTCGCTCCCGCGCTCAAGGAGACGTCAGGCTCGGTCACCATGATCAACTCCATGGTCGTGCGGTTCTCGCAGCGCGGCATGGGCCCGTACAAGGCGACCAAGGCCTCGCTGCTCGCGGTTGCCCAGTCGCTGGCCACCGAACTCGGCCCAGACGGCGTGCGGGTGAACTCGGTCGCGCCAGGTCACATCTGGGGCGACAACCTCCAGTGGTACTTCGGCTACCTGGCGAAGAAGCGAGGCATCGACCCTCAGGACGTCTACGACGAAACGGCCGAGAACATCGACCTGCGCAGGCTTCCGCTGCCCGACGAGATCGCCGACGCGGTCGTATTCCTCTCCTCGCCGATGGCTCGCGCCATCACCGGGCAGTGCATCGACGTGAACTGCGGGGAGTACCACCATTGAGCCGGCTGCCCAAGATGAATCCGGCCTTCGCGGCGTCCGTGCGCCGTGAGCCCGACGCCGGGGACGATCCGGCCGCGGCGCGGCCGCCGCGCGACAACGTCGGTACCGTCGGTGACTTGCACGCCTCCGCGACGAGGCTCACTGGCCTGAACGATTTCGGCGACGACGAGTATCTCGACGGGCTTGCGGTGCTGCTCGCCTCCTACGAGCGCGATGAGAAGCTGACGCCACTTGGCCGGAAGATGAGCAGGGTATTCCTGCGCGAGGCGATGGTGGCCAGGCTGCTCAGCGAGGCTGCGTGGAAGCAGAACCCGGACTACGCCAGCGTCAGCATCAGCCAGCCGATCTTCGTGACCGGCCTCCCGAGAACGGGCACTACCGCCCTGCACCGGCTGCTGACTTCCGATCCGCGACACCAGGGTCTCGAGCTGTGGCTGACCCAGGCGCCGCAGCCACGGCCACCCCGTGCTAATTGGGAGAATGACGCTCTTTTCGTTGCGATGCAGGCGGGTTACCAGCAGCACCATGTCGAGCATCCCGAGTTCATGGGCCTGCATCATCTCGCCGCCGATCAGGTCGAGGAGTGCTGGCGGCTGCTCAGGCAGTCCATGCGGTCGATCTCGTTCGAGTGCCTGGCGCACGTGCCGACTTACTCGTCATGGCTGCGGGCCAGGGGCTGGCGCGACGCCTACCGCAGGCACAAGCGGAACCTCCAGCTCATCGGCATGAACGACGCCGGCCGGCGCTGGGTGCTGAAGAATCCCAGTCACCTGTTCGCGCTCGACGAGATGCTTGCCGTCTACCCGGACGCGCTGTTCATCCAGACACACCGGCGGCCCAGGGTCGCGATCGCCTCGGCATGCAGCCTGTCGGCGCACGCGACGGCCGGCTGGTCAGAGCGTTTCACGGGTGCGGTCATCGGCGCCGATCAGCTTGAGTTGTGGGCGCGCGGCCTCGAGGAGTTCCTTGAGGCGAGGCAGCGCTACGACCAGGCGAGGTTCTGCGACGTCTGGTACGAGGACTTCGTCGCCGACCCGCTCGGTACGATCGAGTCTGTCTATGAGTACTTCGGGATCGAACTCACCGGCGCGGTCATGGACGCGATGAAGGCGACCTCGGCAGAGTCGGCGGGCACCGGTGCCGGGCCAGGGGGGTTCTCTTCCCGTCACCGGTACTCGCTGTCAGACTTCGGGCTCACCGGCGAGCAGGTCGATGAGCGTTTCGCCGGCTACCTGGGCATGCGCGGCTGACCCGTCTGGTTTCTGCCTTACGGCACGCCGACCCCGGAGGTGGCCTTCAAGGAATGCATGTACTGCTTGTTCTTGCAGACGGGGAACGTGAAACTGGAAATGAGCTGGGTGCCAGACGTTCCTGGCGGAGTGACTTCGAGCGCTGCGCCGGTCGTCTGACCGCACCCGGCGATGATTCCGGCGTCCACGATTCCGATTCTGGCGTAGGCGGTCTGCCCTGGCTTGAGCGTGATCTTCTTGCCGCTTGCCGTGCCCTTGAGCACCGGTCCTATTTTCTGGCCCTTGCTGTTCAGCGCGTAGACGGTCGGAGTGCCAGAGACGTAACAGGTGTGCGTCTTGAAGGCGTTGTTGGTGAACTCGATCGGGTAATAGGTGGTGCCTGCGGCCGCACCGTCTCCGTTCAGGCCGAGCCAGATCTCGAGGTTCGATGACTTGCACTGAGGCGTCGAGGCGGGCCTCGGCGGTGCCGCCTGCGCGCCTGCGGCCGCGAGAGTGACCGCGGACCCGAGGACAGCGGCGCAGGCGACCGCGGTGGTGACGATGGCGATTCTGGTGCGAATGGCTCGGTTCATGGAGACGTTCCCTCTCGGCCCTTCTGGGGTGTTTCGGCCATCCTCAGTATCGCCAGCGGAAAGGATTTCCCCTAGAGGGCTTGGGGCGCCTGCGATGCCGGCGGTCGCACGGAGCGGGCGGTCAGCAGCGCGCCTGACACCACGCCGCCGGCCGCGAACAGACCGATGATCAGCAGCAACGCATGCCTGAACGTGTTAACAGGGTCGGTGACGTCCAGCTTGGACAAGATCGCCACCAGGCCGGCCACCCCAATCACGGTCCCGATCTGCCTGGCCATGTTCAAGATCCCGCTTCCGGTACCGAATCGCCCTGGCGGCAACTCAGCGGTCCCCGCCCCGAGCAGCGACGGAATGCTGAGCCCGACACCGGCCCCTCCCAGCAATTGCGCCGGGAGCAAGTGCGTCAGGTAGGCAGGAGCAGCCTGGATCTGGCTGTACCACAGCAGCATCGCCCCGGCGTTGACGAAGCAGCCGATGACCGCTACCCGGCCGGGCCCTCCTAGGCGGGCCGCCAGACGGGGGGCCACGTAGCTGGCGAATGGCAGCACCATGAGAGGCCCAGGCCCGATCGCGAGCCCGGCAAGTACCGCTGAGTAGTGCCATACCCCGGTCAGGAACTCCACCGAGTTCAGCACGAACGCGCCGAAGGCGCCGTAGTACAAGATCGACGCGGCGAAGGATCCGCTGAACGTGCGAAGCCGCAGCAGCCCAAGCTCGATCACCGGCGAGTGGTGCACCCGCGACCGAAGCACCATCGCCGCCCCGCAACCGACCGCTGCCGCCAGCGTGCCGAGAAACGCGGCCGAGCCCCAGCCCCAGTCGGGCGCCTTCACGAGCCCGTAAGCCAGCAGGCCTACCGCCGCGGCCAGCAGTCCGGCACCCGCGATGTCCGGCCGCCCCGTGATGTGCTCGTCACGGCTTTCCGGCACGGACCTGGTCGTCAGCGCGATCGCGACGAGGCCGACGGGGAGGTTGATCCAGAACACCCAGCGCCAGTTGAGCTGCACCAGGCTGCCGCCGATGACCGGGCCAAGGGCGGCGCCGAGCGCCCCGAACGCTGCCCAGGCGCCGATCGCCCTGGCACGCACGGCCGCGGGAACCGAGGCCAGCAGCAGCGACAGCGAGGCGGGTACCATCAGCCCCGCGCCTGCGGCCTGGATGATCCTGGCTCCGATCAGCGCGGGCACTCCGGGAGCGAGCCCGCAGATCAGCGACCCGGCCGTGAACCCGATCAGGCCGGCCATGAAGACCCGCCGCCTGCCGATGCGGTCTGCCCAGCGCCCTGCGGGCACGAGCACGGCCGCGAAGACGATCGTGTAGGCGTTGAGCACCCAGGACAGCGAGCCGAGGCTGGTGCCCGCGTACTCCTTGCCGATGTAAGGAAACGCCAGGTTCACGATGAACAGGTCAAGGCTGGACATGAACACGGCCAGGGCGAGCACCGCCACGATCAGGCCGGTCTTCTTCTGGCGGGTCTCGGCACGGACCTGGCTGGTGACCATCGGGGGAGTGGAGACCACGTCACTGTCCTTCTGCTCGGCTTCGACGTTCTAGTGAGTCCAGATTTCGGACCCACTATAACGCGCCTCCCTTGGTGCGTCCAGTTTTCGGACTTAGGTGGTAGGCTGCGTGTCATGGCTGAACCGAGAGAGTGCTCGATCGCCAGGACCCTGGAGGTTGTGGGCGAGAAGTGGGCGCTGCTCGTCGTTCGCGAGGTCTTCCTCGGCAACCGCAGGTTCGATGAGATGGTGCGCCGCATCGGCGGGCCGCGCGACACCGTGGCGGCCAGGATTCGTGCCCTCACCGCCGCCGGGATTCTGGAACGCCGCCAGTACTCAGAGCACCCGGTCCGCTACGAGTACTTCCTGACGCCGGCCGGCCTTGACCTTTATCCGGTGATCCTCACGCTCATGCGGTGGGGTGATGAGCACCTGCGCCGTGACGGCGAGCCCCCCATGATCCTCGAGCACCAGTGCGGTCACCGGCTTACCGCCCAGGTGGTCTGCGAGGCCTGCGGCCAGCCCGCCGCAGCGGGTACTGCGCGCCCGATGCGCAAGGCAAGCTGACGGCAGGAGCATCCGGCCCGCTGACGTCGCGGGATGATCGTTGTCCGTGCCGTTCCTCTGATGGCCGGGCGGCGTATGGGAGACTTTCCTGGTGCCCGATGCACCGCCGGAATCTCAGCCGGTACTAACCCAGCTGACTGCCGCCGCGATCTTCCTCGTGGTGACCATTAACCCGGGTGGCGAGGACACGGTCAGAGATCTGCTTTCCGATCTGACCGGCCTTGAGCGCTCGGTCGGGTTCCGTCTCCCTGAGGGCAAGCTGGCGGTCGTGCTTGGCATCGGCTCGAACGCCTGGGACCGGCTTTTCGCCGGACCGCGCCCGGCCGAACTGCATCCGTTCACCGCCTTGGACGGCGCCAGGTACCGTGCCCCGGCGACCGCTGGTGACCTGCTGTTCCACGTGAAGGCCAACCGGATGGACCTGTGCTTCGAGTTCGTCGCCCAGGTGATGAGCCGGCTGTCTGGCCAGGTCACGGTCTGCGACGAGGTTCACGGGTTCAGGTACTTCGACGAGCGGGACCTGATCGGTTTCGTCGACGGCACGGAGAATCCTGCCGGGGCTGCTGCCGCCGCCGCTGCCATCATCGGCCAGCAAGACCAGGACTTCGCCGGCGGCAGCTACGTCATCATTCAGAAGTACCTGCATAACCTCGACGCGTGGAACAAGCTTCCTGTCGAGGAGCAGGAAAAGGTCATCGGGCGCAGCAAGCTGTCCGACATCGAGATGCCCGATGACATCAAGCCGAGCAACTCCCACGTTGCCGCGAACACGCTGATCGACCCTGACGGCACCCAGCGCCAGATCCTCAGGGCCAACATGCCGTTCGGCGTGCCGAGCGGAGGCGAGTTCGGCACCTACTACATCGCTTACTCGGCGACGCCGAGCGTCACCGAGCAAATGCTCGTCAACATGTTCATCGGCCGTCCGCCAGGGAACTATGACCGGATACTCGACTTCTCGACCGCTGTTACCGGCTGTCTGTTTTTCGTGCCGACCTTGGATTTTCTCGATGACCTGCCCGACGCGCCGACGAAGTCGCCGCCTACCGCCGTGAGCGGTTCGCTGCGTATTGGCGGCCTGAAAAAGGAGCCCTCAGCATGAACAACCTGCATCGCGAGCTAGCCCCGATCTCGGCAGCGGCCTGGGCAAGCATCGAGGAGGAGGCCAAGCGCACGTTCACGCTCAACCTGGCAGGCCGCCGGGTGGTCGACGTGACCGAACCGGGCGATGAGGTGCTTTCAGCGGTCGGCACCGGCCATCTCGCCAGCCTCAAGGCCCCGGCAGAAGGCGTCATCGCCCGGTCTCGCATCGCGCAGCCCGTCGTCGAGTTCCGTGTGCCTTTCGCGGTCAGCCGCGAGGCCGTCGACGACGTGGAGCGCGGTGCCGAGGACCCTGACTGGCAGCCGGTCAAGGACGCTGCCAGGCAGATCGCGCTGGCCGAGGACCGAGCGGTCTTCGACGGATACGCCGCGGCCGGCATCGCCGGCATCAGGAAGTCGTCCTCCAACGCCGCGATAGGTTTGCCGGCCGATGCCACGATGTACCCGGACCTGGTCAGCGGCGCTCTGGAGACCCTGCGTCTGGCCGGCGTCGGCGGGCCCTTCGCGCTGGTGCTCAGCGCCGAGGCCTACACCGCGGTCAGCGAGACCTCGGACCACGGCTACCCGGTCCGCCAGCATCTCGCCAAGCTGGTCGACGGCCCGATCGTCTGGGCACCGGCCATCGAAGGCGCGTACGTCATGTCAACCAGGGGCGGCGACTTCGAGCTTTACCTGGGCCAGGACCTCTCCATTGGCTACCTTTCCCACGACATCGAGACCGTGACCCTTTACTTCGAGGAAGCCTTCACCTTCCTGACCCACACCCCGGAAGCTGTGGTCCCGATCAACCCCTGATCCGATGAACGAGCTTGATCGCGTGAACGACCTTTATCGCCTGAACGAACTGTGCGCTGACCTTGGTGTCACGATCAGTGATGGTCAGATGCTCGCCTGGGCCAATGCCTGCGATCCCGTCGCCGTGCCTGATGTCGTGTTCGACGTGATCAGCAACATCGGCCTGTTGTCTGATGGCGGGCCGCCCGCGGTCCCTTCCAGGCGGCGGCAGAGAATTAGCTTGCCTGCCGATGCTGACGCGCTCTGGGAGTTGTTGTGGGAGGTCGACGAGCCTACGGCGATCGGGGTGCTCGCCGATCTCGCTGCCAGCGCCCGGTCAAGCCGGCCGCGCCGGTCTCTGCGTTCGCAGGGTCGGCCAGAGGATGTTTTCGCTGAAATAGGCCGGCTGACCGGACCGGGGAGCCGGTGGTGGACCAACACCGATCTCACCAACTGGAATCCCGTTACGCAGCACACCTTTGATGCCGTGGTCGTGTGCGCGGGGAACGGCCTGGCCGTGACGATTGTCGCCTTTGAAGGCGAGGGCGGATGACGTCTGCCGTCCGGTCTAGGCGGCAGGGGTCTGGGCGGTCGCGGTCTGGGCGGCAGGGGTCTGGGCGGCCGCGGTCTGGCATGCTCTGACACGCGGCGTCATGGTCTGGCGCGGTCTGGAACGCGGCGTCACGAAAATCCAGTTACGCTTGGCGGCGGGGTTCCTCGGTAGCGATGTCGGCCCCGCCGCCGCAGGAGCGAGCTGGACATTTCGGGCAACCGGGGCATTGCGCTTGGACCGGCAGGGGGCAGCAGCATCGATGGCCCGGCGTTGCTGCTGGCGGGGCGGATCCAGGGACGACGGTGGCCATCTGATGCTGTAGCTGTGACATCGCCGGGACTCTGTTGCTGTAGCCGGGCGCTGGGCGGACCGCATCGATGGACATCTGATGCTGCTGGCCGGGCAGTGCGTGCGCCAGGAACCCTGACCGGCGACCCGCTAGCGGCCCCGGCCGCGGAACGCGAGCGGCTCGCGGGCGGCCTTTCCGGCTGCTTGGTTGCTTAGACCGCCAGTTCGATTACTTCGAGTGATTGTCGGTGGGTCTCGCTAGAGTGGTCGATAGATCGAGGGTGACCTGAGGAGGTGATGGCAGTGCAGGAGGGCGTGTCGTGGTCGTGGACGCTGGACACCGAGATGTTGCTGACGGCGCTGTCGGAGCCCGCGCCCTGGAACCGCCGTTCCTCGACCGTCCTCAGTCCTGACGCCGAAGCTGCCGTTCCTGAGCTTCCCGGCGTTGAACTTGCCGACTCGCCTGCGCACGCCGGGTCTGATCCGGTACAAGCGGAGTTCGCTGACTACCTAGATGCCTTGGATGCGGGCCTGGCATCGGTGGTACCTCTGTCGGCAGCCGCAGGTCGGGTGGCGGAGATTCTGCCGCCGGGGCCTGATCTGGCGGCCTGGCTGGCGTGTAACCCCGAGGCGAAGCTTGAGGATGGGGCGCTCGCCGGGGCGGCGGCGGCCTTCCGGCGGGTGGCGGCGTGGGCTCAGGCGGGCGAGTTGGCAGTGATCGCGCAAATGGCGTCTCGGTCAGCGGCAGCGGATGCGAAGAACAGCGTTGACGCGGATGGCCGGCCTTCGAAGGTCTCCGCCGATACTTATGGGCAGGTCTCGCTGGCGCTGACGTTGTCGCAGTCCGGTGCCCAGTGGTGGACAGATCTGGCGGTGAACCTGCGATGGCGGCTCGCGGCCACTGGTCATGCGCTCCGCGACGGCGTCATTGACCTGTCACGCGCGAAGGCGATCGCCGAGGCCACCGAGCCTTTGGATGATGAGAAGGCCAAGGCCGTCGAGGCAAAGGTACTCCTTAGGGCCGGGGAGCAGACGACCGGCCAACTAAGGGCGGCGTTGCGCCGGGCGGTGATTTCTGCTGATCCGGAAGGCGCTGAGCGGCGGCGGGAAGAAGCCGAGAAGCGGGCAAAGGTCACGTTGTATCCGGATGCGGAGGGCACGGCGTCACTGGCCGGGCACAACTTGCCCGCGGTGCATGCCGCAGCGGCGATGGCCAGGATGACGGCGCTGGCGCGAGCGCTGAAGGTTTCGGGCGCGACGGGCGGCATTGACCTGCTGAGGTCCAAGGTTCTTCTGGGACTGCTCCTCGGCACGCTCCCGCACATCCCGCCACCAGCGGGTGGTTCGCCCGATGCGGGAGGTCCGCCTGGTGCGGGTGGCTCGCCGCATGGTGCGAGTGGTCCGCCGCCTAGTGCGGCTGGTGTGTCTGGTGCGGGCTGCCCGCCCGGTGCTGGGCCGGAGGACGGCGGGCAGCCGGAAGCCGGGAACCCGCTGCTCGAGAACTGGCCCTGGCGCGACGATGACCGCCTGCCTGGGGGCGACTGCCCGCCGGGGGAGAATCTTGCTCCAGATGGTGACTGCCCGTCTGATGGTGACTGCCCGTCTGACGGTGACTGCCCGTCTGACGGTGACTGCCCGTCTGATCGTGACTGCTCATCTGTGGAGGATCTCGCTCTGGATGGCGATTTCGGCGATGGCGGCGAGGGCGACGCTGCTGGTGACGGCGAGCTGAATGGTGCGAGCGCCGAGCCGGTGCCGGTGCCAGTGCCGTGGCCGGAGGCGACTCCGTTCTTGCCGCCGGGGCCAGCGGCGCTGAAGGACCTGGTGCCCGCCGGGAGCGGGTTCTTGGAGCTGAGCTTGCCGTGGGACACGCTCGCCTGCGGAGGAGCCGGACCAGGCAGCCTGACCCGGCTTGGGGCGGTTACCCCCGCCCAGGCTTCTTACCTGGCCCTCCTCGCGGCCCGCGATCCCGGCGTCGACTGGCGTGTCGTGCTGACCGGCGATAGCGGGCAGGCCGTCGCCGTAACCGGGGTCAGGCGCACGGGAGTGGCCAGAGCCGGACCCGGCGCCGCGAGCAGCCTTCTCAAGCGGGTAACCGTGATCATGCCAGGGCGCGAACTGGTGAGGGCGTCTGGCGCTGCCGAGCGGGCAGAAGGGGAACTAGCAGGAGTGCTCGCTGCGATCAGTACCGTGGCCCGGCTGGCGGCGGCCAAGGCGGAAGAACGTCTGGCCGCTGACGAGGTGGCGGGCGGGTGCGCGCATTCCGGGGCGACCTTGGCCTACCAGGTACCTGGCCGGTTGCGGGAGTTCTTGAACATCCGCGACCTGACGTGCCGTTTCCCGACCTGTCGGCAGCCAGCGTGGCGATCAGACTGCGACCACACGAAGCCGTTCGACCAGGGCGGCCCGACTTGCTCCTGTAATCTTGGCGCTTTGTGCCGATACCACCATAAACTGAAGCAACTGGCCGGATGGGATCTGGATCAGCCCGCACCTGGCACCTTCATCTGGACCACGCCCACTGGCCGCACCTATGCCGTTCAGCCTGACCAGCAGGCAGCCTGAAGCACGCTCGCGTCGTCGTGTCCGGTGACAGGTCAGCGTTGCCCGGGGAAGCGTGTCGGCGGTGCGTGCGCGGCGGAGCGTGCGCGGCGCTGGGTGGCGGGCGGTGCGTGCGCGGCGCTGGGTGGATCTTGGGCGGTGGGTGGCGGGCGCCGGGTGGCGCCGGGTGCCGGGCGCTGGCTCGGGCGCTGGTCTCGGCCGCTGGTCTCGGGCGCTGGGTCTCGGGCGCTGGTCTCGGGCGCTGGGTCTTGGGCGGTGGGTGGCGGGCGCTGGGTCTCGGGCGCCGGGTGGCCGGGCGCTGGGTCTCGGGCCCTGGGTGGATCTCGGGTGCTCCTTGTACATGCGGTGCTTTCAAGCGGATAGAGTCCCGGACGTGGCCGACGTCAAGATCCCCGATCCCGTACCGATTCCGCGCCGCATCGCCGGCGAGCTCAGCGTCAGAGACGCACAGGTCATCGCCACGATCGAGTTGCTCGATGGCGGCGCGACAGTTCCGTTCATCGCCAGGTACCGCAAGGAGGCGACCGGCGGGCTCGACGACGAGCAGCTTCGCACCCTCACTGAGCGGCTCACGTACTTGCGTGAGCTTGAGGAGCGCCGGGCCGCGATCCTTGAGTCTGTCAAGTCGCAGGGCAAGCTGGACGAGGCACTCGCTGCTCAGATCATGGCCGCCGAGACCAAGGCCAGGCTCGAAGACATCTACCTGCCTTACAAGCCCAAGCGGCGCACCAGGGCTCAGATCGCCCGCGAAGCCGGCCTTGAGCCGCTCGCTGACACGCTGCTCAGCGACCCGGCCAGCGACCCGGCGGCGACGGCCGCGGCTTACATCGACGCGGACAAGGGCATCGTCGATGCCCAGGCGGCGCTGGCCGGCGCCCAGGCGATCCTGATCGAGCGGTTCTCTGAAGACGCCGACCTGATCGGCGTGCTCCGCGAGCGCACCTGGCAGCGCGGGAAGCTCGCGGCCAAGGTCAAGCCTGGCAAGGAAGCAGAAGGCGCCAAGTTCGCCGACTACTTCGAGTTCGACGAGCCCTACACCAGGCTGCCATCCCATCGCATCCTCGCCATGTTCCGCGGGGAAAAGGAAGACATACTCGACCTGACGATGGACGCAGGCGACCTCCCGCCCGCTGAAGGCGAGACGTTCTCCGACGCCGAGTCGAAGATAGCTGCCGCGTTCAACGTCAGGGACCAGGGCCGCCCGGCCGACCGCTGGCTGACGGAGACGGTGAAACTCGCCTGGCGGGCGAGGATAAGCGTGCACGTGGCCGCCGACCTGCGGCTGCGCTTGTGGCAGGCGGCCGAGGACGAGGCGGTCAGGGTGTTCGCCGCGAACCTGCGTGATCTCCTGCTCGCCGCCCCGGCCGGTGCCCGCACGACGATGGGCCTGGACCCGGGTTTCCGGACCGGTGTCAAGGTCACTGTCATCGACAAGACCGGCAAGCCCGTCGCGACCAAGGCCATCTACCCGCACGAGCCTCAGCGCAAGTGGGACGAGTCGCTCGCGACGCTGGCGCAACTCGCTGCCGCTCACAAGGTCGACCTGATCGCGATCGGCAACGGCACGGCATCAAGGGAAACCGACCGTCTCGCCGCTGACCTGATCAAGGCCAGGCCGGACCTGAAGCTGACGAAGGTGATGGTCTCAGAAGCGGGCGCCTCGGTTTACTCGGCCTCCGCCTACGCCTCGAAAGAACTGCCTGGCATGGATGTATCCCTGCGCGGCGCGGTCTCGATCGCCAGGCGGCTGCAGGATCCGCTGGCCGAACTGGTCAAGATCGATCCGAAGTCGATCGGCGTCGGCCAGTACCAGCATGACCTCGCCCAGGCCAAGCTCTCCAAGTCCCTCGATGCTGTGGTTGAAGACTGCGTGAACGCGGTCGGTGTCGACGTCAACACGGCCTCGGTACCGCTGCTGGCCAGGGTCTCAGGCATCAGCGATGGCCTGGCCGGCGCTATCGTGGCACACCGCGACGAACGCGGCCCGTTCCTGACCCGCCAGTCGCTCAAGGAAGTTCCCCGCCTCGGGCAGAAAGCCTTCGAGCAGTGCGCCGGGTTCCTGCGCATCACCGGCGGCGATGACCCGCTCGACTCCTCTGCCGTCCACCCCGAGGCCTACCCGGTGGTCAGGCGCATCATCAAGGCCGCGCGCACACCGGTCGACGGCCTGATCGGCAACACGGCGGTACTCCGCTCGCTGAAGGCAGCGGACTTCACCGACGAGCGCTTCGGCCTCCCCACCGTGACCGACATCCTCCGCGAACTGGAAAAGCCCGGCCGCGACCCGAGGCCGGCCTTTACCACCGCGGCCTTCGCCGAAGGCGTCGAGTCGCTCGAAGACCTGACCCCTGGCATGATCCTTGAGGGCGTGGTGACCAACGTTGCCGCGTTCGGCGCGTTCGTCGACATTGGCGTGCACCAGGACGGCCTGGTCCACGTCTCCGCGATGTCCCGTACCTTCGTCAGCGACCCCCGTCAGGTAGCCAAGCCTGGCGACATCGTCAGGGTCAAGGTCCTCGGCGTCGACCTCCCCCGCAAGCGGATCTCCCTGTCCATGCGGCTGGACGACGAGGCAGGGACGGAAGGCGCGGCGCCGTCAGGCAGCAGGGACAACCGCTCAGGCCAGCGCAGGGAAAACCCTTCTGCATCTGCCAATAAGCACCCCCGCGGCTCCGCCCGCAGGGAGCCAGAGCCGACCGGCGCCATGGCCGCGGCCCTGCGGAAGGCCGGCCTCGTCGGCTCACCGGACCCAGCCGACAAGGACGCAAGGGGTCGCCCGCCGGCGTGAGGCCTGGCGGGCTGCGCGGATCCGCTGTAGCGGGCTGGCTGGCTGTAGCGGGCTGGCGGGCGGGCTGGTTGAGGCGGGCGGGCTGGTTGAGGCGGGCGGGCTGGCTGAGGCGGGCTGGCGGGCTGGCTGAGGCTGGCGGGCTGGCTGGCTGGCTGAGGGGGCCGGCTGGCTGGCTGAGGGGGCGGGCTGGCCGGGGCTGGCTGGCTGCAGCGTGGCGGTTAGAGCTTCAGGCCGTGGGGGGAGTGGCCGAGTAGCACGATGGCAAGTGCCGCTGCCGCCATGATGAGGATGCCACAGGTGACGAGGAGGGCACGGCGCTCGGCGATGGCCTCGATGCGAGGGTTCTGTATCGTGCGGCCGATGGCCCAGATCACCGCGCCAAAGATCAGCAACGGCGCGCCGATCACCGGCCTGTCCTTCAGGATCGCGATCCCGATAGCCGCGAACGAGATCGCGCTGCGGGTCCAGGCGAGCCTGGTCCGTTCTCTTGCCAGGCCAGGATCGGCGAACTCGATGTCCTCGGGAGGCGGCTTCAATGTGCCGCAGCCTTCGAGTAAAGCTCGACGGCGGTTGCGACAAGCGCGATCGTTCCGACCGCCCAGGCCAGGACCGTCGGCAGGTGGGTGTGAGGCATCGGCCCGCCGAACCGGAGAGCCCGCTGGTTGCGTTTCCACTCGAAGAAGCTGGCCGCCGATAGCACGGCACCGAGCAAGATCAGGGGCGTCGCGATTACTGCCCGGCCCCACGGCACGTGCGGGAAAGGCGGCAGGAGCTGCGCGATCGCCAGGCCCGCCGCGACCAGGGCGAGGGAAGTCCTGCTCCAGGCGAGGAACGTCCGCTCGTTGGCGAGAGTGAACCTGGCGTCAGGCTCAGTGACTGCGGGTTCGGTAGACGTCGCTGGCTCCCTATCAGGTCCGGCTGCGACAGCGATGATACTCAGGTCAGGCGCGCGAAAGGCGGGCACGTAATCTAAACGGTCATGGGTGACCTGGAGTACTCCCCGGTGACCGGCCGGCCGGCGCCGATGGCGGGGGCACCGCCTTATCCCGCGCACTGCCAGGTGACGCTGGCCAACTGGCAGGACGCGCCTTACAATCGCTGGGCGTTCCAGCATGTCCGCGAGCTGATACCGACGGCGAGGATCGCGCGAGCCGCCCGTGCCAGTGAGCTGGCGAGGCTGGAACAGCCGCTTGGTGAAATATTGCTGACCCTGAATGGCCGGCAGATGAGCGTCGAGGAACACCTGGCGACCAGCTACACCGACGGCTTTCTCGTCTTGCGCGACGGCCAGGTGGTCGCCGAGCAGTATCGCAACGGGCTGACCGCTGAGACGCCGCATTTGCTGATGTCGGTGTCGAAGTCGGTCGTCGGTGCCGTCGCGGGAGTCCTGGCCGGGCGCGGTGACCTTGACGTGACGTCGCGGGTCAGTGAGATCGTGCCGGAACTCGGCGAGACGTCGTTCGCTGAGGCGAGCGTGCGGGATCTGCTTGACATGCGGGCGGGCACCAGGTTCAGCGAGAACTACGCCGATCCCGAGTCTGACGCGAAGCTGTGCGAAGAGGTGTACTTGTGGCGGCCTGCCGGGGGCGCGCTCGACGTGCCTGACGCGCTCTGCTACTTCGCCACGCTCAGCAACGACGGCCCGCACGGAGGGCCGTTTCGGTACCGGTCGATCCTGACCGATGTGCTCGCGTGGGTGCTCGAACGGGCGGCGGGGGAGCGGCTGGCCACGCTGATCTCGCGGGAAATCTGGCAGCCGATGGGGGCCGAGTTCGACGCCGACATCACGGTGGACGGGCACGGGAACGCGCTGGCCGACGGCGGGATGAGCGCGACGTTGCGTGACGTGGCCAGGTTCGGTCAGCTTTTCGTACCTGGAGCCGGCGGCTGCGTGCCTTCCGAGTGGGTCGCGGACACGATCGGGGGCGCCGCCGACGGAGCGGCCGCGTTCGTCGCGGGAGACAACCTGCCCGGCTACCCGGCGGGCGCCCATTACCGGAATTGCTGGTGGGTCAGGG
>DATJLT010000167.1:0-33825 GCA_035509195.1 Streptosporangiaceae bacterium | reverse complement strand
GGCCCTACCGGGCCGGCCCGCTCCGCTAAAGAACCCCAGCGCCTCCCTGACTGCCTGCGGCCCTTCCGCGAGGAACAACCGCGCCTTTTCACGCTGGTTCCGCCTGGCTAGCTGGCGCGCGAGCTTAACCCGAGGAGAGTGGATCCCCGGGACCCGCGGAGCATCAGGCAGCCTGCGACCTTGGCGCGTCCACCTCATCGGGCAGCGCTTCGCGCGCCACTACCACGAGCGCGGCGAACGCCCCGGAGTCGGCGACCGCCAGCTCAGCGAGCATCCGCCGGTCAACGTCAACGCCGGCGATCTTCAGCCCCTGAATAAAGCGGTTATAAGTCATGCCCTCGGCCCTCGCGGCAGCGTTGATGCGCTGAATCCACAGCCGACGGAACGCGCCCTTACGGTCCTTGCGGTCCCTGTAGGCGTACGTCATCGAGTGGAGCTGCTGCTCCTTGGCCTTCCGGTACAACCTGGACCGCTGGCCTCGGTAACCGCTTGACCGCTCAAGTACTACCCTGCGCTTTTTGTGGGCATTGACCGCCCGCTTCACGCGTGCCATTTCTTTGGCTCCCTACACTTCGTACCTGGTCACTTGCCGAGCAGCTTCCTGGCGGTCTTGAGGTCGGCGGGTGATACTTCCACGTCACTGGCCAGGCGACGGGTCCGCGTGGTCGGCTTGTGCTCAAAATAGTGCTGGCGGTTCGCCCGGCGGCGCATGATCTTGCCGCTTCCGGTTACCCGCAACCGCTTCTTGGCGCCACTGTGCGTCTTCATCTTCGGCATGTCGCCGTATCCCTCGTTCCGTGCGTGCTGGCGCACGCATTCTCCACTTACACCGTCTTAACAGGCCCGCCGACACCATAGCGGCATCGCGGGCAGGTCTTGCCGTACTACCAGCCGATGTGCCTGTCAGCCTCCGGCTTCAGCCGCTGATCCGCCGTTTTCGGCAGCCAGGGAACGTGGCGTCGGCACAGGTGCGCCTTCACCTGAGGTCGCCACCGAGGCACGCGGCGCGCTCGGCTTCGGTGCCGCCGGACGCGGTGCTCCCGTCGGGACCGGACCTGGCTTGGGTGCCGTTGGTCGGGGTGCCGCCGGACGTGGCCCGCTCGCCGAGGGACCAGGGCGCGGTGCCGTAGGACGCGGCCCGCCAGCCGTGGGGCCTGGCCTGGGCGTCGCGGCCTGGGAAGAACCTGTGCTACCGCCCGGTGCGGCAGCACCAAGGCCCGCCGGAGCCGCCGGCCTTACCTGAGCAGGACTAGCTGGTCGTGCCGAGCCGGAGCTTGCCGGGGCGGCTGGCCTTGGCGAACCTGAGGCAGGAGCGCCTGAGGAAACCGAAGGAGCCGGTCGCGCGGCGCTCGGACCAGGTCGGGGCGCCGCTGGGCGCGGCCCGGCCGGGGGCTGACCGGCCGATGGCGCGGCGGGGCGCGGACTGGCCTGCGCGGGCCTGCTCGCGGGACCGGCCGCTATCCCGTCGCTTGGCTGAGCAGCCGGGCGAGCGGATGCCTGTGGTGCCTGCTCAGCCAGCGAGCCGAAGTCGGGCAGTTCCTCGTCGCGACCAGCCATCGCCGTCGGTGCGGAGGCGCGCGCGCTGGCCCGCTCAGGCGGCTTGACCGGCTTGGTCTCAGCCTTCTTGCGGTGCGGGCCGATCACCATGATCATGTTTCGGCCGTCCTGCTTAGGCTGCGACTCAACGAAACCAAGTTCCTCAACGTCGCCGGCGAGCCGCTGCAGCAGCTTGTAACCGAGTTCCGGCCTGCTCTGCTCACGTCCGCGGAACATGATGGTCACCTTGACCTTGTCGCCCTGCTTAAGGAACCGCTCGACGTGGCCCTTCTTGGTGCCGTAGTCATGCGGGTCGATCTTCGGGCGGATCTTGATTTCCTTGATGACGGTCTGGGCCTGGTTCTTGCGAGACTCCCTGGCCTTGAGCGCCGATTCGTACTTGAACTTGCCGTAGTCCATCAGCTTGCATACCGGCGGTCGCGCGGTCGGCGCCACCTCGACTAGGTCGAGATCGGCCTCCTGGGCGAGGCGGAGCGCGTCGTTGATGGACACGATCCCGACCTGCTCGCCAGAAGGGCCGACCAGGCGGACTTCAGGTACCCGGATTCGCTCGTTGATGCGAGGTTCAGTGCTGATGTGACCTCCATAGTCACTTTCTTCCTGACCCAGGCCCATCCCGGATCAGGTACTGCTTGCCACCTACGCGGGACGCAAAAAGCCCCGCAAGGCATGCACGCGGGGCTGCCACCTTTGCAACGCCTCAGGGCCGACCCGCGTAAACACGGCCCGGCCCGGTACGTCGGCCTACGGCCAGCCGGCCCGGAAACCAGCTAACCCACCAGCACGGCCCGCCGTCCACCCGGTAGATGCCGGGAAGTCGATCCTGAGCTGTCTGGACTCTAACCCGCCAGCCTGCACAGTGTAGGCATCGCTACTGTGAGCATCGCTAGCCAGGTGGGAGGTGGCCTAGGTGGTCCTCCGCTTGTCCCCTGGGGGCATTGCCGCTCCCAGGGAATTAAGTTCTGCTCTTAACGTTACCGCATCACTGCCTTCTAGTCATATCTCTCGCCCCTCCCTCGGACGACTCCCCGGTTTGATGGGGTGAGGAGGTTGTTCCGTAGCGCGGGGGTAAGCTCGCGCTGCCTAGCGCGGCCAGCCCGGCCTGACGCATCACCTCCAGCGGAGCCGGCCGGTCGGTCATCAACTCGACTTGCCGCGCCGCCTGGTGCAGCAGCAAGTCGAATCCGCTGACCACCACGGCTCCGGCCAACGTGGCGGCGCTGGCAAGCGGCGTTGGCCACGGGTCGTACACGACATCGAGCACGACCGGGTTGGCGCTGGCGTGACTGGCAAAATTGGCGGTAAAAATATCAGAAGCGCCAGCAGGCACCGTCGAGATCACCAGATGTGCATCGCGCAGGCTAGCTGGTGCGAATGGCGCGAGCGCGACAGATACTCCGAGCCGACCGGCCGCCCGCTGAAGGTCTATCGCCTTGGCGGGGTCGCGTACCGCGACCTTCACCGACTTCTCGCCAAGCTCAGCAAGCGCACCAAGAGCGGCGCAGGCCGTGGCACCTCCCCCGATGATCAGCGCGGGGTCGACGGCAGACCCGCGGGCACCGGGGATGCCGCGCTCGGCCAGGGCGCCGATCATTCCCGGCACGTCGGTGTTGTAACCGAGGCGCTGTGCCGCCGCGAAGACCACGGTATTGGCGCAGCCGACCCGCGCAGCAAGTGGATCTATCCGGTCAAGCAGGGGCAATACGGTCCGCTTGAGCGGCATGGTCAGCGACAACCCGGCCCAGTCCGGCCCGCAGGAATCGAGCAGTCCAGGCAACCGAGCCTCATCGCACTCGATCGGCTCATACCGCCACCACGTCAGCCCGAGTTCGGCGTAGGCGGCACGGTGCAGGACCGGCGACAGCGAGTGCCCAATCGGCGAGCCGAGCACCGCGGCCCGGACGCAGCGCCTGTCTTGACCGCTCAGTTGCCAAACTCCCGCTGCCACGTCTGCAACTGGGTCAGGCTGTTAGTGAAGTGGGTCTGATAAGGCTTATGCCTGGTGTCGGTGATGAAGTACAGCCAGTCTCCATGCGGCGGATGCAGCGTCGCCTGGATCGCCGCGATGCCCGGGTTACCGATCGGCCCAGGCGGCAGGCCGGTGTGCTGGTAGGTGTTGTACGGCGAATTAAACTTCTCCTGCTTGGCATTGATCGCTGTGCCGTAGATGCCCATCGCATAGAAAACGGTGCTGTCGAACTCAAGCGGCATATTGGCCGCCAGCCTGTTCCACACCACACGGGCGATCTTGCCGAAATCTTTCTGACTGCCAGCCTCGGCCTGGACCAGGCTCGCGACGATCAGCACATGCCAGGCATCGGTGTTGACCTTCTTCGCCTCGGTCGCCAAGTTGATGCCATTCACCTGCTGGTTGAACTCGGCGACCATGGCGCGCAGGATCGTCAGCGCGCTCTCGTGCGGCAGGATGTCGTAAGTGTCGGGGAACAGGAACCCTTCCGCGTTCTTAGCCGAACTGGCCCAGCTTGGCACGCCCAGCTTGGACGGATCGTCAATGAGCTTGGTGAACTCGCTCACTGGCAAGTGAGTTTGCTTCGCCAGCATCTTAGCGATCGCGCTTGCCCGCGTTCCCTCGATGATCCTCACCACGTCATTTAGCCGGTGTGCCGAACTGAGCAAGTAACCGACCGCGTCGGCCGCACTCATGTGGTGATGGAGCACATAAACGCCAGGCTGCAGGGTATTCGCGCCGGTCGCTGCGTTAGCCGCGCTCACGAACGGCCGAACCTCCATGATCACTCCGGCCTTGACCAGTGCCGGGCCGAGGTCGCTGAGCGCCGCGTTCTGCGGCACGGTGAAGCGAACCTTGCCGTAGCCAGTACCTGAGTAGTCGCCGTACCTGGTGGTGTGCCACTTCGAGTAAACGTGGTAGCCGTACTCGCCGATCGCGCCGACTACCAGCGCGGTCGCCAGAACCGCGGCGAGAAGGGCTACGCGGCCGCGGCCACGGCGCGAGCCCTTTGCCTTCTTGCTACGACGGCGAGAACCGCGCCCGCCGGCGTCTGCGACGTCGTCATCGTCGCCGCTGAGTCTGGACAGCAAACTGCTGTCACCCTCGTCGTGCCAGTCCCCGTCCGACTCGTCACCTTCCCAGCCATCGCCGTCTTCTTCGGCGTCGTGCCACGGTTCGTACCCGCTCGCGCGGCCTCTCCCCTGAAATGAACTCGAACGACCGTATGCCCCAGGCTGCGGTTGTCCAAACGAACCAGGCTCCGGCCGGGGAAAGGCTACACTGTCACGTTCATCGAACGATGGCTGGTCCGGCCGAGCAAAGACACCGCTGTCCGGCGCGTCAAATGACCCCGTGTCAGGCCGGCCGAAAGAACCCGTGTCGGTGCCACCATACGATCTGGCCGAACCATAGCCCTCCTGTGCGTACGGCTCACGACCGTAAGAGTCGGTGCCTCGCTCACCCTCGCCGCCGTACCCGGAAACGCCGTTACCGGCGCGACCACTGGCCTGTTGCGTCCCGGCCCCGTCGCCGTAGCTGCCGTCGCCGTAGCTCCCGTTGCCGTAACTGCCGTTGCCGTAGCTGCCGTTGCCATAACCGCTGTCGCTGTACGCGCTGCCGTCAGCCGGCGAGGTGCCGGCATAGCCGGTGCCGTCATAAGGCGCCTGATAGTACGAGCCGCTGCTTCCGGTCGCCTGACCGTACGGATCCCGGCTGTAATTCGGCTGTTCATAGGGCTGCTGTTCATAGGGCTGCTGTTCATAGCCTTGCTGACCGTAGCCCTGCCCGTCATAGGCGCCGCGCTCGTACCTCGTCAGTTCGCGTGGACCTTGCCCGTACTGGCCTTGCTCGTACTGGCCCTGCCCGTACTGGCCTTGCCCGTACTGGCCTTGCCCGTACTGACCCGGCTCGTACTGGCCCTGCCCGTGCTGACCCGGCTCGTACTGGCCCTGCTCGTACTGACCCGGCTCGTACTGGCCCTGCCCGCGGACCCCCGGCTCGTACGTGCCCGGCTCATAACTACTCTGATCGTACTGATCGTGACCGTAAGCGGGCTGACCCTGGGAACTCTGACCATAGGTACCGTAATCGTACGAATGAGTGCCGTAGCGATCCTGACTGCCGTCCTCGCCCTCATACGCCGCTATACCGTAGCCAGAACTGTCATCGTCCGCGTAGGTGTATGACTGCGTCGCGCCCTGCCAGTCGTAATGATCCTGGTCTGCCCTATCGCCGTTTGCGTAATGACCGGTATCGGACGGGTAGTCGGGATCGATACCGAAGTCGTCGGCACCATAGCCGCCCGTCGTCTGACCTGCGCCGCCCTGAGGCGGCCAGCTGCTGCTCATCTAGTGGTCACCCGTCCCTGCGCCGACGAGCTCTCCGGCTGGAGAGCCGGTCAGCCGCTCTGAGTCGAGCGCGCTCTGCAGCAGCAGCGCGGCGGCGGCCCTGTCGACCGTTGAACGCCGCTGCCTGGAGTCGCTACCAGCAGACCGTAGCGCGGAATGCGCCATCGTGGTGGTAAAGCGTTCATCGACGAGCCTGACCCCGACGGGCGCGACCGCCGACGCGAGTTCCGAGGCGAAAGCCCGTGCGTCGGCAGCCGCCTTCCCTGCCTTACCTGACAGTCCAGTCGGCAAGCCGACCACGATCTCGATGACACCGCGCTCGGCACCAAGCCTCGCGATCTCGGCGAGATCGCCAGTGCCGCGCATTACGGTGGCAATCGGCGTTGCCAATATCCCGTCGGGATCGCAGGCGGCAACGCCGATCCTGACCGACCCGACGTCAACGGCAAGCCTTTTGCCTGACCTCAATTTGGTCTCAAAACAGCTACAACCTGGCTGCGGCATGGTCTCACGTTACGCTACCTACGCCGCCGATGTCGGCAATAGCGGCCTGAACCGCCCCAAATGCTGCCCGTATTGCCTGGTCAGCGCCGTCGCCCAGCGCGGCACCGCCGCCCTGCGCGATGTCGTCCCTGCCCCCGCCTCGGCCGCCGAGGGCCGCTGTCGCGGTAGCGATCAGCCTGCCGGCCGCCAGACCCTGTGCCCGCGCCGCGTCATTCAAGGCGATCACGACAGAAGGACGATCGTTCGACACCGCCGTGACGACGACGACACCGGGCTGACTCGCTGGTAGCTGCCCCCTGATGTCGAGCGCGAGCTTCCGCACGCCATCAGCGGGCGTGCCGTCGGGAAGCCGGTGCGCGACGTAGGCGACACCGCCGACGTTGACAGCCTGGCCGGCGACGCCCGCCGCGACGTTCGCGAGCCGCGCCGACTGCACGCGCTGTATTTCCCTCTCCGCCTGGCGGAGCCTGGCGAGGATTCCGGCGATCCGGTCAGGGAGTTCGGGCCTGGGCGTCTTGAGCTGCTCGCTGAGCTGGCTGACCAGCAGGCTCTCGCGCGCCAGGTACCTGAACGCGTCAATGCCGACCATCGCCTCGACCCGGCGCACGCCAGAGCCAATCGACGCCTCGCCAAGGATCTTGACCAGGCCAAGCTGGCCCGACCTTGCCACATGGGTGCCGCCGCACAACTCACGCGAGTAATCGCCTACCTCGACGACCCTGACCTCGTCGCCGTACTTCTCGCCGAACAGCGCGAGCGCGCCCATCGCGCGAGCCTCACTGATCGAGGTGTAGAACGCGCGCACGTCGAGATCGTTGATCAGGATCTCGTTGACCTCGTCCTCCACGTCGGCAAGCACCGGTGCGGGGACGGCGCCTACCGCGGTGAAGTCGAATCTGAACCTGCCAGGGGAGTTCTCTGAGCCCGCCTGCGCCGCCGTCTCCCCGAGCGCACCGCGGAACGCGCGGTGCACCAGGTGGGTCGCGGTGTGCGAGCGAGAGATCGCGCGGCGTCTGTCCACGTCGATCTCGACCAGCACCTGATCGCCGACCATGAGCTCACCGGAGGTGATACGGCACCGGTGCACGATCAGCCCCGCTACCGGCGCTTGCACGTCCAGAATCTCGACTGTCGCCCCGGTGCCCGCGCCGCTGCCTGTCGCGCGCATGATCCCGGTATCGGCGAGCTGGCCACCGCCCTCCGCGTAGCAGGGAGTCCGGTCGAGCACGACATCGACCTGCGCTCCTTCGCCCGCACTCGGAACCGGGGCACCACGGGAAAGCAGGCCGGTGACCGTCGCCTCTGACGCGATCTCGTCGTAGCCAAGGAAGATTACGCGGCCAGAATTCTCCAGCAACTCCGCGTAGGCCGAGATATCGGCGTTCCCCGTCTTCTTCGCTGCCGCGTCGTCCTTGGCGCGCTGACGCTGCTCGGACATCAGCCGCCTGAAACCGCCCTCATCAACGACAAGCCCTTGCTCGGCCGCCATCTCCAGGGTCAGGTCGATCGGGAACCCGTAGGTGTCGTGAAGCTGGAACGCCTGCGCACCGCTGATTGAGCGCTCACCACGGCGCTCGGCCTCTGACGTCGCCGCGTCGAACATCGCCGTGCCGGTGCGGAGGGTGCCGAGAAACGCCACTTCTTCGGCGTCGATCACGGTGTGAATGTTAGGCGCGTCCCTGATGAGGTCGGGGTAGGAACTGCCGAGCGCGTCGATGGCGACCGCCGCGAGCTCATGCATGTAGCGCTCGTTCTGACCGCTCCTGTGCCCGCCATCTCCGCCGCGCTGGCTGCCCGCCAGCAGCCGCATGTTCCTGATGCTCCGTCGCAAAATGCGCCGCAGCACATAACCACGGCCCTCGTTCGACGGGATCACGCCGTCGGCGACGAGCATGACCGACGCCTTCACGTGATCGGCGACGACTCGCAGCGATACGTCCGTGCGCGGGTCACGACCGTACTTTTGATCCGTCAGGTCCGCCGCGCGATCGAGCACCTTCCACGTCGTGTCGACCTCGTAGATGTTGTCGACGCCCTGGAGCACGATCGCCATCCGCTCGAGGCCCATGCCGGTGTCGATGTTCCGCGACGGCAACGGCCCCTGCGTGTCGAAGTCCACCTTGCTACGTACCGCGCTGAGCTGGTACTGCATGAAGACCAGGTTCCAGACCTCGAGATAACGGTCCTCATCTGCCTCTGGTCCGCCTTCGCGGCCGTACTCGGGACCACGGTCGTAGTAGATCTCCGAACAGGGACCACCTGGTCCTGGCACGCCCATGTGCCAGTAGTTGTCCGCCAGGCCGCGGCGCTGTATCCGGTCGGCGGAGACTCCGACCTCGTCACGCCAGATCGTGTACGCCTCATCGTCCTCGGTGTAAACGGTTGCCCAGAGCCTGCTCTCAGCGAACCCGAAGCCGCCGTCCGACTCAGGCCTGGTCAGCAGTTCCCACGCCAGCGGGATCGCCTGCTCCTTGAAATAGTCACCGAAGGAGAAGTTCCCGAGCATGTTGAAGAAGGTCGCGTGCCTGGTCGTCTTGCCGACCTCATCGATGTCCGGCGTCCTGATGCACTTCTGCATCGACGTCGCGCGCGGGTAAGGCGGCCTGCGCTGGCCGAGAAAGTACGGCTTGAAAGGCACCATGCCGGCATTGACGAGAAGCAAGGTCGGGTCTTCGGCGACCAGGCTGGCCGAGGGCACGATCGTGTGCCCGCGCTGGGAAAAGTACTCGAGGAAACGGCGTGCGATCTCTGCCGACTCCATCAGCGGCCATCCTTAATCTCGTCAGTAATCTCGTCAGCCTCGTGGCTGCCGGCCGGCCGGCCCCGTATCGCCAGCCTCCCCGTGGTCTGGCTTATGAGGGTAGAGCCTTCGCCTGCATGCTGCCGATTCATATTTCGCTCATGCGCTTCCAGGTACTCGTCCATCCCGGTACGCACTTCGGCCAGGAACCCTCCGACCTGGGCACTTATCGCCCGGCTGGCTCCCCGCGTAGCCCGCAGCTGCCGCGCCGTCCAGATGGTCGCGCTGAGCGCTGCTGCTGCCGGCGAGCGTCCGCTTTGGCCGCGGGTCGCCTCCAGGGCGTCCTGCCGCACTGGGACAACCGGTGCTGACGGCGCGGTCAGCGATCTCACAGCCCGATCGACCCGGCGGTAGCCGGCGATGCCGAGCACCACGCCGGCCGTGAGCCAGATGGTCCTGCGCATCAGTGCCTGACCTCAGATCGGCTCGGCAAGGCACGGCTAGTCCGGCTGGCCCGGCGAATCGCGAGTGCCCGCCGCACGCCATGCCCGGCAGCCGCCAGCCGCAGCACCGGTGCCCCCAGCCCGTTCGCGATCAGCCTGGCCGTGCCAGCCACGGCCGTGACCTGCTCAGACAGGTCGGCCATGCTGCCGCTCACCGCCTCCACGCTCTCGCTGAGTACCTGAGTGCGCGCGAGTTGCTCATCGGCGCGGTCAACGGCCGCCTGCGCACGGCTTAGCAGCGCGTCAGCGGCGTCCTGGTACCCGGTCAGCACCACGCTCGCCTGCCCGATGAGCCTGACCAGCTTGAACATGACGTACACAGCAGCGACAACGCCGACGGCGAAGAAGCCGGCCGCGATCAGCGCTGCCAATTGCCCGGCATTCATCGGCCAGCCCTCCCTCTCCCCCGCCACCTTGCCGCAATGCGCCGACCCTATCGCGAGACCGCCCCGTGCCTTCTGCGCTCGCCCCACAACGCTCGCCGACCACAACGCTCGCCGACCACAACGCCGCCGACCACAACGCCGCCGACCACAACGGCCCGACTCCACCCCACGTCGTCCCGCCCGGCAGCATCGCTGGCCATCTGATGCTGCTGGCGGGACGAGTCCAGGGACGACGATGGTCATCTGATGCTGTCACTGTGACATCGCCGGGACTTTGTTGCTGTAGCACCCGAGAGGCGCACAGCATCGCTGGTCACTTGATGCTGCTGGCAGCGCGTGCCCTGACTGCGCCCTCAGCACAACACCTACGGCCGGTCAACGTACGGGCTGCCCGCCTCAGGCCCCCGCCTCAGGTCCCGCCCCGGGCTCCGAGCCGGGCGCCTCCTCAGCCGAGGATTCAGCCAGGATTGCCCTGATGCGCTCGGCCCGGTCGGCGTATCTGGCCTCGGCCCCGTGCCTGGTCGGCTCGTAGTACCTGTGCCCGGCCACCTCAGAGGGCGCGTACCCCTGCCGCACGATCCCCTCGGGGAAGTCGTGCGGGTACAGATACCCCTTGCCGTGCCCGAGCCGCTCCGCTCCCCGGTAATGAGCGTCTCGCAAGTGCACGGGAACGGCTCCTGTCCGCCCGGACCGCACGTCATCGGACGCCGCCCCGATCGCCTTGACCACGGAGTTGGACTTGGGCGCGAGCGCCAGGTGGATCACGGCCTGTGCGAGATTGATCCGCGCCTCTGGCAGTCCGACGAACTCGACAGCCTGGGCAGCCGCGACGGCCACGGGCAGCGCCGTCGGGTCAGCCATGCCCACGTCCTCGCTCGCGTGCACGATGATCCGCCGCGCGATGAACCTGGCATCTTCCCCGGCCTCGATCATCAGCGCCAGGTAATGCAGGGCGGCGTCCACGTCGCTGCCCCTGATGCTCTTGATGAACGCGCTGATCACGTCGTAGTGCTGGTCTCCGGCCCGGTCGTAACGCACGGCCGCGCGATCGACCGCCCGCTCAAGCACGGCCAGGTCGATCACGCCCCCGGCAGGCAGTCCGAGCGCGGCAGCCTCCAGGTAAGTCAGCGCCCGCCTGGCATCTCCTCCGGCCAGCCGCAGCAACTGCTCCTCCGCGTCCTCATCGAGCGAAACCGAGCCCCCGAGCCCGCGTTCGTCAAGCAGCGCCCGCGAGATAACGACCCGCAGGTCAGCGTCACTGAGCGGGTGCAGCCGCAGCAGCAAGGACCGCGACATCAGCGGGGAAACCACGGAAAACGACGGGTTCTCCGTCGTCGCTCCGATGAACGAGACCCACCGGTTTTCCACGGCAGGCAGCAGTGCGTCCTGCTGTCCCTTGTTGAACCTGTGGACTTCGTCAATGAACAGCAGCGTTTGCTTGCCGGTGAGGCCAAGCTCGCTCCGAGCGGCCTCAATCGCGGCTCGCACCTGGGCAACGCCCGCCGAGACCGCTGAGATCTCCACGAACTTGCGGTTCGTGACGCCGCTCATCACGTAGGCAAGCGTCGTCTTCCCCGTGCCTGGCGGCCCCCAGAGCAGCACAGACATGGGAGTATCTGTCTCGGCCAGCTTGCGCAGCGGCGACCCAGGCGCGGTCAGCTTGGACTGCCCGGCAACCTCGTCGAGGTTCCTTGGCCGCATCCGGACGGCCAGCGGCGCCACAGCGGACGCGGCCTCCCCCGCGGCGTCGTCGAACAGGCTGGGACCAGGCTGGCCCCGGTCGCCGGCCCTAGCCATCACCGCCGGCAGGTACGGGTACTACGTCGATGCCGGCCTCCTTGCGCTGCTGCGGAGTGATCGGCGTGGGCGCCCCTGTCAGCGGGTCGTGCCCGGACGCGGCCTTCGGGAACGCGATCACGTCCCTGATCGACTCCCGCCCGGTCAGCAGCATGAGCAGCCGGTCCCACCCGAACGCGATGCCGCCGTGCGGCGGCGGCCCGTAACGCAGCGCCTCGAGCAGGAACCCGAACTGCGACTGGGCCTCTTCCCTGGACAAGCCGATCACGTCGAACACCTGCTGCTGCATGGAAGGCCGGTGGATCCTGATCGAACCTCCGCCGATTTCGGTGCCGTTGCAGACGATGTCGTAGGCGTTGGCGAGCGCGCCGTCCGGCTCTTCGGCGAACTTGTCAGCCCACTCCGGCAGCGGCGAGGTGAACGGGTGATGCACGGCCGTCCAGCCGCCCTCGCCGTCCTCTTCGAACATCGGAGCGTCTACAACCCAGGTAAAGGCCCACGCGTCAGGATCGATCAGCCCGCACCTGGCGCCGATCTCCAGCCGGGCCGCGCCGAGCAGTGCCCTCGCGGCGCTAGGCGTGCCCGCCGCGAAGAATACGCAGTCACCAGGCGCCGCGCCGGCCGCGGCAGGCAGCCCGGCCCGCTCTTCGTCCGACAGGTGCTTGACGACCGGTCCGGCGTCAGAAACCGCTCCGTCCGCTCCGATCAGGAGGTAAGCCAGACCGCGGGCGCCTCTTGACTTGGCCCAGTCCTGCCATCCATCAAGCTCCTTGCGCGACTGAGCCGCGCCGCCTGGCATGACCACAGCGCCGGTGTATTCGGCCTGGAACACGCGGAAGGCCGTACCCGAGAAGAACTGTGACAGGTCCGCGAGCTCGCATCCGAACCGCAGGTCGGGCTTGTCAGAGCCGTACCTCGCCATCGCGTCCGCATAAGTCATGTGCGGGATCGGGCGCTGCACCTCGTAGCCGGCGATCTCGCGCCAGAGACGCTGCACCAGGTCTTCGGCGATCTCGATGACGTCGGCGCGGGTGATGAACGACATCTCGAGGTCTATCTGGGTGAATTCTGGCTGCCTATCTGCCCTGAAATCTTCGTCACGGAAGCAGCGCACAAGCTGGTAATAGCGCTCCAGACCCGAGATCATCAGTAGCTGCTTGAATAGCTGCGGCGACTGTGGCAGCGCGTACCAGCTTCCCGGGCGCAGCCGGACGGGCACCAGGAAGTCACGTGCGCCTTCCGGCGTGGACCTGGTCAGGAACGGCGTCTCGACGTTGACGAAGCCGCGGCTGTTCATCACGTCGTATAGCAGGTAAGCGGCCTTGGACCGAGCACGGAGCGCGGCAGCCATCTCGGCTCGCCTGATGTCAAGGTAGCGGTAGCGCAGCCTGACTTCCTCGTTGAGCTCGCCCTGCCCGTCGAGGGGGAAAGGCAGCGGGTCACACTCCGCGAGCACCTCTACCGAGGTCGCCGCCACCTCGATCTCACCGGTCGGCAGTTCTGGGTTCTCGTTGCCCGCTGGCCGGCGCCTCACCTCGCCGGTCACCAGCACGCAGAACTCAGCCCTCAGCTCGTGAGCGACGTCTTCCTCGCGCAGCACGACCTGGACCACCCCGCTGGCATCGCGCAGGTCGATGAAGACGACGCCGCCGTGGTCACGGCGGCGCGCCACCCAGCCGGCCAGCGTGACAGGTTCTCCAGCCTGCGCGGCGCGCAGCGCGCCCGCCTCGTGCGTGCGGATCATCGCACTTCGCCCTTCTAGTAGCTGACAGGTGCCTTACAGCCCGCGAGCCGGACCCTTCGCGGGAGTGAGGTCCTTGAGGAAGTCGTTCGTCGCCCGCTCGACGCCGATCGTCGTCCGCGGTCCGTGTCCGGGCAGCACGACGGTCTCGTCAGGCAGTGGCAGGCAAACCCTTGACAGGCTATCGAGAATCGTCTGGTAGTCGCCGCCTGGCAGGTCAGTTCGCCCGATCGCGCCAGCGAACAGGAGGTCTCCGGTGAACAGCACAGGCTCATCAGCCGGCAGCCTGAACGTGACCGAACCTCGTGTATGTCCGGGAGCGTGGTCCACGGTCAGGCTGATCCCGGCGAGTTCGATCGTCATGCCGTCCGTGAGTTCCAGCACGTCTGAGGGCTCGGCGAAGGTGATGCCACGGAATAGCTGCTGGCCAGGTATGCCCGAGAGGCCGAGGCCAGGGTCGCTCAGCAGTGCCCTGTCGGCCGGGTGAATGTAGGCGGGGATTCCCGCCGCATCGCAGACCGGCGCGATGGACCAGACATGATCGATGTGCCCGTGCGTGGCGAGCGCCGCCACCGGATGCAGCCGGTACCTGGCTACGATGTCTTCGATGCCGGGGACGGCGTCCTGGCCTGGATCGATGATCAGGCACTCGGACCCTGCGCCCGGCGCCACGACATAACAGTTGGCGGCGAACGAGCCGGCGGGGAATCCGGCGATCAGCACGGTGACCTCCCTGGGATACCTGCGATCAGGCTACCTACCCCGCTGGTGCCGGCTCGCAGTGAGCCGGTTGCCAAGCCGCACGAAAGCCTGTCAGACGCACTTAATAGTGTCCGGCAGTTACAGGACGGCTGCGGTTGGTGCGTCGAACCGATAACAGCGGGCGTATGCACTTGCTTAGCGCCGATACCATGCGCGAAGTTTTGGAAGAGCAACCACTACCGGTCTATAGCGGGTTCTGACGGGAGGGCAGGGCGGGTGGCGGGTAAGCAAGATCGCCAGCGCAAGCTTGCGAGAGAACGCTATGAGCGCCGGCTGGCGAGGGAGGCGGAGCGGCAAGCGCGGGCACGCAAGACGGCGAAGATCGTCGGCAGCAGCGTCGCGATCGTGGTAGTCGCCGCCGTGGTCGTGGTTGGCGTGCTGGCGCTCACCAAGCACAACAAGCCCTCCGCCACCAAGCCGCTGACCACGCCAACGGCAAGCGCCTCCGCGTCAGCGACGCCGTCTTCGACGCCCTCCTCAACGCCCGCGGCCGTCGTCGAGCCGGCGCATCACTGCGTTTACACGCCGAACGGCACGGCGGCGCGCAAGGTCGGCATGCCTCCAGCGACTCCTGACTGGAAGGCGACATACCAGGCGACGATCAAGACCAATCGCGGCGACGTCGTCATCGACCTGCTGAACAGCAAGGCGACCTGCACGGTCAACTCGTTCGTCTTCCTTTCCGACAAGGGCTTCTACAACAAGACGCCCTGCCCGCGCCTGGTGACGAGCGGCATCTTCGTGCTGCAGTGCGGCGATCCGACCGGTACCGGCAGCGGCGGCCCTGGTTACGAGTTCGAGAGCGAGAACCTGACCGGCGCCACGTACCCGGCCGACACGCTGGCGATGGCGAACTCAGGCACCTCGGACAGCAACGGCAGTCAGTTCTTCCTGGTGTACAAGAACACGCCGTTGCCCGCGCAATACACGCCCTTCGGGAACATCATCAGCGGACTGAGCGTCTTGCAGGACATTGCCAAGGCGGGCATCAAGGCGCCGCTTAATCCAGCCGGCGGAGGTCACCCCAAGGACGCGGTGACGATAGAAAGCATCACGATCAAAAAAACCTGATCAGACGGCTAAGAACTGAAGAAAGCTCGACAGGGCACGTCAGTCAGGTACTAAGCGGGAGGTAATCGGTGAGCACGGGAAGCCATCCGTGGGGCCGGGTAGCCGATGACGGCACCGTCTACGTGCGCACCGCTGAAGGGGAGCGCGTCGTAGGGATCTGGCAAGCGGGCAGCCCTGACGAGGCACTTGAGTTCTACACCCGCAGATACGACTCGCTGGCAACCGAGGTCAGCCTGCTCGAACGGCGGCTGAGCACAACCGACCTGGCTCCTGGCCAGGCCAAGGCCACTATCGCGCGGCTTACCTCAGCGATCGACGAGGCCAAGGCGGTCGGCGACCTTGAGGGACTCAAGCGGAGGCTTGACGCCCTTGGCGAGCAAGCCGACTTGCGCCGCGAGGAGCACAAGGCCGCCCGCGACCGTGCCCGTGCCGACGCGATCGATGCGAAGGAGCGCATCGTCGCTGAGGCTGAGCACATCGCGGCCGAGGCAACGCACTGGAAGTCGAGCGGCGAGCGCCTGAAGGAATTGCTCGAGGAGTGGAAGACCGCGCCGCACGGAGACCGCGGCGCCGAGGCCGCGCTCTGGAAGCGGATGTCGGCCGCGAGGACAGCGTTCGCCAAACGGCGCAAAGCCTACTTCTCCTCGCTGGAATCCGAGCGTGAGGAAGTCAGGGATCGCAAGCAGGATCTGGTCAGCCGCGCCGAGGAACTGGCGTCCTCGACCGACTGGGCGGCGACCGCCGCCGCCTATCGTGACCTGATGGCTCAGTGGAAGGAAGCCGGCCGGGCGGACCGGGCCACGGAAGACGAGTTGTGGAAGCGATTCAGGTCCGCGCAGAGCACGTTCTTCGACGCCCGCTCGGCCGCCATGTCGGCGAAGGACAGCCAGCTCAGGGAGCGGGCCGTCGCCAAGGAGCAACTGCTGGCCGAAGCGGAGCGGCTGCTCCCGATCACCGACCCAAAGAACGCCCGCAACGCCCTGCGGTCTATCCACCAGCGCTGGGACAAGATCGGATCGGTGGCGAAGGAAGCACAGGAACGTCTCGAAGGCGGCCTGCGCAAGATCGACGAAGCCCTGCGCAAGGCCGAGGACATCCAGTGGCGCCGCACCAACCCAGAGGCGCTGTCTCGGGCCAGGGACACCGTCGAGCAGATCAAGCGCACGATCGACCAACTGGAAAAACAACTCGCCCAGGCGACGGAGCGCGGCGACGACACCGCCTGCGAGCGTGCCAAGTCCGCCATCTCGACCAGGCAGTCCTGGCTCACCGAAGCAGAAAAAACCCTCGCCGACCTAACGGGCTAAACCCATACGCCGCACCGGGGCCGGGCGGCGCCAGGGTGCGCCGGCCCGGGGGCCGGGGCACGTAGGCCGGGCGAGCGGCCAAGGCCAGGGTCGACGGGCCAGAGCCAGGATCGACGGGCAAGGGCAGCGGTGCCGCCCGGCAGGCCCAGGTTCAGGTAGGCGCCCGGCCGGGTGGCCCCAGCCCAGAAGAGTCGGCGTGCCTGGGCACGCGCGGCCGAGGCAGGGAGTTCGGGGATATCAGCGCAATCAGAAAATTACGGATAATCTAGGCATAATGTCAGGTGGTGCAGCATCGCTGGCTCGTTGTTGTCGTTCGGGGGCCGGGACCGAGGACATCGGTGGCTACCTAATGCTGTATCCGCAGCATCGCGGGGCCATCGATGTTGTTCGCGCCGGGCCGGGTTACGACATCGGTGGCTCCGCGATGCTGTTGCGGGCGGGCGGGGCAGCGGGCGGGCGCCCGGCTTCGGGGGACTCTGCCGGGCGGATGCCTGGTTCGTGCCGGAATGAGCGGTCTGACCTGGCTGCCGAGAAGCTGCTGGGAGAGCGGAGCCATCCGGCCCCGGCCGGGAACTCGCCGCTCGGCTCCCCTAGGGCAAAGGCACTATGGGGCCCTGTTGCGGTCGCCGGGGGTGGGCCGGAGCGGGTGCGTGGTTGACGAGCAGATAAGGCTTTTGCCTGGTTTGCCGCGACCGGGAGCGCGATGCCACGTCCGCAGGAGGGCCGGAACCAGGCGCCATCGCGCCGCTAGCTGATGAGGCGCTGGGCGTCGTAGACGCCGTCTACGTTGCGGACGGCCTTGAGTACGTGGCGCAGATGCTCGGGGTCGCCCATCTCGAACGTGAACTTGCTGAGCGCGACCCTGTCCCTGCGGGTGCTGACCGTCGCGGACAAGATGTTGACGTGCTGCTCGGACATGGCCCTCGTGACATCGGACAGCAGCCCGGTGCGGTCGAGCGCCTCGACCTGGATCGCGGCGAGGAACCGCGAGCTCTCCTTCGGCGACCAGTGCACTGACACGACGCGCTCGGGCTGCGACTGAACCAGGTGCTGCACGTTCACGCAATCCGTGCGGTGCACGGACACGCCGTTGCCCCTAGTCACGAAGCCAGTGATCTTGTCGCCAGGTACCGGGGTGCAGCACTTGGACAATCTGGCCCAGACGTCGGCGGCACCCTCGACCGAGACGCCAGAATCACCTGGCGCGGCCGGAGGAGTCGGTGTCCTGGTCAGCATCGTCGCTTCCGCGATGTCGTCCTGAGCGCCCTGAATGCCGCCGGCGGCGCTGACCAGCTTCGTAACTACTGACTGGGCACTGACATGGCCGTCGCCGACCGCCGCGTAAAGGCTGGACAGGTCCTGGAAGCGAAGTTCGTGCACGATCACCTGAAGGGCATTGGCCGTGGCGAGACGCTGCAGCGGCAGGCCCTGCTTTCGCATGGTGCGGGCGATCATTGCCTTGCCGGTGTCCGCCGACGCTTCGCGGCGCTCCTTGGAGAACCAGTGCCTGATCTTGTTCCTGGCACGGGCGCTCTTGACGAAACCCAGCCAGTCCTGGCTCGGACCCGCGTCAGGCGCCTTCGACGTAAGCACCTCGACGGTCTCGCCGTTGCTCAGCGGCGACTCCAAGGACACGAGCCGGCCATCGACCTTCGCCCCAACGGTGCGATGTCCGACCTCAGTGTGAATCGCGTAAGCGAAGTCGACCGGCGTAGACCCCTGCGGCAGCGCGATCACCTCGCCGCGCGGCGTGAAGACGTAGACCTCCTCGTTGCCGACTTCAAACCGCAGCGACTCGAGGAACTCAGCCGGATCGGCCGTTTCGCGCTGCCAGTCGACAAGCTGCCGCAGCCACGCCAGATCGGACGGGCTGCTCCCTGTCGTCATCTCCTCGCGGTACTTCCAGTGCGCCGCGACTCCGTACTCGGACCTGCGGTGCATCGCCCAGGTGCGAATCTGCAGCTCAACCGGCTTGCCGCCAGGACCGATCACGGTCGTGTGCAGCGACTGGTACATGTTGAACTTCGGCATCGCGATGTAGTCCTTGAAGCGGCCAGGTACCGGGTTCCACCTGGCGTGCGCCGCTCCTAGCACCGCATAGCAATCCCTGACGCTGTCGACGAGGATGCGGATGCCTACAAGGTCATAGATGTCGTCGAAGCTCTTGTTCTTCGCGATCATCTTCTGGTACACGGAGTACAAGTGCTTCGGACGGCCGGTGACCCGAGCCTTGATCTTCGATTCGCGCAGGTCAGCCGAGATCTCCTCGATGACTTCCTGCAGGAACGCCTCACGTCGCGGCGCCCGCTCGGACACCAGCCTGGCGATCTCGTCGTAACGCTTCGGGAACAATGTCGCGAACGCGAGGTCTTCGAGTTCCCACTTGACCGTGTTCATGCCGAGCCGGTGAGCCAGCGGGGCGTAGATCTCCAGCGTCTCGCGTGACTTCTGTTCCTGCTTCGGCCTGGGCAGGTAACGCAGGGTTCGCATATTGTGCAACCGGTCGGCTAGCTTGATCACGAGCACGCGGATATCACGTGACATGGCCACGACCATCTTGCGCACGGTCTCTGCCTGCGCCGCCTCGCCGTACTTCACCTTGTCGAGCTTGGTGACGCCGTCCACCAGGGCGGCGATGTCGTCACCGAACTCCCTGCGCAGTTCATCGAGCGTGTACGGCGTGTCCTCGATGGTGTCGTGCAGCAATGCCGCGCACAGCGTCTCGTGGTTCATGCCGAGTTCGGCCAGGATCGTGGCGACCGCGAGCGGATGGGTGATGTAAGGATCGCCGCTCTTGCGTGACTGGTTGGCGTGGCAACGGGCCGCGACTTCGTACGCCCGCTCGATCTGCCTGATGTCGGCCTTCGGATGGGTGGTTCGCGCCGTCTTGATCAGCGGCTCGAGCACGGGATTGACTCCCCCGCCCCGCGCGGAGGCAAACCTGCCAAGGCGCCGCCTGACGCCAGGGTGCCCGGTCCCGCTCGCCACGCCGTTGCTCGCGGCGGCACCATTCGCCGGGACGCCGTCTGGCTCGGCTTCGGGCATGCCGACATCCGGGGTCACCCCATTGCCAGCCACGGACAGCGTTACCTCTTGCGTACCCCGCCCGTCAGCTTCCTGGGTGACTCCGCTACCGGCCGTCCCGGCCGTCGCTACGTCACCGGCCACTGCCGCTCCTCGCGTCGGCTGAAGTTTCAAGTGTATCTAGGCGACACTAACGTCCGGGTGGTGCTTGCCTGTTCCGCCCACATCATGCCGTCCTGCGTTACCGCCAGCGGTCAGACGGCGAGCAGGGTCCGGACGTCGATACCGGGGAGGTTATCGCGACCGCTGAGGAAACTCAGTTCGATCAGCACGCTCAGGGCGATTACCTCGGCCCCGCAACGCCGGATCAGGGCGGCGGTAGCGGCGGCTGTGCCACCGGTCGCGAGTACATCGTCGATGAGCAGAACACGCTCGCCCGGCGAGAAAGCATCGGTTTTTACCTCGACGGCCGCAGTGCCGTATTCGAGCGCATACGTTTCGGTATGAGTGGGACCAGGGAGCTTTCCAAGCTTGCGAACGGGGACAAAGCCAACACCAAGCTGGCAGGCAACGGGAGCGGCAAGGATGAAACCTCTTGCTTCGATGCCGACGACCTTATCGACCCCCGAATGACCGGCGGCCAGTGCGCCGACAGCGGCGGCGAACGCCGTGCCATCGGCAAGCAGGGGCGTGATGTCCTTGAAAACCACGCCTGGCTGGGGATAGTCAGGTACGTCCCTGATCAGCCGGCGAAACAGCTCGGCGGGGTCAGGCCCCGGGCCAGCCTCTTCTTCGCTGGCCAGTCCGGGATCGCTCGCCGGCACGGCCAGCTACCGCCGCTTCTTCTTGCCCGACGGCCTGCGCTGCGCCGAAGTTGTCCGCCTGGGCTGTTGCCTCGGACCTGAAGCGGGCCGCGGGCCAGAAGTCGCGCCAGCAGGACGGCCAGCCGTAACCTGCGCGGCCTCATCCCGTGCCGCCTCGTCCGGGGCCTCGGGTTCGGCCTCAGGTTCCTCATCCGTTACCTTGACGCTGCCGTTCGTCGCGGCGGGCGCCGTCGCCGCGCCGAGGGCGGCACCGGTAACGGCGGTGGAGCCGGCGGCCGTGCTTGCCATGGCCGCCTTGGCCTGCCGCTTGGTACTGGTCGCCCGCTGCGCGATCTGCTTGGCGAGCTGGCGGAATTCAGGCTGGCGTTCCTTGAGGTCGGCCAGCACAGGCGTCGCGATGCAGATCGAGGAATAAGTACCTGACAGCATTCCGACGAACAGCACGAGCGAGAGGTCCTTGAGCTCGCCGTTGCCGAGCAGGAACGCGCTGACGACGAGGATCGCCGTCACCGGCAGCAGCGCGATCAGCGAAGTGTTGATCGATCTGACCAGCGTCTGGTTCAGCGCCAGGTTGGCCGCCTCGCTATATCGCGTCCGCCGCGTTGCCAGCAGGCCGGCGGTATTCTCCCTGACCTTGTCGAAGACCACGACCGTGTCGTACAGCGAGTAGCCGAGGATCGTCAGCAACCCGATCACGGTCGCGGGACTGACCTCGAAGTGGCTCAGCGCGTACACACCCACGGTGATGACGATGTCGTGCAGCAGCGCGACCAGCGCCGCGATTGCCATTCGCCACTCGAAGGCGACCGACAAGTAGAGCACGATCACTATGAGGAACGCGATCAGCGCGTCGAGCGCCTTCTGCGAAATCTGGCCGCCCCAGGTCGGCCCGACGGCTTGCAAGCTTACCTGGGTGTTCTTAAGGCCGGCTTCGTGAGCGAGCGCGTCGAGTACCGCGTACTGGGTCTTAGTCGCGTTCGCGCCCTTGAACGCCTCGGTCTGAACGGTCCAGCTATTCCCGCCCACCTGCTGCACGGTCGTCGAACTCGAGGCCCCCGCGTTGATCGCGGTGCTCGTGATCTGCGTCTGGGTCAGGTGAACACCGGCCGGGGGCTTGAACTGGTAGATGTCACCGCCCTTGAAGTCGATGCTGTAGTTCAGCCGGAAGATGAGCAGCGCCGCTACTGCGATCACCAGGATGCAGCCGGAGATCGTGTACCAGAGCTTCTGACGTCCGACGAAGTCGAAAGAGATCTCGCCTCGGTAGAGCCGGCCGCCAAGATTGCCGAGCCAGGACATCACGCCTCCTTCGGGGTGGTCCGGGCCGGGGTAGTCGCGGCCGCACCGGTCGCCGGCTTCGCCGCGGGCCGGGTACCCCGCCAAGGCGAGCGCGCCCCGAGCCTAGCCGGATCAAGCCCGGACATCGGCCGGCCTGAACTGAAGAACTTCGTCCTGGCCAGCACCGTGACCATCGGCTTGGTGAACAAGAAGACCACCACGATGTCGATGAGCGTCGTCAGGCCGAGTGTATATGCGAAGCCTTTCACGTCGCCGATAGCGAAGATGTACAGCAGAAGGGCCGCGAGGAACGACACCGTGTCTGAGACCAGGATCGTCCGCCTCGCGCGGCTCCAGCCGCGCTCGACCGCCGCTCGCAGCGTCCGGCCCTCCCTGACCTCGTCTCTCAGTCGTTCGAAGAAGACGACGAACGAGTCGGCGGTAATGCCGATCGCGACGATCAGTCCGGCCACGCCGGCGAGCGACAGATGGAAGTCCTGGTACCTGCTCAGCAAAACGACCGAGAAGTACGTGATCCCTGCCGCGGTGCACAGGCTGAAGACAGAGACAAGCGCCAGGCCACGGTAGTAGAAGAACGAGTACAGGATGACGAGAAGGAACCCGATGAGGGCGGCGATCAGTCCGGCGTCGAGTTGCGCCGCGCCGAGCTGCGCCGAGACCGACTGGATCGTCTGGCTAGAGAAACTCAGCGGCAGGGCACCGTACTTGAGCACGTTAGCGAGGTCAGTCGCCGACTTCTGAGTGAAGTTGCCGCTGATCTCGCCAGATCCGCCGGTGATCGCCTGCGAGACGTAAGGCGCGGAGACAACACCGCCGTCGAGCACGATCGCGAACTGGTCGAGCACCGAGGTCTGGGTGTTGCCCGAGGCGTCGTAATACGAGTTGTACATCTGGGTCGTCTTGGTGCCGAACGACTTAGCACCCTTGCTGTCCAGGTTGAAGGTGACTACCCACTCGTTGTCCGTCGACTGAAGCTGGGCGCTCGGCGACTTGAGGTCGGTGCCCTTGACGATCGGCGCGCCGAGCACGTACTTGACACCCGAGCCATCGCAGGAAACGATCTGCGAGTCGTTGTCATATTTATACGACTGATTGTGGTAAATCGCCGTCTTCCAGTCCGACTTCTTGCAGTTCAGCTTCTTGAACAAGGCAAGCGTCTTCTTCGAGACCATGCTCTCGTCGCCGGTGACGTACAGCTTGGTCGCTATCGAGGCCGCGGGAGGAGTAGCCGACGGCGTCGGCGACGCGCTCGGGCTAGCCGAGCTTGACGGCGACGCCGAGGAGGATGCCGAGGGCGATGGCGACGACTTTGCCACGCGGGAAGTTATCTGCCTGGCGCCGGCCGCCTGTCCCGTGCCTCCTGACGCCGAGGGCGAGGGGCTCCCCGACGCCTTCGAACTCGATGAGCTCTTCGGAGAAGCCGAACTCGACGGGCTGGCCGAGGACGACGGCGATGGTGTCGGCGTAGGCGTCGGCGTGGACTCGGCCGCCGACACCGACTGCGGCACGCCTGCACCCGCCTTCGGCCCCGCGCAGTTCGTCGGGTAAAGAGCCGTCGTCGTGCAGAGCAGCACCTGCCTGAACCTCAGCTCCGCGGAACTTAGCAGCGGCGCGATCTGCGAGGCGCTCTCGCCGGGAATCGAGATGTTGATGTACTTGTCGCCCTGCTGCTGCACGGTGGTGCCGTTGACGCCAAGCGCGTTGAAGCGCGTCTCCAGGATCGAGATCGCCGTGTTCATATCGGTCGTGCTCGGGATCCCGCCGTTGGCCGAGCGCGCTTGCAGCGTCACCTGCGTCCCGCCATGCAGGTCAAGGCCGAGGCCAACCTTGAACTGAGAATGCCAGTCACCAGGCCGGATGACCGCTGTGCCGATGATGACGAGGACCATGACGAGCAGCAGCGCGCCGAGTGCAGCCAGATGCAGGCCGGGACGCGAATGCTGCCCGCTCTGCCGAGTTGTGCTGCTTCCGCCCTGCCAAGCGCTGCCGCGCGGCCTCGACGGCCTAGTTGGGGGAGTCACCTGTGCACGTCCCTTACCGATACTTGAGGATCGCTCGCGGCCTCTTCGCCGCCGCGATCTTTAGCCGTTGCGGTCTTTGGCGTCCACGTCCTGCGACGCGGAGCTGCCGTCGTTGAAGTCCCAGTCATTGGCAGTCGCGCCGTCCGCGTGCTCAGAGTCGTCGATCGTCTCCGGCATCGGCTGGTCATCGGAGATCACGTCCATCACGGCCCGGCGGAGCATCGTCACGTTCACTCCTGGCGCGATCTCGATTATGACGTCACGGTCATCGCCAGAAACCACGGTGCCGTACATGCCGGCCGTCGTCCTGACCCGCTGGCCAGGAAGCACCTGGTTCTGCGTCTGCATCATCTTGCGCTGCCTGTTCCGCTGCGGGCGCATGATCAGGAAGTAGAACAGGGCGATCAGGACCGCGAGAATGACGAAAGTGAAGACAGAGCTTCCGCCCTTGGCAGGCGTGCTAGAGGTCTTGGCAAGGAGCATCCCTGCGGCGATTGTCATAGTCCCCATCACGGGGGTTCCTTCCAGTTGATGGCACGGTGCGCTCTGCGTCCGCAGGCCGCACCGCCGGTTTTTCGCGCCAGGCGGCTGGGAAAGACCAACTGCCGAAGTTTAGCGGCGGACGGGCCGCGCACAAACAGGCTACGGGCTTAGCGAAGTGATCGTGACCAGCCCGCAACCAGATGCCCGGCTAGCTGTGGATAACTACAGCTAATCAAACAACGTAACCGGCCCTGGCTCATCCCCCCGGCCGCCTGGTGCGGGCGGAGGCAAGCCAAGATGCTCCCATGCGGCCGGCGTGGCGACCCGTCCTCGCGGCGTACGCGCCATCAGGCCGGCGCGCACGAGAAACGGCTCGGCCACGACCTCGACGGTCTCCGCTTCCTCACCGACCGCGACCGCGAGGGTCGACAGCCCGACCGGCCCGCCGCTGAACCGCTGAACGAGCGCGCTGAGGACCGCCATGTCGAGGCGGTCAAGGCCGCTCTCGTCCACCTCGTAAAGTGCCAGCGCTGTCCTCGCGGCGTCCCGGCTGACGATTCCGTCACCACGTACCTCGGCGAAGTCCCTTACCCGGCGCAGCAGCCGGTTCGCGATCCTTGGCGTGCCCCGTGACCGGCGTGCGATCTCGCTTGCCCCTTCGTCCCGCAGGACGACGCCGAGCAGCCCGGCAGACCGCCTGATGATCACCTCAAGCTCGCCTGGCTCGTAGAAGTCCAGGTGCCCGGTAAAGCCAAATCTGTCCCGAAGCGGCGCCGGCAGCAGGCCGGCCCTGGTCGTCGCGCCGACAAGCGTGAACGGCGCGATGTCCAGCGGGATCGCGGTCGCGCCAGGACCCTTGCCGAGCATGACGTCAACCCTGAAGTCCTCCATCGCCAGGTAGAGCATCTCCTCGGCAGGCCGCGCCAGCCGGTGGATCTCGTCGATGAAGACCACTTCGCCGCCCGCGAGCGAGGTCAGCATGGAGGCGAGATCGCCTGCCCGCTCGATGGCCGGCCCGCTGCTGATACGCAAGGGCGCGCCAAGCTCGGCCGCGATGATCATCGCGATCGTGGTCTTCCCTAGCCCTGGCGGCCCGGAAAGCAGCACGTGGTCAGGGGCCTTTCCGCGCCGCATGGCACCTTCGAGCACGAGCGTAAGCTGCTCGCGCAGCCGGGCCTGCCCGACGAACTCAGAAAGCTGCCTTGGCCGCAGTGCCCCCTCGATCTGCCGTTCGTCGGCGTCGGCGAGCGGCGAGACGAACCGTTCGGTATCTGGCTCGGTCATGTCCGCCCCAGCACTCGCAGCGCCGCCCGCAGTGCCGCCGCGACGTCCACCGCCGCCGCACCGGGCTCGGCGGCCATCTCAGGCTCGATCGCCGCGATCGCCTGATCGGCGTCCTTAGGCTGCCAGCCGAGCGACACCAGGCCGGTCCTCACCTGATCTCGCCAGGTCAAAAGCCCGGCCGCCGCGCCTGGACCGGCCTGCACGGGAACGGAAACCGCGCCATCTCCTGGTGATCCGAGCCGCCCGGCCAGTTCAAGCACGATCCGCTGCGCACCCTTGCGCCCGATGCCGGGCACCCTGGTCAGCGCGGTAACGTCAGCCGCCGCGACCGCGCCGCGCAGCCCGTCGGGCGAAAACGTCCCCAGCATCGCCAGCGCCAGCCTCGGCCCGATGCCGCTCGCGGTCTGCAGGAGCTCGAACGTGTTCCGTTCGTCATCTGACCCGAACCCGTAGAGCGTCAGCGCGTCTTCCCTGACCACGAGCGAGGTGCTGACCTTGGCACGCTCACCCGCCCGCAGGCCGGCGAGCGTTCCAGGTGAGCACTGCACGAGCAAACCGACCCCGCCCACGTCGATCACCGCGCCCTCCGGCGCAACGACACTGACGGTTCCTTCAACGTGCGCGATCATGACACCCCTTTAGCCGCCGCCGCGAGCCGTGCCTGCGCACCGCCACGCCACAGATGACAAATCGCCAGCGCAAGCGCATCGGCCGCGTCGGCGGGCCGCGGCGGGTCGGAAAGGCGGAGCAGCCTGGTCACCATCTGCGTGACCTGCTCTTTATCGGCCCGCCCGTTTCCGGTCACCGCCGCCTTGACCTCACTTGGCGTATGCATGGCCACCGGCACCCCAAGGCGAGCCGCGCACACGATCGCCACCGCTCCCGCCTGAGCGGTACCCATGACAGTTCGCAGGTTGTGCTGGCTGAACACTCGCTCCACGGCGACGGCGTCCGGCTGGTACAACCGCAGCCACTCTTCCAGCTTTGACTCGATCGCCAGCAGCCGCTGCCCGATCTCCGCTCCGGCCGAGGTACTCACGACGGTGGTTGCCACCAGCTTCAAGCTGACTCCCGGCCCGCCCGCGACCACACCGATCCCGCACCGGGTCAGCCCTGGATCAACCCCAAGCACCCGCATGCCGACCCACCCGAGCTAGAGACGAACAAGTGTTCGGGCCAACGCTACCGACCGCTCGCCTCTGAGCGGGGAAGCCACGCCGGCCTACTCCTCGGCGCTCAGCTTCTCCATGATCTCGTCAGGCACCGAGTAATTGGCGTAAACGTCCTGTACCTCGTCGGACTCCTCGAGCACGTCAATGAGCTTGAATACCTTCTTGGCGGTGTCCTCGTCGAGTTCGATCTCCACTGAAGGCAGGAACGGCGTTTCCGCCGACTCGTAGTCGATCCCGGCTTCCTGCAGCGCCTTGCGCACCGGCACAAGATCGGTCGCCTCGCTCACGACCTCGTACGATTCGCCGATGTCGTTGACCTCCTCGGCGCCGGCATCGAGCACCGCGAGGAGAACATCGTCCTCGCCGAGCTTGCCGGATTTCGGTACGATGACGACGCCCTTGCGAGAGAACAGGTAAGACACGGAACCGGCGTCCGCCATCGACCCGCCGTTACGAGTCAGCGCGACCCGCACCTCGGAAGCCGCCCTGTTCCTGTTATCGGTCAGGCATTCCACAAGCAGTGCCACGCCGCCAGGGGCATAACCCTCATAGGTGACGGTCTCGTACGCGGCACCCCCGGCCTCAAGCCCGGCACCACGCCGCACGGCCCTGTCGATGTTGTCATTCGGCACCGAGGACCGCTTCGCCTTCAGCACGGCGTCATACAACGTGGGGTTCGCGTTCGGGTCAGGACCGCCGCTGCGGGCCGCCACCTCCACGTTCTTGATCAGCTTGGCGAACAGCTTGCCGCGCTTGGCGTCGACGGCCGCCTTCTTGTGCTTGGTCGTCGCCCACTTGGAGTGGCCGCTCATGAACGTTCCCTCACCATGTCGATAAAGATCTTGTGCACGCGATTGTCCTGGGTGAGCTCGGGGTGAAAAGCCGTAGCGAGCGACTGGCCCTGCCGGACGGCGACGATCTTACCCGTGCCGGGCTCGGTCGCCAGAACCTCCACGCCAGGCCCGGCTTCCTCCACCCAGGGCGCCCGGATGAATACCGCGTGAAACGGCTGCTCACCGGCACCGGAAAAGACAAGATCCCGCTCGAAAGAGTCGAACTGCCGCCCGAACGCGTTCCGCCTCACGGTCATGTCGATGGCGCCGAGCGTTCCCTGCTCTGAGGCAGGGTCCTCAAGCCGGTCGGCCAGCAGGATCATCCCAGCGCATGACCCGAACACCGGCATGCCGTTAGCGATACTTGACCGCAGCGGCGAAACGAGCTCGAAGATTGACAGCAGTTTCCAGATCGTCGTGGATTCCCCGCCGGGAATGATCAGCCCATCCACCGCTTCCAGCTCGGAAGCCCGCCGCACGGCCAGGGGCCGCCCGCCGGACAGCGAGACTGCCCGCAGGTGCTCAGCCACGTCACCCTGCAACGCGAGCACCCCAATCGTCGGCGCCCCGGCCGGCGAACCAGAACCCGTCACAACATCCACCGAGGTGGCTGACACCAAATCCCCTTAACGCGAAGTAGAACAGGACAGCTATGAGGTTATCCGGACGGTGCGGCGGTCCATCGCCTGACTAGCCGGCCGGTGTGCCATAGTCACGCTGCGGGTAACGATCACTGCACGCGGTGCTGCTAACACACTGCGCTGCAAACACACTGCGCTGCAAACACATTGCGCGAGCACACCCAGGAGGAGGGGCCCCGCATGGGTCAAGTCTGGACATTCGACGGCGCACCCGCCAGCACCGTCGGCGCGTTCAGTGGTCTGATCACGCTGCTCGAAGGCACCACGTTCTGCATCTCAGAGACCTCGGGCGACATCAGGCCCGGTGCCTCCCAGGGCCTCTTCGTGCGCGACACCAGGCTGATCAGCCGCCTGGAGCTCAGCATCAACAGTCATGTACCTGAACCGCTGGCCCCGCAGTCCCGCGAACCGTTCGCCTGCACTTTCCTTTCCAGGATGCCACCGTCCGACGGCCTTGCCGACAGCACGCTGCTGATCACCAGGCGACGGGTACTCAACGACGGCATGGAAGAGGCGATCACTCTCCGTAACATGAGCTCAGAACCCCTCCCGGTCAGCCTGCGCATCGGCGTGCAGGGCGACTTCGCGGACGTCTTCGAGGTCAAGGAGGGCCGCACCCGCGAGGCCGGCGACCTGGATGGCCTGACCGTCGACGTCGAAGACGGCGGGATCAAGCTGAACCGCAAGGCAGGCACGCACTTGCGCGGGGCGTCGGTCACTGGCGCTCAATCGGGCGACGCCAAGCTGGAGATTTCGGCCACCAACCTCACCTGGCACGCCGTCGTTCCCGCCCACGGAATGTGGGGCACGACGCTGAAGGTCACCCCTTCGCTGGACGGAAAGGACCTGATCGAGTTCCGCTCGGCCGCCGCCCACCAGCAACTCCAAGCAGGACCCGAGCAGCGCCTCGCCGACTGGCGCAGCCAAAGTCCCCTGGTCAAGGCCAGCGACGCCCGCCTCGCCGCGGTGTTCGCAGCAAGCACAGAGGACCTGGGCTCGCTGCGGATCTTCGATCCTGAGCACGCCGACCGCGCGGTGATCGCCGCCGGTGCGCCCTGGTTCATGACGATCTTCGGCCGGGACTCGCTCCTCACCTCGTGGATGATCCTCCCGCTCGATCCGAGCCTGGCCCTCGGCACCTTGCGCACCTTGGCCAGCCTGCAAGGCACGAAGACTGACCCGTCGACCGAGGAGCAGCCGGGCAAGATCCTGCACGAGATGCGTTTCGGCATGCAGGCCTCCCTCTGGCTGGGCGGTTCAAGCGTTTACTACGGCTCGATCGACGCCACGCCCCTGTTCGTGATGCTGCTCGGCGAACTGCGCCGCTGGGGCCTCGAGCGCCGCGTGGTCGACGAACTGCTGCCGCACGCCGACCGTGCACTCGACTGGATCATCAACTACGGGGACGCCGACGGCGACGGCTTCATCGAGTACTCGCGCTCGACGGATCTTGGCCTGGCCAACCAGGGCTGGAAGGACTCCTTCGACGGCATCACGTTCGCCGACGGCACGATCGCCAAGCCGCCGATCGCGCTCGCCGAAGTGCAGGGCTACGCCTATGCGGCGTTCCTTGCCAAGTCGCACTTTTGCACCGAACGCGAAGACGCGGCGGGCGCGGCTTACTGGGGCGAGAAGGCCGAACAGCTCAAGGAGAACTTCAACCGGGCGTTCTGGCTGCCGGACAAGGGTTATTTCGCGCTCGGCCTCGATGGCGACAAGCGGCCGATCGACTCGCTCGCCTCGAACATGGGCCATTGCCTGTGGACCGGCATCGTAGACGCGGGCAAGGCCGCCGCCGTTGCCCGCAGCCTGACCGGCCCTTCGATGTTCTCCGGCTTCGGGATCAGGACCCTCGCCACGACCGGCGGCGCCTACAACCCGATGAGCTACCACAACGGCTCGATCTGGCCGCACGACAACGCGATCTGCGCCGCCGGCCTGATGCGTTACGGTTTCGTGCGCGAGGCACAGCAAGTCGCCGTAGGGATTCTCGAAGCCGCCGAGTGTTTCGGCGGCCGCCTGCCCGAGTTGTTCTGCGGCTTCGACCGCAATGAGTTCCCCGAGCCCGTCTATTACCCGACGTCATGTTCTCCCCAAGCCTGGGCGTCAGCGGCACCATTTCATCTGCTGAGAACTCTGCTGCGGTTCGACCCGTCGGTCCCGAATGGGAAGCTCTGGTGTGACCCTGCCCTGCCTGCCGCGTTCCTCCCCCTCAGGATCGAGTCGCTCCACGTAGCCGGCGCCCGCGTGGCCATCGAGGTCCAAGAAAACGGCTGGTCTCTCGACGGCCTGGGCGAAATCCTCACCCTTGTCCGATCCGGCCGCGACCCCCTCACCGCGATCAGCCCCTGACCCGAGTACAGGCCGCGCCCTCGCCCGCCGCAAATTGCCCATAACGTCGCAGGCGGCAGCATCGCTGACCCGCCGATGCTGTTAGACCCCGGCTCTCAGCGACAACGTTGGCCGCCCGATGCTGCGGGAACAACATCAGATTTCCATCGTTGTCGCTGCGTGCGCCCTGGCTACGACATCAAACGGCCAACGATGCTGTAGCCTGCCTGGCACGCTCCGGGCGCGAGGCTGCGCGGGGCGGGCTAGGTTAGCCGGGCGTGCCAGGCCAGCGCGGATGTGTCGGTAAGGGAGCTGACCTGGTCGACGATCACCCTGAGCCTGGCCGGCTCGCTGGAAGCGGCCTCGTACGCAGGCCGGAACATCGGGTCGAGTGACTGCGGTGCGGTCGCGGCTAGCGCCTGCGCCAGTTCGGTGAGCACCGCGCGTTCCCTCGCCTGGGAGGCGGCCGCTCCTGCCCGCCCCATCACGTAGCCGGCGGTCACCCCCTTGAGCAGGGCGCATTCCAGCCGCTGCTGCCGAGGTACCTCAAGATCATCTGCCAAATGGCTACAGCGACTCGAAGCAGCCTGTACCACGGAGACTTGCTGGGTAGCCGATTGCGCCGCCCGGCAGAACCGGCCGATCAGTTCGCTGGTCAGATTCTTGACCGCTGCCGCGGTCTGCGGCGCTCCGTCGAAGGATGAAGGCCAGCACTCGAGCTTGAGCAGCCCGTCGAAGACTTCCATCAGCTCGCCGAGCTCCACGGAGCCTGGCGGACAGTACTCGGTTCGCGTCAGTTCGGCTATGGTGCTTTTTTGCTGATGATCTTTAAGGTTTTCCAGGGTGATCAGCCCCGAGTGCAGTCCGTCTTCCAGATCGTGCACCGAATAGGCGACATCGTCGGCCCAGTCCATGATCTGAGCCTCCAGGCAGGGGCGGCCTGGCTTGGCGCCGTCCCTGATCCAGGCGAAGATCTCGGCATCGTCGTCGTAGGCGCCGTACTTAGAGCGCCCCTCAGAAGCCAGCCACGGGTACTTCAGCGTGGCGTCAAGCGTCGCCCTTGTCAGGTTCAGGCCGGCGCCGGGGATCTTGGCCTCGATCCTGGTGAGCAGGCGCAGGCTCTGTGCGTTGCCCTCGAAGCCGCCGCAGGGGGCGGCGAACGCGGCGAGTGCCTGCTCGCCGTTGTGCCCGAAGGGGGGATGACCTAGGTCATGGGCCAGGCAGGCGGCGTCAACGAGGTCGGGATCACAGCCGAGCGCGCCGCCGAGTTCCCTGCCGATCTGCGCGCACTCAAGCGAGTGCGTGAGCCTCGTGCGCGGGAAATCAGCCTGCCCGACCTCAACGACCTGCGTCTTCGCCGCCAGCCTGCGCAGCGCTGAGCTGTGCAGCACCCGAGCCCTGTCCCGCTGGAAGGGCGTGCGGTCAGAACTCGGGGCTGCTTTGGCCGGCTCGGGGACGAATCTTTCCGTAGCGTACGTCCCGTAAAGCACTGATCACCTGCTGTCGCTGCCTCCGGCTTCGTCGAGCGCGACCACGCGGCCTGCTTCCAGCCGGGCAACCGGAACGCGGAACGGCGAGCAGGACACGTAGTCGAGCCCGGCGTGGTGGAAGAAGTGCACCGAGTCCGGGTCGCCGCCGTGCTCACCGCAGACGCCGATCTTCAGGTCGGGCCGGGTCTTGCGGCCTTCCTCGACGGCGATCTTCACCAGGCGGCCGATGCCGTCAGGATCGAGGGTCTCGAACGGTGATACGCCGAAGATGCCCATCTCGATGTACTTGGTGAAGAACGAGCCCTCGACGTCGTCGCGGGAGAAGCCCCAGCCCATCTGGGTGAGGTCGTTGGTGCCGAAGGAGAAGAATTCCGCTGCCTGCGCGATCTGCCCGGCGGTGAGCGCGGCCCTTGGCACCTCGATCATGGTGCCGATCAGCGTGTGGACCTCCTCCCCTGTCTCCGCGGCGACGTCCTTAAGTACCCGCTCGACCTCGTCACGGGCGGCCTCGAGCTCCTGGACGGCGCCGACGAGCGGAATCATGATCTCGGGTATCGGATCGCCGCCCGCCTTGACGCGGTCGGCGGCGGCGTGAGCAATCGCCCTGACCTGCATCGCATACAGGCCAGGGATGACCAGGCCGAGGCGGACGCCGCGCAGCCCGAGCATCGGGTTCTGCTCATGCAGCCGACGTACAGCGTCAAGCAGCTTCTTGTCCTCCGCGGTGGCCTTGTCCCCCGCCAGCGCTACCTTGACGGACAACTCGGTCAGGTCGGGAAGGAACTCGTGCAGCGGCGGGTCGAGCAGCCTGATCGTGACCGGCAGCCCGTCCATGGCCTCGAGGATCTCCACGAAGTCGCCCCGCTGCAGCGGCTCGAGCTGAGCCAGGGCCGCTTCGCGGCCGGCGTCGGTCTCGGCGAGGATGAGGTGCTCGACGAGCTGGCGGCGCTCGCCGAGGAACATGTGCTCGGTCCTGGTCAAGCCGATGCCCTGAGCGCCGAACCGCACCGAGCGGGCGCTGTCAGGGCCGTTATCTGAGTTGGCGCGAACCTTGAGACGACGCCGCTCGTCGGCGCGGAACATGATCCGGTGCACGGCTCGCACCAGCTCATCGGCCTGGCTCGGCTCGACGTTGCCTTCGAAGTACTCGACCACGGGGCTGGCCGAGACCGGCACGTTCCCCTCATACACCGTCCCTGAAGTGCCGTCGATCGAGATGACGTCGCCTTCCTTGATCGTTATGTCCCGCGCGGTGAACTTGCGGGCGTTGACGTCTACCTCAAGCTCTTCCGCGCCGCAGACGCAGGTCTTGCCCATGCCCCTCGCGACGACCGCGGCGTGACTGGTCTTGCCGCCGCGGCTGGTGAGAATGCCACGCGCGGCGATCATGCCGTGCAGGTCGTCGGGGTTGGTCTCACGGCGTACCAGGATGACGTCTTCACCCTTCGCCGCCCACTCGACGGCGGCCGCCGAGTCGAAGACGACCTTGCCGACGGCGGCACCGGGGCTGGCGCTGATCGCCTTGGTGATCACGGTGGCCTTGGCGCTGGCGTCGAACCTCGGGAACATGAGCTGGGCAAGCTGGGCGCCAGAGACGCGGCGCAGGGCCTCGTCAATGTCGATCAGGCCCTGGTCCACGAGCTGGACGGCGATGCGGAACGCGGCGGCGGCGGTGCGCTTCCCGACGCGGGTCTGGAGCATCCACAGCTTGCCGCGCTCGATCGTGAACTCGATGTCG
>DATJLT010000166.1:0-16109 GCA_035509195.1 Streptosporangiaceae bacterium | reverse complement strand
CGGACGATGCCGCGCAGGTAGCGGACCAGGTCTGGCAGCCGCCTGGCGCCGATGCCCGAGATGAAGCCCGGATAGATGAGCCCGGCTAGCTGGGTACGCATGTCGGCGACGGCCGCGCCCATCGCCTGGTTTGTCAGCAGGTCAAGCTTGGCTTCGACCGGATGCGCCTCGCCGAGCACCCGAGCGGCCACGCTCACCACGTCGGCCGTCTTGACCCGGAGCGAGGCCCTGGCGGCGTCGAGCAGCCTGGCGAACGACCCGGCGTCCCAGGCCGGCCCGCCATTCTCCGAGATGATCTCGTCGGCGGCCGCCGCCGCGCAATCTTCGAGTTCGGCGGCGGCGCTCGCGTAGGGGTGACGGCTCATCGCGAGCTTCGCGTTCATGGGGAGGCGGCTGGCGACTGACCGGGAGCCAGAAGGGACCTGGAGGAGTATCAGCTTGCGGTTGGCGATCCGCATGGACTCGGCCGCTTCCGCCGCGGTCTCGAACAGCGCGATGTCGACGCAGTCGCCGGCGTCCTTGAGCGCGGGGTAGGCCTTGACCTGGCCACGTACGAACTCGCGCGGCAGCGCGTCAAAGTCCCACGTGGTCAGTCCCCGCCTGGTCAGGTCCCTGGCCGCGTCGGCCAGCCGAGCCTGCAGCTTCGGGCGCAGCTCAGTCCTGATCGCTTCCAGGTCCTTGCCCGCCGCGAGTACCTCGCCGTTGTCGGTCACCCTGAACGTCAGCCGCAAGTGCGGCGGGAGCTTGGCCAGGTCCCAGTCGTCCCTGCTCACCGGCGTGCCGCTGATGCGGGTCAGTTCGGCGGCCACAGCCCCTGGCAGGTCACCGCGGCTGGGGCGGAGCCTCGCAAGCACGTCACGTGCCACGTCTGGCGCGGGTACGAACCTTGTCCGCAGCTGCTTCGGCAAGGTCCTGATCAGCTCGGTGACCAGTTCTTCCCGCAGGCCTGGCACGTGCCAGGTGAACTCGTCGGAAGTGAGCTGGTTGAGGGACGCGAGCGGTACCTCGGCGAAGATGCCGTCATCCGGCTCGCCTGGTTCGAACTCGTACGTGAGCGGCAGCTCGCCCCACTGATCGGGAAAGTCATCCGAGCTGATCTCGCCTGCGGCCGGCCCGGCGAGGTCCGCGGCGGTCAGGTCGAGTAGCTCGGGTGTCGCCTGCCTGGCCTTCTTCCACCAGTTGTCGAAGTGCCGCGCTGAGGTGACGTCGGCAGGGATACGGCTTTCGTAGAACGCGAAAAGCGCGGCGTCGTCGGCGACGATGCCGCGCCTGCGGGACCGGCGCTCAAGTTCCTCCGCCTCGGCGATGAGTTCGGCGTTGCGCGCGAAGAACTTGTGGTGGGTCTGCCAGTCGCCCTCTACCAGCGCGTGCCTGATGAACAACTCGCGCGCCAGCTTGGGGTCGATCCGGCCAAGAGTCACCGGGCGGGCGGCGACCAGCGGCAGGCCGTAAAGCGTGACCCGCTCAAGTGCCATCGCGCTGCCTCGCTTGGCGTCCCAGTGCGGCTCGCTGTAGCCGCGGTTCACCAAGTGCCCGGCGAGCGGCTCGACCCACTCTGGCTCGATCCTGGCCACGACCCTGGCCCACAGCCGTGAGGTCTCTACCAGTTCGGCGGCCACCACCCAGCGGGGCGGCTTCCTGGCCAGCCCTGAGTCAGGGAAGATCGCGAACCTGGTTCCTCGTGTTCCGGCGAACTCGGCAGGGCCTCGGCGGCGCCCGCCTGGCTGAGAGGGCTGCCTCGGCTCGTCCTTCATCCCGATGTGCGTGAGCAAGCCGGAAAGCAGCGCCTGGTGCACCCGGTCCGCTAGCTCCGCCTCGAAGCGAGGTTCAGGTTCCTTGCCTGGCCTGGCCAGTAGCTGGGCGACGTGGGCGGTGAGTTCTGTGCGGGCACTGGCCGTCTGGTGATTTCTGGCGGAAAAGGGTTCTGGATCCTTTCCGGCATGGAGCCCGAGATCGCGAGCGGCCTGGGCAAGCTGGCCGTGGACATCCTGCCATTCGCGTATCCGCAGGTAGTGCAGGTACTCGCTGCGTACCTTGCGGCGGAAGGCGGAGCCGGACAGCTCGCGCTGCTGCTCGCGCAGGTAGTCCCAGAGGTTGACCAGGGAAAGGAAATCGGAGCCAGGCTCGGCGAAACGGGCGTGGCTGGCGTCAGCGGCGTCCCGCGCGTCGGCCGGGCGTTCCCTTGTGTCCTGTATGGACAACGCGGCGGTGATGATCAGGACCTCGCGGACGCAGCCCAGGCGGCCGGCCTCGAGGATCATCCGGCCAAGGCGCGGGTCGACCGGGAGCCGGGCGAGCTTGCGGCCGCTCCCGGTGAGCCTGGTCGCTGGCTTGGCCGCCGCTGACACCGCGCCGAGTTCTTCGAGCAGCCTGATACCGTCCGTCACGTTGCGGGTGTCTGGCGGATCGATGAAAGGGAACCCGGCGACCTCGCCAAGATCAAGGGCCGTCATCTGCAAAATAACCGACGCCAGATTTGTTCGCAGGATCTCAGGGTCAGTAAATTCCGGTCTGGACTCGAAGTCATCCTCGGTGTACAGCCGGATGCAGATGCCGTCTGAGGTGCGGCCGCAGCGGCCCTTGCGCTGGTTCGCCGAGGCACGGGAGACGCGCTCGATCGGCAGGCGCTGCACTTTCGTGCGGTTGCTGTACCGGGAAATGCGGGCGGTACCAGGGTCGATCACGTACTTGATGCCAGGGACGGTGAGGGACGTCTCGGCGACGTTGGTAGCGAGCACTATTCGCCGCCCGCTGTGCGGGGCGAAGACCCTGTGCTGCTCGGCGGCCGACAGCCTGGCGTAGAGCGGGAGGATCTCGGTGCCTGGCGCGCTGCCGGCGAGGGCGTCTGCGGTGTCCCGGATCTCCCGTTCGCCGCTGAGGAAGACCAGGATGTCGCCGGTGCCTTCGCCTGCTAGTTCGTCGACAGCGTCGCAGATGGCCTGGACCTGGTCCTTTTGCTCGTCCTCATCTTCGTCGGGACCTGCCAGCGGGCGGTAGCGTACCTCGACCGGATACGTGCGGCCTGACACCTCGATGATCGGGGCAGGCTCGTCGTTGCGCGCGAAGTGCTTCGCGAAGCGCTCGGGGTCAATAGTGGCCGAGGTGATGATCACCTTCAGGTCGGGGCGGCTCGGCAGCAGCCTGTGCAGGTAGCCGAGGATGAAGTCAATGTTCAGGCTGCGCTCGTGCGCCTCATCGATGATCAGGGTGTCGTAGCGGAGCAGGCGCTTATCGCGGGTGAGCTCGGTCAGCAAGATGCCGTCGGTCATGACCTTGACCAGCGTGTTGTCGCTTGAGGTGTCGGCGAACCTGACCTTGTAGCCGATAGCTTGTCCCAGTTCGACGTTCAGCTCGTCGGCGATGCGCTCGGCGACCGACCTGGCCGCGATGCGGCGGGGCTGGGTATGCCCGATCTGGCCGTTGATGCCGCGGCCGAGTTCCAGGCAGATCTTGGGTAGCTGGGTCGTCTTGCCTGAGCCGGTCTCGCCGGCCACGATCACGACCTGGTGGTCGCGAATGGCGGCGGCGATGTCGTCCTTGCGCTGGCTGACCGGGAGGTCGGGCGGGTAGCTGATGACGGGAACGGCTTGCTGGCGGGCGGCCATGCGTTCGGCGGCGTTCACGGTGAAGTCTCCATGGCAAACGAATGGGCACCGTGACCATGATCGTCTGCGGCCCACCCCGACACCTAACGCTTTTTCTGAGCCTTAGCTTCCCGCCCGGGTTAGGCGGATTAGTAGGTGAGGTAGGCGAGGAGGTCGGCGGGCGGGACCGTCAGCGCCGCGCGTGGCTGATCTTCCAGGCCCCTGCCGAGGAACCAGGTGGTGACGTTGGCTACGTCGCGGGCCAGGAACTCGGCACCGCGCGGGTGCGCCACGATGTCCACGACCTGGGGAAGGTCGATCAAGACCAGGCGGCCCTCGTGGGCAAGCAGGTTGTAGGCCGAGAGGTCACCGTGGGCCAGGCCAAGGTCGGACAGCGTCCTGAGCGAGTCAACGAGGTCGTTCCACAGCGTTGTCAACTCCTCTCCTGACGGTCTGGTTTCCGCGAGGCGAGGGGCGGCGGCACCGTCTTCGTCGCCGATGAACTCGAGTAGGATCTCCGTGCCGGTGATCTGCACCGGATAAGGGACGCGGACGCCGGCCTGCTGAAGCTGGCGGAGCGCGTCGAACTCGGCCGAGGCCCACTGCTGCGAGATCATCGCGCGGCCAACCGTGGTCCTCCCTGCCATGGCCCGGTTCACGCGGGACTCGCGAACCCTGCGGCCCTCCAGGTAGCCGGCGTCGCGGTGGAACTGGCGGTGCTGCGCGGAGCGGTAACGCTTAGCGGCGAGCAGGCACGACCGGTCCGTGCCTGGCAGGCCCCGGCGCAGAAGGTAGACGTCGGCTTCCTTGCCTGTCTTCAGCACTCCGAGTTCGGTGTCGGTGGCGCCGAGGTCGGTGACCAGCCAGTCCGGATAGGGCAGCGGGCCGCGTTCGGTTGGCGATGACTGATCCCAGGTGCTCCACCGGTCCCCGTCCGGCAGGCCGTCGACCGCGTCGAACGCGTCTTCCGAGGCGAGGCGAGCTAGGTGCGTGTCGCGCTTTTGCGCGGTGTCTTCGTCGTCGCCGTAGACCTGCCCGCCCTTGCGGCGGGTGTAGTAAGACGAGGTTTCCTCGTCGTCAAAGCGCTTCTTGGCGCGGCGCTGGAAGGACGAACTGTGCACTTGAGGTACTCCTCTGGCGAGCGGTAAAGGCGGGCAGCATTGAACGCGAGTTGACCTGCACCGTTCGGCCCTCCCTTCCGCTCAGCCGCTAGGAGCACGGCATGCACTGGGCTGCGCTAACGATGCCACGAGGCGGCCGTTTCGCGCCAGCGATATATTTACCGGCCCCAGAACTCTTCGGCTGCCCTGACGAGCAGCGCGAGCTTGGCGTGCTGGGCCTCCGGCGTGATCGCGTTGCCGGCGACGGAGGTCGCGAAGCCGCATTGCGGGCTGATCGCGAGCCGTTCTGAGTCGATGACGGCACAAGCCTGGGTAAGCCGCCCGAGGATCTCCTCCAGGGACTCGACCCTCGACGTCTTCGTCGTGACCAGGCCAAGCACGACGACCTTGTCGTCGGGAACGAGGCTCAGCGCGCCGAAGGAGCCTGACCGCTCGTCGTCGTATTCAAGCAAGAGCCGGTCCGCCTTGATCTTCCCGAAGACCGGCCGGGCGATCGGATCGTACGCACCGGAAACCAGCCAGCGGCTGAGCTGGTTGCCGCGGCAAAGGTGGAACCCGAACGTGGCAGGCCGCCCGGCGTCGATTACGGCGTTGTCCAGCTCGATCCCGTAGGAGAGCCACCGCTCGAGCGGCCAGCCCCTCGCCTCGTAGAACGCCCGCCATTGCGGGTCGATCAGCAGCGGGTAATGGGGCGCGTCAAGCTGCAGGTGCGTGCAGCCAAGCCTGACCAGCTCCCTGGCCTCGTCCTGCAGTACCCGCACGACTTCCGCCATGAAGGCATCGAGAGTGGGGTACGCGCCAGTCGACCGCTCGGGCGACCACAGATTCGCGAACAGCGTCGGGCTGGGCAGCGTCACCTTGCTCGTCACCTGCTTGCTTGCCTTCGAACCTTCGGCCAGGCAGCTACGGAGGAACGTGAACTCCTCGGCGGCAAGGTTCCTGCGCTTGCGCAGTGGCGCCACCACGGCGAGGTCGTCGGGCCGCTCGATCGTGGCGTCGCCGACCTCGGCCGAGTGCCACGCACCCCACAGCCAGGCGTCCAGGCTCACGCCGGTGAACCCGTCGCAGGCGGCGGTCAGCTCAGACTGGAACGAGTCCCGCCTGAACTCTCCGTCGTTCACGACAGGGAGCCCGATCTGGGCCTGCATCGCCACTACCTCGCGAACCGCCTGGTCCTCGACCGCCTTGAACTCGGCGGAAGTCAGCCTCCCTGCCCCGTAGCTGTCCCTTGCCGCCCGCAGGTAACCGGGCCGCAGCAAGCTCCCGACATGCTCAACCCGCGCCACTGAAGTCATGCGTCAAGGATCTCACCCAAGGTAAACGGGCGAACGCCAGCTATGTGACGTTTAGCCAGGTCACGATAGACCTGGGGGTTGGTGTCCACCCACTCCTTGGCCCCGCCGCCGACTTCGCCAATGATTCTCGCCGGGACGCCGACGGCCATCATTCCGGCCGGGATAACCATCCCAGGGGGCACCGTGCAGCCGGCCGCGATCAGTGCCCGGTCGCCGATGACGACCTCGTCGAGCACGGTAGAGCCGTTGCCGATCAGCGCTTCGCGACCGATCTTGGCCCCGTGCACCACGCACAGGTGCCCGACCGTGGCGCCTTCTCCGACCTCTGTAACCGGGTCGGCGCCGCCATGAAGGATCGAGCCGTCCTGCACGTTCGCGCCCCGCCTGATGATGATCGGGCCGAAGTCGGCCCGCAGGACTGCCCCGTACCAAATAGACGCCTCGGCCTCGACCAGCACGTCGCCCACGAGCGTCGCTGTCGGCGCGATCCAGGCCGAAGGGTCAACCTCCGGCGCTTTCCCCTCAAATGAGAAAAGTGGCACCCGCTCATCATGCACCCCCGGCCCGCCGGCGAACAGCCGGACAGGGCCGGGGCTGGCCAGGAGGGGGTCGGCGGCCTAGCGGACCTGGCCGTTGCCTTCCGCCATCGATGGGTCAGACGGCGCGGCTGGGTCGCCTGGCATCGAGGTGTTTGCCTGCCCGTTGCCTGCCTGGCGACCGCCGATGACGGCTGCTGCCGCACTGGCCGCCGCGGCCAGGGCCGCTGCGATGCCGACAGGGAGCCGCCACTGGCCGCGCTTGGGCTTGGCCGGGTCGATGCGCTTCGCCGCCGTGCTAAGCATGGCCGACACCTTGGGCGCGACATTATCCTGCAAGGCGTGGCCAGTGCGCTCAAGCTGCGGAGCAGCCCAGGCCCTGGTGCGCAAGATCGTGCGCCTGGCGGCGTCTCCCGTGTTCTGCGCCATCGGCTTGACCTGATCCGCAGCCTTGAGCGTCCGCTCCCAGGCCTCGGTTCTGTTCCTGCCGGACATGTTGACCTCCACGAGTGAGTTCGTCCTGCGTCAACTTCCCCCGGTCAGGCCGCTCAATCATGCGCCTACACCCGTAATAATCGCCGCGATCTGTCCGATACCGGCCGGCCAGCTCGCCTGCGACGCGGCCGGGCCAAGATGGCTTCATGACCGCTGACTACCGGATCTACAGCGACCTAGCGCACTGGTGGCCCCTGATCTCACCGCCTTCTGAGTACAGCGAGGAGGCCGCCTACCTGGCAGCGCTGATCCGTCAGTTGGCGGCCCCGGTGCCTTCTGGCCGCCCGGTTGAGGTACTTGACCTCGGCAGCGGCGGCGGACATATGGCAGTTCACCTGACACGCGACTTCGACCTCACGCTGGTGGATGTCTCCGCCGACATGCTGGCAGCGTCCAGGCGACTGCTCCCGGACCGTCCCCACATTCAGGGCGACATGCGCGAGGTCCGCCTCCACCGGGAATTCGACGTCGTCCTGGTCCACGACGCGATCGACTACATCCTCGGCCGCGACGATCTGCGCCTGGTCATCGGCACCGCTGCCGTCCATTGCCGTCCGGGCGGGCTGGCGCTGTTCGTGCCCGACTACCTCGCGGACACGTTCGCTGAGCTAACCGGATCAGGCGGCGGCGGCACGGACCAGGACGGCCGTACGGCGACCTTCGACGAGCACACCTGGGATCCCTGCGGCGGAGATGACCAGGTTCAGGCGGACTACGAGTTCACCCTGAGGACAGCCGACGGCCGCACCACCACGATCCAGGAGTCTCACCGGCTCAGCGCCTTCCCGCGCGAGCTGTGGCGAGCCCTCGTCAGCGAGGTCGGGCTCAGGCTGGAACCCGCGCCCGCGCTGCGGACCGGGCGCCCGCCTGGCAACCTGTTCATCACCCGCCGCGAGGTGACGCCAGCTCAATAGAGTCCAGTATCCTCCGGCCGGCTTCGCCCGTGCCCGCGAGCCCGATCTCCATGAGGACGGACCTGCCCGCCCCCGGCCGGCTAAGCCACAGGTCCAGCGCTACGTCGTAAGGCCTGACCGGCCCGGCGCAGATCCGGATGCCGCGTGACGTGCGGCAGGAAACATCCCTGGCAGGTACGGCCGGCGTAGCTGGCCCGTGGGCCACGAGCACGCCTTCGTTATCAGGCCTGGCTCCTGCCACATCGGGCGGGCTCGCACCGCAGCCTGGTTCATTGAGTTCCCTGGCCGTGTTGTACTCGACCGCCTGGTCGGGCACGCCGTTGCCGCAGCCATCCGGTGGGGTCAGGGCACTCGACCTGAGCTGACGCCAGTTCGCTGGCGCAGCGAACCTGATGCCAGCGAACTCATGCCAGCGCCAGTTCGCTGGCGTCGCGGCTCTCGGCCCGCTCGCCAGCATGACCGACAAGGCGGACCGGGCAAGCGTAGACATGACCCGCCTGGTCAACGGACCGCTGGCGCGGATTTCGATGCGAAGCGAAGGCAGCACGTAGGTGGTGAACCCGCCGCCGCTTGTGACGTTCACGGGAACGCCGTTGATCTCGCTCGTCGAGGACACCGCGGCGGCCCGCGGATCGGGGCCGATCACGATGGCGTTCAGCAACCGGTCGCAGCCTTCCCTGGCGACGACGGCGACGTACACGACATCGCGCTGGCCGGTACATCCAGGCCGTGCCTGGATCAGCCAGCCGGGCGGCACCGAGATCTCCGCGCCCCGGTAGAAGACTGGATACCAGCCCGCCGGAGGACGGAGGATCTTGGGGGCCAAAGTGGCCGGGAGCCCGGGAGCCGACTCTGGGCCTGAACTCGCGAAGTGATTCGGCGCGTAGAGGGAGAAAGGAACGATCCCCGCCACGAGGACGGCGGCAGCGCTCAGGGCGGCCGTCAGGACCTGGCGCCTGGCTCTCAGCCTGCGGGCCCGCTGACGCACGTCGCCGAGCAGGTCGACTGGACGCTCGGCGGCGATCGCCCTCGCCTCGAGCATGTCGCGCAAAGCGGTCTCGAGCTCGTTCATCGCGGCCACCCCTCGATCACCGACGCTGTCTTGCGCAGCCGGTCGAGCCCTCTTGACGCATGCGACTTGACCGTGCCGGGCGAGCAGCCGAGCATCGTCGCTATGTCCGCCTCGCTGAGGTCCTCGAAGTACCTGAGCACGAGCACGGCCCGCTGCTGAGAGGGCAGTTCGCCCAGCGCCTGCCAGAGCCCGGCACGATCAGTGACCTCGTCCATCTCGCCGCTCACTGGCTGGCTGGGAAGTTCGGCGTACGGCAATTCGTTGCGCCACAGCCGCCGGCGCGAGGTCAGGAACAGCGAAAGCAGCACCTTGCGCGTATATGGCTCGAGAGCTGAGCCATTGCGCAGGCGCCGCCGGCGCAGGTAGGTTCTGGCCAGCGCCTCCTGCACCAGGTCTTCTCCGGCCTGCCAGTCACCGGTCAGCAAGTACGCGGTACGGCACAGGGACGCACTACGCGCAGCGACGAACAGGCCGAACTCTTCGTCCACCCGATCACCTCACCGATCTGACGACCTGGACTCGTCATTCGGTTGGCCTTCCTTCTTACCAATCCCATCACCCTCGGAGGGTGAAGCGAACAAGCACTTCGGAAGGCGGGCGCGTGGTGGACGTGGTTCGGGGTAAGGGCATCAAATGGTGACAACCGCGACCGAGACCGAGCTCAAGTACGAGGCGCCCGACGAGGTCGCGCTTCCAGGCGCGGCCGAGCTTGACCAGCTACCCGCGGTCGCCGGCATCAGGGAAGGCGCAGCGGAAGAACTCGTGGCGCAGTATTTCGATACTGCCGATCTGCGCCTGATCCGGGCCGGCATCACCTTGCGTCGCCGGGTCGGGGGACACGACGAGGGCTGGCACCTGAAGATGCCCGCCGGGCCGCACACGCGGCGCGAGATCCGCTTGCCGCTTGGCGACGGCAACCTCAAGGTACCTGCCGAGCTGGCCGAGCGGGTGCTGGTCTACACGAGAACCAAGCCGCTCAGGCCGGCCGCCGTGATCACAACCCTGCGCACACGGCTGCTGCTGCTCGGCGAGGGCGGCGATGAGCTGGCTGAACTGGCCGTGGACCAGGTGCACGCGAAGCCAGCAAACGGGGCCGGCGAGAGCTGGCGCGAAGTCGAGCTCGAACTTGCCGGCGGCGATGCCGCCTTGCTCGATGCCGCCGACCGGCTGTTGCGCCGCAGTGGGCTCACGCAAGCTAAGAACACCGCGAAGTTCGAGCGGGCGATGGGAATCCAGCCTGCCGGTCAGCGAGGTAGCGGGCAAGCAGAACTCGCACCCGAGTCGCCGGCCGCTGAGGTCGTGCTCGCCTATCTGCGAGAACAGGTCGGGGCGATCAAGTCGCTCGACCCTGCCGTGCGCGCGAGCGAGCCAGATTCCGTGCACCAGCTTCGGATTACGATCAGGAGGATTCGCGCCGTCCTCGACGCCTTCGGGCCGGTGATCTGGCGTGCGGATGTTGGGCCGCTGAGCGAGGAACTGCGCTGGCTGGGGAACCTGCTCGGGGCGGCCCGCGACGCGGAAGTGCTGGCCGCCAGGCTAAGGCGGGCGCTGGACGATACGTCGGCCGAGTTGGTCATCGGGCCGGTCGCGGCCAGGGTACAGGCTCATTTCGCGCCGGTCGCGGCCAGCGCCCAAGCCGCAGCCAGCAAGGCACTGAGCGGAGGCCGGTACTTCGCGCTGCTCGACCAGCTAGATGAACTGTTCGCCGAATCCGCGCTCGCGACCGGGGCCACCAGGCCCGCGAGCGAAGTGCTCAGGCAAGCCGTGCGCAAGGCGTACCGGCGGACGAGAAGGCGAGCTCACCTGGCCAGGCACGCCACACCAGGCCACGACAGGGACGTGGCCGTCCATCAGGTACGAAAAGCCACTAAACGGGCAAGGTACGCGGCTGAAGTCCTGGCCCCCGCCATGGGCAAGCCGGCGAGCAGGTTCGCCCGCCAGATGAAGCGCTTGCAGTCTCAGCTTGGCGACTTCCAGGACTCAGTGATCGCCAGGCGGACAGAACGCGAACTAGGCATAGCGGCCGCAGTGGCCGGGGAAAACGCGTTCACCTACGGAATTCTTTACCAGCGCGATGTCGCTGAGGGCCGACATGCGGCCGGCCTGGCCGAGCAGACCTGGGCCAAGGCCACGCGGCCGAAGTACGTCAGTTGGCTCAGCTAATACGGCGAAGGAACGCGTTGGCGACCGGCCCGGCGCTGTCCGCGCCGTAGCCGCCGCCCTCCACGATCACCGCGAACGCGATGTCACCTTCATAGCCGACGAACCAGCCATGTGACTTCAGCTTCGGCCCTGTGCCGTATTGCGCGGTACCCGTCTTGCCGTACACGTTGGGTCCGAAGCCGACACCCGAGGCAGTGCCGCTGGTGACCACGGCCCGCATCATTGGCCGCAGAGCATCGAGAATCGCCGGGCTGATCGGGTGCGGTTTGTCGACCTGATGGACCTTAGGACTGGTGACCAGCAAAGGCGGCCGCCAGCTACCGTCCTCCACGGCCGCGGCCATGGTGGCCTCGCTCAGCGGGTTGACGAGGTCAAAACCCTGGCCGAAGGCATCGGCAGCGAGGTCAACCGGGTCGGTTGGCGTCTTGAAACTACCTAGCGTCGCCGGCAGGCCAAGCTTGGGCGTGGCGTTGAAACCGTAAGTCTTGGCCATCTCACCGAGCGAAAAGCCGTCCAGTTTCTGAGTTGCCTCCTCAACGAAGACGGAATTGCACGACACAGCGAACGCGGTCAGGAAGCTGATCGAGCCGTAGTGCTCGTTGTCGTCGTTGTGGAAGGTACGGCCGTCAATGTTGACCGAACTCGGGCACTGCACCGTGGTCGATGTCGTCAGGCCGGCCTTGACCAGCGCCGACGCCGTGACGATCTTGAACGTCGATCCGGGCGGGAAGATCCCGTCCAGTGCCCGGTCAAAGCCACCTGGCCGTTCCACGACCGCGAGGACCTTCCCCGTGGATGGCTGGATCACCACCATGTCTATTGGCTTATTCGTCTTGGCTCCTGAGACCGCCGCGGACGCTGCTAGCTGATCGGTCATCTCGATGCTGGTGACCACGTTCTTTCCCGGCTTGGCAGGAAACTTCATCGCGGTCGCGTCAACCTTGCGCCCTGGGCCTTCGAGCTTGATGATCTGCGCAGGACGGCCCGCGAGCCGGTTCTGGTACTGCTGCTCGATGCCGCCCACGCCGATGAGGTCGCCCTTCTTGTAAGGGGCGCCGAGCTTCTTGGCCTCCGCGGCCGTGGCGGTGCCGACGTAGCCGGTGAGCAGGCCAAGCGAGCCCGATTCGTTGACCGCGGCCTGGGAACTGAGCACCGTGCCGTCGGCGGCGAGGATCTGGCCCCTGGCCGGCCACTGGGCGCTGAGAACGAACCGCTCACCTGGCCGCAGGCCAGGGTAGATCGTCGCCAGGCTCCAGGACACCCACCAGCGCCGGTTGCTTACCAGCAGCGGAAGCTTGTCCTGGTAGGTCCAGACGTGGCCGCTGGCCAGGTCGTCGGTCACGGTGAAGTGGGCCACGGCCGAGTTGCCCGTGACCGCGACCGTGCCAAGCCGGAGCGTCATGTGCTTGACGCCAAGCTGCGACTTCACCGTGGTCAGCGGCTTGGCCAGGCCAGATGGGGGCACGTTCAGGCTGACTTGCTTCATGGCCGAGTAGTTGTCGTGCCGCCAGGCGCTGAGGTAGCTGGCCGCCGTCTGCTTCGGCGTGCCGTGCGTGCGCAGGAGCAGGTAGCCGCCGCCGGCTCCGGCCGCGCCGAGTATCAGCACGAAGACCGTGACGAGGATAGCGATCAGGCGACCACGGCGGCGGCGGCGCTTGGGCGGCTGGACGGTACCGCCTGGCTGGCCGGGTTCCGGCGGATCCCCGGCCGACGGGACAGCCGTTGCCTGCGGCGCAGCCAAGGGCGCTGGGTGAGCTTGCACGTCCGGCGGCTGGCTTGCCTGGGGCAGAGCGGGCTGCGGGCGGTAGAAGGAATCGAAGTCGAACGGATCTCTCGTGCTGGGCGGAGGCTGTGAGAACGCCGGCCCCCCGTACGGCGGGCCTCCGTTCGGTACGGGCGGCGGGCCTCCGTTCGGCGCGGGCGGCGGGCCTCCGTTCGGCGCGGGCGGCCGCGCGGGCGACAGGTCGGCCGGCGGTGGCCACTGAGGAGCAGACAGCGGGTCGTACGGGTCGGGGCGGCGTGGCCGCTCGGCCGGGTACGGCCGCTGGGGATAGGACTGCTGGGGATAGTCCTGCTGAGGATAGGACTGCTGGGGATAGGACTGCCGGGGATAGTCCTGCTGAGGATAGGACTGCTGTGGATAGGACGGGTCCGGATAGGACGGGTCCGGATAGGACTGCTGCTCGGGGTAAGGCGCGGCTGGGGGTTGCTGCCGCTGGTCATAGTCAAGCCACTGGCCGTAGCCTGGCTCCGGACGGCCAGGCGGTCCTGGCAGTGGAGCCTGCCAGGCACCGTCCTGTCGGCCGCCGTCCTGCCGGTACTGGCCGGAGGGCGGCCGGCGATCCTGGTAAGACTGCCAGACGTCAAATGGCTGGCTCGTTTCCCTGGGAACTGCCGAGTCGTAGCCAGGCTGAGGCGGTCGGCCGGGCTCTGGACGAAAGCCATAGTCCGGCTGTGAGCGGGGCTGCGGCTGCTGATAAGGACCCGGCTGCTGGGGCTGCTGGGGCTGCTGGGGCTGCTGGTACTGCTGGGGCGGATAGCTCTGCGGGCCATGCTGCGGTTGCCTGGACTGGTGAGGATCGAACCCTGGGTCGAAAGGCGGTTGCGGAGTCGTCGTCGGCTCGTCGGCCTGCTGACTTGCGTTCGGCTCGCTGCCCTCTTGCGGCGCACGCTCGCGGCGCCCTCGGCGTTGTCGCATCAGTCAGCCTTTCCGCCGCTCGTCTCCGGAACCGGCACATGAAGCTGAATGTCATCGCTGGCCTCGTCGGTCCTTCGGCAGGCAAACGCCGGACCAGGCGCGCTACGGCCAAGGAAATCCCCGAACTCAGAGGAATCCTAACCGCCAGTCCGATATGCCGGAGGCGATCTGCGCTGGTCCGCACCCTGCCCCGCCGGAATTCAAGGTTTCGAGGCCCCCGAAATACCTCCCTGGCGCCCCGCCTCGTCATCCGGGCGCACGCCGGGCACCGGCCAGGCCCGCCGCCTGGCCGGCCAGGGCCGCCCGGGCCGGCCAGGCCGGCCAGGCCGGCCAGCAGCATCAAGTAGCCAGCGATGCTGCCCGCCCCACCCCGGCTACAACAACAAAGACCCAGCGATGTCACCCGCACAGCATCAAGTCGCCACCGTAGTCGTTCGATCCGCCAGGCCAGCAGCAACGCAGGGCCAGCGATGCTGCCCGCCCCGGCCGGGAGCCTACGTCGCGACTGGCGGGCGCTGATGGCAGTGCTTCCATTTGCGGCCTGAGCCGCACGGGCAAGGGTCGTTTCGGCCTCGCCTGGAGTCGGCGGCCGCATAGCTCGCTGTGAGTTCGGAGGGCGCGCGGCCGGCCTTGAGCGACTCGCACATCGCGTTCATGGCCGGGCTTATGTGCCTGAAGAAGGCCTGGTAGCTCGGGCACAGGTAGTGCAGTCCCTGCTCGCCGTCTGGAGTCAGCGCGAACCTGTCTTTGGGACAGCCGCCGTGGCAGGCGAACCGCACGTCACAGCGCAGGCAGTAGCCGGGCAGCGTGTCGCGCTTCGCCTGACCGAACTCCCGCTGCCTGGGCAGCGCGATCAGGTCGAGCAGCCGGCGCTCGCCGATGTTGCCGAGCAAGTAAGCGGGCTCCACGTAGTGATCGCAAGAGTAAACGTCGCCATTGTGCTCAAGCGCTAGTGCGGCGCCGCATGTCTCCGAGTGCACGCACAGGCCTGGCGGCTCGCCGTACCAGTTGGCCAGGGCAACGTCGAACATCTGGACATAGACCTCGCCTATGTCACGGCGTACCCAGTCCTCGAACACGTCGATCAGGAACCGGCCATAGCCCTCTGGGGCAACCGAGCGGTCGGTGACAAGCTGGCCGTCCTGCACGTAGAGCGGCCTGTCCTTGGCCCGCGTGCCCCAGCCCGCGTTGGCGACCTGCAGCAACTGCTCGCTGGCGCGCTCCACGATCGGGATGAACTGCAGGTACCTGGCACCGCAGTCATCGCGCAGGAACCGGTAGACCTCGCGGCCGAGATCCTGGTTCGCCACGTGGACCGTAGCGAGCGCGTTCCACTCGACGCCATGCTTACGCAGCGCGGCCAGTCCTGACATCACCCGGTCGAAGCTGCCCTTGCCCCCCTTGTCCACCCGGTACGTGTCGTGTACTTCTGACGGCCCGTCAATCGACAGTCCAACGAGAAACCCTTGCTCAGCGAAGAACTCCGCCCACTCATCGTCGATCAGCGTGCCATTGGTCTGAATGGTGTGGACGATCCGCTGGCCAGGCCGGCGGTAGCGGCTGGCCAGTTCGGCCGAGCGACGGAAAAACGGCAAGCCCATCAGCGTCGGCTCGCCGCCCTGCCAGGCAACGATCACCTCAGGTGCGCCCGCGTGGGCTTCGATGAGCTGCCTGAGATAGGTATCGAGCAGTTCGTCTGCCATGCGGAACCTGCTGCCCGGATACAGCAGTTCCTTGGACAAGAAGAAACAGTACGTGCAGTCGAGGTTGCAGACCGCCCCTGTGGGTTTCACGAGCAGATGGAATGCCATCGGCGCGGCCAGGCGGAGCTGCGCGTCGTTCATTGCGGCGAGTGTAGCCGGAGCTGAGCGGAGGCCGCCCAGACAGCAGTCCGGGCGGCCTCCGAGCCGGTCAGCGGCTTAGAAATCGGCGAGGATGGACAGGAACTTGGGACTGATTGTCCCGATTCCGGTCATGCTGTCGAAACCTGTCGCGGTCGACAGCGCTCCGTGGGTGGTGGTAATGCAGTGGCCGGTGCCGTCGCAGTACTCCTGCGGGCCTTCGTAGTTGATGGTGCGGAGGCTCACGTCGTAGCCGTCGCTGTTGTCGACCGTGTTGTCGTAGTCAACCCTGATTATCGACGCGGCGTGAGCGTTGGACGGCGGCTTGATGTCGGTGAGGGCGAAAGGCGCCTTGAGGTCAATGTCGTACAGGATCGGGTTGAGGAAGCC
>DATJLT010000165.1:0-8314 GCA_035509195.1 Streptosporangiaceae bacterium | reverse complement strand
CTGACCAAGCCGTTCTCGCTAGCCGAACTCGGCGCGCGGGTCAGGGCCGGCCTCCGTGAGACCGCCAAGCGCGGCGAGGTCATGCGCATCGGCGACCTGGTACTCGATGCCGGCCGGCTCGTCGCTGACAACGGGGCTGGTCCCGTCGCCCTCACCAGGCTCGAGTTTCTTTGCCTGCGCGCGCTGATGGACCATGGCGGCAGCCCGGTGACCAAGAGCGAGTTGCTCGCCTCGGTGTGGGGCATTGACTTCGACCCTGGTTCGAACCTGGTCGATGTCTGCATCAGGAGGCTCAGGGCCAAGCTCGGGTTCAACCTCATAGAGACGGTGCGCGGTGAGGGCTACCGACTCGCGTCCTGACGGCTCGCTGGCCGGCGAGCTGCTGAGGCTGCTGCAAGCGCAGCGTCAGTTCGTGCAGGACGCCTCGCACCAGCTCAGGACGCCGATCACGATCGCTCTTGGCCACGCCGAATTGCTGCGCGAAGAGCTGACCGGGCGGCAGCGCCACGATCTCGACGTAGTCATCGGCGAACTCGAGCGGCTGCGTACGCTGAGCGACCGCCTGCTGCTGATCGCCGCGTGCGAGCACCCCGACTTCCTGATACTCGAACCGGCAGAACTCGACGTGCTGGCAGTCGACCTCGTCGGCCGCTGGGAGCGCGCGGCGCCGAGGCACTGGCAGCTTGGCAGGCTCGATCAGGTGACCGCACCCGCCGACGCCGAACGGCTCGCGATGGCGCTCGACGCCCTGATCGAAAACGCGGTCAAGCACACCGGGCCAGAAGACATCATCAAGCTCACGGTCAGCCGCGACACCGGCGACAAGTTCGCGCACATAGTCGTCGAGGACACCGGCGAGGGCATAGCCGACGCCGACATGCCGCACGTATTCGAGCGTTTCAGGACCATGTCAGGCGCCGGGTCGCGAGGCACGGGACTGGGCCTGGCACTCGTTGAAGCCATCGCCCGAGGTCATGGCGGGCACGCACAGGTAAGCAGCAGACTCGGATTCGGTAGCTGTTTCGAGCTGCTGCTCCCCGCCGAGCCGGCGGACGATGTCGTGAACTGTATTCTCGTGCCTCAGGTCAGGCGGTACCAAGAGCAGAACGGGGCGAGCTGATGCAGCAAGCGACGACCGATCCGCCGATGATCCCGATCAGGAAGAGCGGCTGGTCGGCCAGGCGGGCACCGCGCTGGGCGTTCATCGCCGCCCCGATCCTGGTGATCGCTGCCGTCGCGGTCGGGCTTGCGCACCATCCGAGTTCCGGCGAGCGAGCTAGCGACCTGCGCGGCCTGATCAGCACGCTGAATACCGACATCGAATCCTGTGCAGGCGGCGTGGGTGACTCGCTCGCCGTGCTCAAGGACATCGATAACGGGTCAAGCCACGACGTCAAGACCGCGATCAACGTCGCCCAGACGGGCTCGGCCAACTGCTCGCCGGCGAACAACGAGGAACTCGATGACCTGACAGGGGTTCAGGTTCCAGAGTCACTCGACAGCTACCACTTGCAGGCCGGGGTGACGGACCTGATCAACTGGGCCGCGCCGGACGCCGCTAACGTTCAGTACGACGTCGCTGTCGTCTTGTCCGACCGTGGCCGCCCAGGCGAGCCCGCCGCGCAAGCCACGCTCAGCGCGGCCCTGACGAAGCTCAAGGCACAGAAGGCGGTCGTGTACGCCGCGTTCGCCCCGGCGATCAAGGCGCTCTCGCCGGGGACGAAGCTTCCTGTCTTGTGGGTAACGGCCCGCCCGCCAAGCAGCTACTAAACGGAACGCGAAATGCAATACCTCATCGATCACTGGTCATTCGATCCGTTCCTGATTATCGTCCTCGTGCTCGCCGCCTGGCATGAGGTCGGCTTGGCCAAGCTGGCAAAGAAGTCGAGTGCCGAGGCCACCAGGGAACGCCGCATTAGATCCCTGCGATTCTACGGCGGCCTGGCCATCTTGCTGATAGCCGTTGAGTCCCCGGTAGAATACTGGGCCGACCGCTATTTCCTGGTGCACATGATTCAGCACCTGCTTCTCATGTTCGCCTCCCCTGTGCTGGTCGTGGGGGGTGCACCGTGGGAACCGCTGCGTGAAGTGCTGCCTGACCGGCTGAGCACGACGACGCGGCCGATTAGCCTGATCGGCCGTTTCCTGCTGCGGCCCTGGGTGTCGGTCATCGCGTTCAACGTGACAATGGTGTTCTGGCACCTGCCGGGGCCATTCGACCTGTCCATACGCAATCAGAGCGTCCAGACCTGGCTGATGCATGGCAGTTTTTTCATCGCCGGAGTGCTCTTCTGGCTTCAGTTCGTTCCTTCGTTGCCTTTCCGTATTACGATGACCCGCCCAGCGCAGATGGCGGCGCTGGTAATTACCAATGTGGAAATGTGGATACTGGCGATGTCGATGAGCATTCTCGCCTCGGCCTCATGGTATTCGGTGTACGCGCACGTTCCTGGCGTGACGCTGCCGCCATTCGCCGACCAGCAGATCGGCGCCGCGATTCTCTGGGTCTGCGGCGACTTCTGGGCCATCCCGACCCTGGTCTACGTCGTCCGCAAGCTGATCAGCGAGGATGGCGACGTCAACTCCGCCGTAGACCGCATACTCGGCAGGCGTGGCTCCCGCGGCTACCAGTGGGCAGGCCGGCAGTAACCCGCAGGTAACCAGGCGTGCGGCACAAGTTCGCGTGTCGTTACACGGCGCGGCTCATTCCTTTGGGCATTATGTGATCAGGCCCCTCCAGGTATGAGCTGGAGGGGCCTGATTCAATTCAAGCACCGCCCCGGCGCCCGTGCCCCGGCCCCGGCGCCAGGAGCAACCCTCAGCGGTGCGTCGTGCCGGCGTAGGGGTTCGCCGTCTCGGGTGCCCGGCGGTTACTACTTGCGCTTACCAGGAGCGGGCACTGGGGTGAGTCTCGAACACCACGGGAAGGCCGTGCGGCGAGGCCGTGCCGAGTCGGCGGCGGACCCCGCCTGGCCAGGTGACAAGCTCGATCGGCGTGTCCGCGGTGCCCTTGACCAACTCCAGGCTGATGTGCGCGAACCGGGCTGAGCCCGTGGCCTCGGCCCCGAGCCTGGCGACGCCGGCGTCGAGGGCCGCGTTCTGCTCCTGGTCAAGGTACTGCCGCATGATCGAATGCCAGAGCACGGTCCAGGTGCCCGGCTCGAGCTTGATCCCGGCAACTGTGGCCGACGCGGGCTCGGTGCGCATGACCGCCGGGATTTCGGCGGCCAGGTCGCAGGCGCCGCGCAAGCGCTGGAACCGCGCCACCTGGTCGGCCCAGACGTAGGCCGACAGCCGAAGCCTGCCCGCTTCGCTGACCGGGTCGATCGGCGCCAGGTCACCGCCGGTTCGCTCGACGATGCTGATCTCGCGAGCCGGCGGAAGAGACCCAAGCCAGGCGTCAGGCATCTGGACAGGAGAACTGGCCGGGCCGACGCTGACACCGCGGCCGGTGATCCTGAAATGATCCGCGCGCAGGTTAAGCCCCGCGCTGGCGCCGACCTCGATGAGCCGCACCGGGCAGTTCGCCTGGGCGGCGAGGTGGCAGAGGGCGCCGACTAGTGCCGCGCCCCGGCCGACCTCGTTGGTTTGCGGCGGATGCCCAAGCCAGGCCTTGACCTCATCGCTCTGCTCCGCGAGAACCGATCGCATGGCTGGCCAGGCCCGCTCTGCGCCAGGCCCGGGGTCGGCCGTGCCGCCGGCCGAGGGATAGAACGCGGCCAGCTCACTCGCACGGCCGGTCAGCACCAGTGCGTGCACGCCGCCGAGCATCCGCAGAGCAAGCGCAGTCCGCCCTGGATCATCAAGGTGAGCCTCAAGCGCGGCCGCGGTCGGTCCTCCTGACAGCAAGTCCCCTGCCGCATGGTTCAGCAATCCCGAATACAGCGGGCTGCCAAGCGCCTCGCAGGCCAGGGCCTGCAATCTGAACCTCTGCGCGGTCCGCTCCGCTGGCATGCGCGCCCCCCGATTCATCCGAGCACCTCCTTGTGCCAGATCAACCTCCATTCTGACGCTGATCTTCACGTGGTGAGGCGGGTGAGCAGTGCCGCGAGGTCAAGATCGGACAGCCGTTCAGAAGAGCCCAGGCCGTTAGGCTTCGGGGTGTGGAGGTACTGCGGGAGCGGGTTGAGGCGCTGCGGCACCGGGCTATCGCTCCGGTCGAGAAGGGGTTCGGCACTATCGCGGCTGGGCGTACCGTCACGGCGGCCGCTCTGGAAACCCAGCGACCGCCGGCCCTTGGCGGCGACTTCACGATGCCGTTGCTGGTACTGAAAGACTCGGCGTTGCGGCACAACGCCACCGCGATGGCGGACTGGTGCGCGGCCAGCGGGGTCAGGCTGGCACCCCACGGCAAGACCACGATGGCACCGCAGTTGTTCGCACGGCAGGTAGACGCGGGGGCGTGGGCGATCACGGCAGCGACGATCGGTCAGGCCCAGGTGTTCAGGTCGTTCGGGGTCAGCCGGATCCTGATCGCCAACGAGCTGACCGACCAGGCCGGGATCGGCTGGCTCGCGGCCGAGCTGAGCGCGGATCCTGACTGGGATTGCTTCGCCTACGTCGACAGCGTCGCCGGGGTGCGTCTCCTCGATGACGCGCTCGCGGCGGCCGGGGCTTCGAGACCCCTTCGCGTGCTCGTGGAACTCGGGTTCCCCGGCGGGCGTACCGGGTGCCGTACCGTGGCCGGCGCGCTCGCGGTGGCAGCCGTGGCCGAGCAGGCGAGCCAGCTTGCGCTGGCAGGGGCGGCCGGTTACGAAGGCGGCATCGGCCATGACGCGGAGCCTGGAACGCTGGCGGCCGTCGCCGAGTATTGCGGGAAGCTGCGTGACCTCGGCGTGGCACTTGCCGGGATGATCAGCGAGCCGGTCATCAGCGCGGGCGGCAGCGCCTACTTCGACGTCGTAGCGCGGGAACTGGCCGGCTCGGGCCCTGCTCTCGTACTGCGGAGCGGTTGCTACCTGACCCACGATCACGGCGAGTACGCGAGGATCGGCCCGGCCGAGCGGCGCGGTGGCCCCGCGCTGATCCCGGCGATCGAACTATGGGCCCCCGTACTGTCAGTGCCCGAGCCGGGACTGGCGCTGGCCTGCGCGGGCCGCAGGGACGTAGCCTTCGACCAGGGCCTGCCGGTGCCGCTGCGCATTCGCCGCACGGACGGGACCACGGAGCCTGGCGGAGGACTGACCGTGACCAGGCTGGATGACCAGCACGCCTACCTGGCCGTCCCCGCGGAGGTCACCCTGACCCCTGGCGACCTGATCGGCTTCGGGATCTCGCACCCGTGCACCACCTTCGACAAGTGGCGCGTTATCCCGGTCGTTGACGAGGAATATCGCGTCATCGACGCCGTCCGCACGTTCTTCTAGCCCTTAGACGCTAGCGTGGAGTGCGTGATATGCGAGGAACGCCATGGCTGCTGACCTGGTGGTACGCGATGCCCTTATCGCCGACGGCTCGGGCGGGCCGCTCGGCCAAGGTGACGTGGCGGTGAAGGACGGGCTGATCGAGTCGGCAGGCGGCGAGCCAGTGCACGCCGGCCCGGCGACCATCGAGATCGACGGGCGAGGTGACCTGATCTGCGCCCCGGGCTTCATCGACGTGCACACGCACGACGACGCCGCTCTCGTCAGGTATCCGGGACTCGAGTTCAAGATCGCACAGGGCTGCACCAGCCTCGTCGTGGGGAACTGCGGATTCAGCGCCTTCCCCGGAATCGGCGAGGACGACATCGAGACGATCGCGAGCGCGGACTGGCCAGACCTAGAGACGTACCGCGCCGAGGTGACCGCGGGCGGCTTCGCCTGCAACGCGATGGCGCTGATCGGGCACAACACGTTGCGGATCGCTACGATCGGGCGCACGGAATCGCGCGCGGCGACCGTGGCAGAACTAGCGAGCATGCGCGGCCAGGTGCGGCGAGCCATGGAGCAAGGCGCGTGCGGCCTGTCCACAGGGCTGATCTACCAGCCGGGAAAGTGGACGCCGACCGAGGAGATCATCGAACTGGCGACCGCGGCAGGCGAAGCCGGCGGCGTGTACGCGACGCACATGCGGGACGAGGGCGAGCGCTTGCTCGAGTCGGTTGCCGAGGCGATCGCGATCGGCCGGTCCTCTGGCTGCCTGGTTCAGATTTCGCACCACAAAGCCGGCGGTGAGGAGAACTGGGGCAAGGTCGCTGACTCACTGGCCGCGATTGACCGCGCCAACGCCGACGGCGCGGACGTCACGCTTGACTTTTACCCTTACACGGCGAGCAGCGGGCCGATGGCCGAGTACGTGACCGCTGAGACCGTCACGCAGGACTGGGCCGAGCACAACCTGTTCGCGACCTGCCCGCCGTTCCCGCAGTACCAGGGGAGGTACGTCAGCGAAGTCGCGGCAGCGGAGGGGATCAGCTCAGCCGAGCTGGTACGCCGGGTACAGGCAACGGCGGCCGGGCGCCGGACGATCAGCATCGGTTTCGGCATGTCGGAAGGAGACCTGCTAAGCAACATCGGGCACCCGCGCGTGATGATCGGGTCCGATGGCGTTCCCGAGCTTGACGGGCTGCCGCACCCCCGGTTGTTCGGCACCTTTCCCAGGATCTTCGCGCATTACGTCAGGGAACTCGGCGTGATCTCGGTCGCCGAGGCAGTCAGGCGCATGACCAGCCTGCCCGCGGACAGGTTCGGCCTGGCCGGCCGGGGCAGGCTCATCCCTGGCAACCATGCCGACCTCGTGGTTTTCGATCCCGCCCAGATCCGTGACCTGGCCACTTACCAGGACCCGAAACGCGAGCCTGCCGGGATCGGCGCCGTTGTCGTAAACGGAGAGCTGGCCGTGCACAACGGCCTGCACACGGAGGCCAGAGCCGGCCAGCTACTTCGTTATCGCTGTCCCTAGCACCTGATACGTTCGTTCGCGGGATCGAACAACGGGGTTGCGCCGACCGCCCCGACCGTGACCGGGTACCGCTCGCCGAGGTACTCCACGGTGAATCGCTGGCCGAGCCGAGCCTGTTCAGCCGGGAGGTAGCTGAGCAGGAGATGTCTTCCGACGGACGGGCCTGACCCAGCGCTCGTGACATAGGAGGTGCGGCCGCGCGAGTCGGTCAGGACACACCCGTCCTCACCGAGCACGGGTTCGCCGCCGAGCGGGTAGCGGGCCTCGCCCGAGCCTCCGGTCGGGTCGTCGATCGTGAGCGTGCACAACATCGCGGCGGGCGGCACTTCCCGCTGGGCCAGGTAGGCAGCCTTGCCGACGAAGTCCTGTGCCTTGACCTTGGGCCGGGTCATTCCGGCTTCGACGAGGTTGAAGTCGGCAGTCAGTTCGGCGCCGAAGGCACGGTAGCCCTTCTCAAGGCGGGCCGTCGTGCCGTAGACACCGATGCCCGCAGGGATCAGGCCGGAGGGCTGGCCGGCGTCCCACAGCCTGTCCCACAGCCTGGCGCCCTGCTCGATCGGCACGTAGAGCTCCCAGCCGAGCTCGCCAACGTAAGAAATGCGGGAGGCGAGCACGGTCAGGCCGCCTGCTTCGATCTCACGGCAGGTGCCGAAAGGGAAACCCTGATGCGAGATGTCGGAGGAAGTGATCCGCCAGAGAATCTCGCGCGCGCAAGGACCCCAAAGGCCAAGGGTTGTCCAGGCGGAGGTGACGTCGGTGACGGTGACGTTCGCGCCTTCAGGCAGCTGGTCGGCTATCCACTTCAGGTCCATCATCCCTGTCGCGCCTCCGGTCACGACCCTGAACTTGCCGGTGGCCAGGCGCATGATGGTGAGGTCCGCGCGGAAGCCGCCGTTCTCATCGAGGAAGGAGGTGTAGACGACCCGTCCAGGCGCGACGTCGAGCTGGGCTACTGCGAGGCGCTGAACCGCGTCGAGTGCCCCGTGCCCGGCGATGTCGAGCACGGCGAACGCCGAAAGATCAATCAGCGCGGCCGCGTCGCGCATGGCGAGGTGCTCGGCGTTGATGACCGGCGACCACCATCGCGACTCCCATTCGCCTGAGCGAGGCATCACCTGCCCGGCATAACGATCGAGCAGCGGCGTGTTCGACTCGTACCAGAACGGCCGCTCCCAGCCGGCGGTCTCGAAGAACACCGCCCCGAGATCGCGTTCCCTGTCGTAAGCGGGGGCGAGGCGGAGCGGCCGGCCTGACTCCCACTGCTCGGCGGGGTGGACGATGCCGTACATCTTGTTGAACGCCTCGGCGGCGCGGGCGGTGACGTGAGCCGTCGTCCGCTGGTGCGGGTAGAAGCGCGCGATGTCAGCCTCGTGGATATCGATCTCCGGCGCCCCTCCCGCCATCCACTCGGCGGTGGCCCGCCCGATGCCCG
>DATJLT010000164.1:0-52711 GCA_035509195.1 Streptosporangiaceae bacterium | reverse complement strand
TCCTGTCGATAGCGCGCGAGATCGGAGCCGCGGCGGCTCCGCACGCCGCACGCCACGACAGGGAAGCCTCGTTCGTGACCGAAGGCTACGCGGCGATCAGGGCAGCCGGCTTCGGCACGATCGCAGTGCCCGCCGAGCTTGGCGGCGGCGGTTGCGACCTGGCGTCGGTCTGCGCTGCCCAGGCCGCGCTCGCGGGCTACTGCGCGAACACGTCGCTCGCGATCTCCATGCACCAGCACAACGTGCTGACGCTGGCCTGGCGCTGGCGGCTCGGTGATCGCGCGGTCGAGCCAGCGCTGCGGCGGATCGTGACCGAAGGGCTGATCCTGTCTTCAAGCGGCGCGGCCGATCCGGCCAATCCTGGCGTCACGGCCGTGCCTGCGGACGGCGGCCTGCTGGTCAGCGGCCGGAAGCGATTTTGCAGCGGCGTACCGGGCGCGGATGCCGTCGTAACGATGGCGCGGGTCGATGACGGCACAGAGCCGTGGACGGCGACCGTCCTTGTCCCCATGCCAGCGCCGGGAGCTGAGATCATCCCTGACTGGGACGCGCTCGGCATGCGCGGTTCTGGCAGCAACCCGGTCTCTTTCTCGAAGGTGTTCGTGCCGGAATCCGGCATCATCGAGTTCGCACCGCTCAGGTCGCTGCCAGGCCGCGCGCCCCGTCAAGACAGCGCCCGCCATCCAGACAGCGCGCCGGAAAGGACCGCTGGTCACCGCCTGCCCGGCCTCCAGATCGCGCTCGCCGTGATCGCTTCTGTCTACCTTGGCGCTGCAGGCGCGACGCGCGACCGTGCGCTTCGTCTCGCGGCACGCGGCCAGCCCGATGCCACGCAGGAGCGCCTGGCCGGGCTGATGACACAGGAGTTCAGGTCGGCCCGCTGGGCGCTCGACGCTTACCTCGCGGAAGTCACCGACAAGTCGGTCGGCTCCGAGCGCCTCTTCATCACCGCGATGCTTGCCAAGCGCCAGGTCGTCCTCTCAAGCGTCCGGGTCGCCGAACTCGCGATGGAACTGCTCGGCAGCCGTTCTTACCTGCGAGCGCTGCCTTTCGAGCAGGCACTGCGTGACCTCAGGGCGGGCATTACCCACCCGCTGCCGCCGGAAAGGACCCTGTTCGAGGTCGGACGCTCGGCCCTCAGGCACTTCAGTACCCAGGCAGATTCATGAAAGCCAATTCCGGCGAGGATGTTCCCTGGCCATTGCGCTGGATCGTCGACAGAAAGGGCAGGGACACGGGCTTCGCGATGCTGCGGCGTGGCATCGAGAACAGCCAGCGCCCGCTTTTCGAGACCATGGCCGCCGGGCACCGGATGATCGGCTTCACTCATTACGGCCCTTTTCCGCTTTATCACGCCGCTTACGACGGGCAGGCACTTGGCGCCACCCCGCGACAGGGCTGGGAACGCCTGGAGGTCAGGGCCTGCGAGGCCTGGGCGCATTGCTTCCGCGACCCGGACAGCTACCTTCCGCCAGGCCAGCCACGCATGCTGGTGAGCGGCTCTGACTTCGTCAACGACCAGGCCGCCTGGCAAGCCGCCTACGGTGAGGGCCGGCCGCCAAAACGATGGGACCTGGTCTACAGTTGCCTGCCCACCTGGCTCAACGAACTGCAGAAGAACTGGGACCTGGCCAGATCTTGCGCACTGCGGCTCGCGGACGCCGGCGCCCGCATCGCCATGGTCGGACGGGCCGGCGCGCCTGGGCTGCCCCTGCATCCGAACATCGAGTACCTGCCGCAGCTTAACTGGCCGGCCTTCGTGCGGGTGACCGCGTCGGCGCGGGCGGCGTTCGTGCCCAGCCAACTCGACGCCTCTCCGCGCGTCATCACCGAGGCGCTCGCCGTCGACGTTCCCGTGCTGGTCAACCGCCGGATCATCGGCGGATGGAAGTACATCGCACCGGAGACCGGCCGTTTCTTCGACGACGAAGGCGACGTCGTCGAGGCGTTCTTCGGGCTGCTTGACGGTGACGTATACCCGCGTGACTGGCTGATCATGAACGGCTATGGCCAGCACGCCGCCGCCGGGCGCCTCGCGGGCGAGCTTCGGGCACTAGGCGGCGAGGCCGGCCACGATCTCAGCTATGCCCTGCCGACCGACACCCGCCCGGCCGACACCCGCCCGGCTAGCTCATGAACTCCCCAAGCCTGATGCTGCTGCTCGCGGCCAATCCCCACGCACCCGCCCACCTGATCGCCGCGCTCGGCAGGCAACCTTCACCTGACTGCCGGGAGGCGGCCGCGGCAAGCCAGGCGGCGGCTCGCGAGTTGCTGGCCGACCTCGCGGGCGACAGTAACGCGGCCGTCAGGAGGTCGGTCGCGGCAAACCCGTCCTGCCAGGCCGCAACGCTGGCCGGACTGGCGTCCGATCATGATGAGCGGGTAAGGGTCGCCGTCGCGGCCAGCCAGGCTGCCGACCCCGAGGTCATCGACCAGCTAGCCGGCGACGACCTGGTCCTGGTGCGGGCGGCCGCCGCGGGGAATCCGCTCTGCCCGCCCCAACGGCTGCTCAAGCTGGCCAGGGACGACGCGCGTCGGGTCAGGCACTGCGTGCTGCAGAACCCTGGCGCCCAGGCGGAGTCGCTGGCTGCCGCCTACTGGCCGCGCGACTTCCTGTCCAGGTTGTTCCTCGCCGGCAACACGGCCACCTCACCAGCCTCCTTCGAGACCCTGGCCGCCGACCAGGCGCCGGCGATCAGGCTGGCCGTCGCGAGGAACAGGCAGGCCCCGCCAATCACGCTCGACCAGCTAGCCGCCGACCCCGTCGACGAGGTCAGGTGCACCGCGCTGCGTCACCCGAGTACGCCGCACTACCTGGTCATTGCCGCGGCCGGGCACGAGGAGCCCGCGAGGAGAGCCGTAGCGGCTAACCCGGTATGCCCGCCGGCCCAGCTACTCGCACTGGCCGCCGACCCGGCCGTCCAGGTCCGCATCTCGGCCGCGGCGAGCAGGTCCCTGCCGCCGGCGGCGGCGGTCGCGATGGCGGCCGATCCCGACTGCCTGGTGCGGGCCGCGCTCGGCGGCAACCGGTCAGCCCCAGCACGGGTACTGGCCGCACTCGCCGCCGACTCCAGCGCTCAGGTACGCCGGCGCGTCGCCCGCAACGATCACGCGCTCCCCCTGCTGCTCGACCAGCTCGCCCGCGACGCTGACCAGGCCGTACGGGCCGGCGTCGCCAGGAACCCTTCCGCCAGCACGGCCGCTCACCGGTGCTTGCTGGCAGATTCTGGTCTTGATGTTCTCGGCGAGCTAGCACGGGCGTCGCGGCATCAGGAAATCTTGCTGGCGCTGGTCGCAGGCGCGGACTAGGCCTGCTTTTTCGCGCGGCTCGGAGCGACCCTCGGCGGCTCGTCTGGTTGCTTAGGGTAGACGGGAGGCCACGGAGCGTCCATGAGCCCGCTGGCCCGGTCGCGTGCGTTCATCTCAAGCAGCGGCTCGAGCGACTGCGGAGCCTCGTTCATTTTCCGCCAGGGGTCACCAGCCGACTCGAGCCTGGCGGGCATGGTCTTGATCGTGAACTGGTCGGGATGGATCTCGTCGAGCTCTTCCCAGGCGATGGGGGTCGAGACCTGGGCGCCTGGGCGCGCCCTGACCGACCAGGCGCCGAACACGGTTTTGTGAGGCGCGTTCTGGTTGTAGTCGATGAAGACACGGGTGCCGCGCTCCTCTTTCCACCAGGCGGCCGTGATCAGCTCGGGCCTGCGCCTTTCCAGCTCGCGGGCGATCGCGACCGCGCCAGAACGCACCTGGTAGGAATCCCAGCGGGGTTCGAGGCGCACGTACACGTGCAGGCCGCGGTTGCCTGTCGTCTTCGCGTACCCGGTGATGCCGGCCTCGGCGAGCAGCGCACGGAGTTCGCGCGCGGCCTGCCTGATCATGTCGAAGTCCACGCCAGGCGTCGGATCGAGGTCGATCCGCAGCTCATCGGTGTGCTCGGGCTCGGCCGCCAGGTAAGGCCAGACGTGGAAGCCGAGGCAGCCGAGATTGACGGCCCAGAGAACGTGGTCGAGGTCGGCTGCGACCAGGGCCTGCGATGTGGTGCCGTTGGGCGTCGATACGACCGTCGTGGTAAGCCAGGAAGGGGCGTTCTTTGGTACCCGCTTCTGGAAGAACGAGGGCCCGCCAGGTCCTTCAGGGAACCTCTGGAGCAGCACCGGACGACCGCCCATGGTCCGCATCAGCGGCTCGGCGACCAGCTCGTAGTGCGCGGCGAGGTCGCCCTTGGTCAGCCCGGCTTCGGGGAAGAGCACCTTGTCAGGGTTGCTGATCAGCTCGCTTGGCATTCGCTTACCTCAATTCCGCGCGGCCGGGGCGGCCCGCCGATCGCGGACCATCGAGCAGGAGCATCGCTGGCCCCTCGATGCTGCTGGATGCACGCTGCTAACAGCATCAGTGGAACTCCGCTGCTGCGGGAGCAGCATCAGAGTTCCATCGTTGTCATTGGACGGAGGCAGCCCACAACATCAAGGGGCCAGCGATGCTGCTGGCGCCGCAACCTGAACCGGCCACGGGCGCTGCCCCGGTCCCCGCTGGCCCGGTCCCCGGTGCTGCGGTAGTTAGTGAATGGTGATTTACTAATCATGACCGTCCTTCTTCTCAAGGAGACATCATGTCGGAGCTGAACCAAAGCGGTGGCCCGTTGGCCGGGAAGGTCGCGCTCGTGGCGGGCGCGACGAGGGGCGCGGGCCGGGCGATTGCGGTCGAACTGGCGCGGGCAGGTGCCTGCGTCTACGCCACGGGCCGCAGTAGCCGTACCGGAGGCCGGTCGGAGATCGGCCGGCCTGAGACGATCGAGGAGACCGGCGAGCTTATGCTCGCGGCGGGCGGCTCCGGCATTGCGCGGCGCGTCGATCATCTCGAACCCCCAGAGGTCAGCGCCATTGTCGCGGACATCTCAGCCGAGCAGGGACGACTGGACATCCTGGTCAACGACATCTTCGGCGGCGACCGTTATGCCGAATTCGACAAGAAACTATGGGAGCACGATCTCGGCGGCGGTCTGCGCATGCTGCGCATGGGAATCGACACGCACCTGATCACCGCCCACTACGCTCTCCCGCTGATGCTGGCATCCGGCCGGGCCGGGCTCATCGTCGAGATGACCGACGGAACCTTCGAATACAACAGCAAGTTCCGCGAAGGTGTCGGCTTCTACTACGACCTCGTCAAGGCGGCGGTAGGCCGGATCACCGTTGGCCTCACGGCGGAACTTGACGGGACAGCTCTCACCGCGGTCGCCGTGACGCCTGGCTGGCTGCGGTCAGAGGCGATGCTCGACGAGTTCGGGGTCACCGAAACAAACTGGCGTGACGGCACAGCGAAGGAGCCGCACTTCGTGATCTCCGAGTCGCCCGCCTTCGTCGGCCGCGGCGTCGCCGCGCTGGCCGCCGACCCAGAGTTCAGCCGGTACGCCGGCCGCTCGCTTACCAGCTATGACCTCGCCGTCGCCTACGGCGTCACCGACGCGGACGGGTCGCGGCCCGATTGCTGGCGGTACGTCGTAGAAGTGCAAGATGCCGGACTCCCTGCGGACGAATCCGGTTACAGGTAACTCGCCGTGACAAGCGCGGCGAGCACGACTTCCAGGTCGGCCTCTGCCCGCTCAACCAGCGACCCGACCGGACGGACGCACCAGGTGATGCGGGTGCCCTCCGCGGTGGCGAGCAGGATCCTGGCGATCTGGGCGGCCGGCATTCCCTGGCCAAGCTCGCCCGCGGCAATCGCCTCGGCGGCGCAGGCGGTCAGGTGGTCCTCGATGACCTGCCAGCCACTGGCCAGCAGCCCTCTCATCGTGTCGTCCTCCAGATCCAGGGCGAGGGCGGCGAGTTCGTTGGCGGTATTGGCCGGGGAGTCAAGGTCGTCGAAGCCCCACAAGGCGGCGGCGCGCAGCCTTTCAAGCGGTGAGCGGCAGCCCGCTTCCGCCGCCGCGAGACCGGGTTCGATCGAGGCGACCCAGCGCCGGTCAAGCTCGACGAAGATCTGCTGCTTGGACCCGAACCGCTTGATCAGCGTCGCCGCGGAGACGCCGGCTCGCTCCGCGACGCGCTGGAGGGTGAAGACGGCAGGGCCGACGTCGAAGAGCACCTGCTGGGCGGCGGCGAGCAGCCGCTCGTCGTCGATAACCCGAGGCCGCGCCATTCCCGGAGTAAATCACGCGACCCCGGCTTGCCGCTGGCCGCGTTTCCCTGACTAGCCGAGGCCGTTGAACTGACCGAAACTGCCGCTGCCCGGCGGGGGCACGCCGCCAGGGGCGGGCAACGTCGGCTCGAGGCGCTGCGCCCGCGCCTGGATAATGAGCCGCTGGATGCCGAGGCTGACCGCGAGATAGAGAACGGCGGTCGAGGTGCCGATGTCGGCCTTGCCGTGGCCGGGAGCGATCAGGTAGTCGTAACCAAGATGCGCCGCCAGCGCGAGCACCCAAAGTACGGCCGTAATCCAGTTGCCCTGCGACCAGGCCTGGCCATCCTGCGTCCACAGCCGCACGGTGCTGGCCCGCGCCGCGCCGAACGCGGCGGCGAGCACGAGGCTGCCGCCGAGGGCGGCGAGCGTCTTTGTCGTGTCATGGTTGGTCTTGAGGTAGGTCGCTACCTCAAACACGCCGATGACAGCGAGGATCACGACGATGCGCCACCCGGAACTGCTGACTCGCCTGGGACGTACCTGCCTGACGATCAGCAGGGCAAGTACGGCTACGCCGATGGCAACGTCGATGAGCACCGCGAAATCCTTCCAGCTAACGGAACCCGCGCAATGGCCCCGTTCACTTTATGCGCGCCCGGTCAATTTGTCGCCTTCTTATCCTGGCCGATCCCCGGCCGCCGGGCCGCGCGGCCCGGCCAGCAGCATCAGCTAGCCAGCGATGCTGTACGCCCGGCCCCGGATGCAACAACAAAGCCCCAGCGATGTCGCGGGAACCGCATCAAGTAGCCACCGTAGTCACTGGATCCGCCCCGCCAGCAGCAACGCAGAACCAACGATGCTGCTCGTCCTGGCTCCCCCGCGTTGCGCCGGCATCGGGGAGTCGGCGTGCCGCGCTCAGGCTTCGCGGCGGGACGACGCGGGGCCTGAGCGCTTCTTCAGCTCGGCCAGGCCACGGTCGAAACCGGCCGTCAGCACCTCAAGGTCGGCTTCTGTCATGGCGCGGTAGTCGGCAGTCACGCCGAACGCGAAGGTTTCCAGGTAGGAGAAGATGGCCACGCCGATGCGGAGGTTGTCGCCGATCGGCACATACGGGTATAGCTCGGTCAGCTTGCGGCCGAGCAGGTAGAGGGGGAACTGGGGTCCCGGAACGTTCGTGGTCACGGTCTGCACCAGCGGCTGCGGGATCCTGAACGCGGCCCGCGAGCCGAGGGCCAGCAGCGAAGGAGCGGCGAAGCCGAGCAGGCCGGTGAGGAACTCGGCGCCGACGGCCTGCCTGGTCCGCTTCAGGTCGCTCATCTGGCTGTGCAGCGACTTGAGCCTGGCCACCGGATCGGCCACCCCCACGGGGAGGTTGACCAGGATCGCCGAGATGCGGTTGCTGACCGGCTGCCGGTCGTCAGGGCCGCGCAGCGACACCGGCACGAGCGAACGGACGACCAGGTCACTGCTCAGTTCGCCCCTGGTCTTCAGCAAATCGCGGAACCCGGCCGTGGTCATGGCAAGAACGACATCGTTCACGGTCACGCCGAACGCCTGCCTGACCCGCCTGATGTGCGTTAGCTTCGCCGTCGTCCACGTCCACCTGCGGTGCGGGCTGATCGGCCCGTTCAGCGAGGATGCCGAGGGCTCGGCCAGCCTGCGCGCGCTGCCGGTGAGGCCACGTCCGAAGCCGGCGAGATCCGCCGACGTCGGCAGCCGCGCCCCGAGAAGCCCTGGCAGCTCGGCGACCTGCCTGACCGGCCACGTGATCGTGTCTACCGCACCGCCGATGACCAGTTCGGCTGGCGAGGGGCCCGGTCGCGGCTGCCAGGGCTCGGGCTGCTGCGGGCGTGGTTCAGGGGTGAGGTCGAAAAGCTCCGCCATCAAGTCGGAGCCGCCGACCCCGTCCACCATGCTGTGATGCACCTTCGACAAGATCGCCCAGCGACCGCCTGCCAGCCCTTCGAGGAACCAAGCTTCCCACAGCGGCCGCTCACGGTCGAGCCGCTGCGCGAACACCCGGCTCGCGAGCGCGCGCAGTTCGGCCGGGCCGCCTGGCGGCGGCACGGCGGCGTGGCGCAGGTGATAGCTGAGCTCGAACTCGGTGTCATCCGACCAGTAAGGCCGGAAGATCTGCAGCGGCGCCGTCCGCACCACCTGCCGGTACCTCGGCACGGCAGGCAGCCTGGCCGCGAACAGCGTGAGCAGGTCTTCGTAGGAAGGCGCGGGGCCCTCGAATACCGCCAGCGAACCGATATGCATCGGCACGTTGCGATGCTCGACGAAGTAAAACCCCGCATCAAGGGTACTCATTCGTTCCATGCCACGCCCCGCTCCGCTCGCCAGCGCCGGCTTCCCGCCTTCATCATTCCTGCCGTAAGGCGGTCACAATCAGGTGCGGACCGATTCCGCTGCGGGCGGACCAGGTGACGCCGACTAGTACGAGCGCGATCGCCGACATGACGATCCAGGCGAGATGGTAAGCGCTGGCGGCACGGGTGCCGCCGGGCACGGCGGCGAGCAGCAGCGCGAACGCGGAGAGGCTGATGATCGCGCCGATGGCACGGGCGGTGACCGACAGGGCAGTACCAGACGCGAGCGCCGCGGCGGGGACCGCGCCGACGATGACCGAACTCAGCGAGGTGATCAGGAACCCGAGCCCGGTACTGGTCGCCACGATCGCCGGCAGCACGACCTCCGGGTATCGCGGCAAGGCGCTCGCGCCGAGTGCGAGCATCGAGAGGCCGGCCGCTAGCAGGACGGCTCCCGGAACGGCGGCGGCGCGGGCACCAAACCGGTTCGTGATTCTGGCCGCGAGCAACGCGGCCGCCGCCTGGACGACCGGGCCTGGCGTGATCGCCAGGCCCGCGCGAGCTGGCGAGTAGCTCCAGACCCCGATGAGAAAGAGCACCAGCCCGAACGGCAGCGCGAACATCACCAGGCCGGCCAGAACCATCGCGACATTGACCAGCCGCACGGCGCGGATCCGAAGCAGCCCGAGGTCAACGACCGGCACCTTGACCCTGCCGGTGCGCAGCACGAACAGCACCCCGAGTCCCAGGCCGCAGCAGAAAGCGACGTCAGTGCGCAGGCTCAGCACGCCCCAGGCCTTAGCCTCGACAACTGCCAGGGCGAACAGCCCGACCGCGCCGCCAAGCAGGCCCACGCCGAGCAGGTCAGGCAGCGTATGCCCGCCAGGCGCGCCGCGGGGTGCGGACGGCGCCTCCCCGCGCAGCGCGAACACCGCGCCGAGGATCGCGACCAGCCCGACCGGCACCTGCAGCAAGAACACCGCCCTCCAGCCAGCCGCCGACACAAGGAACCCGCCAACGGACGGCCCGGCCGCGACGGCGGCGGACTGGGTCGCCGCCCAGAGCCCGACCGCCGAGCCGCGCCGCTCGGCAGGGAACCTCGGCACGATCAGCGTGAGCGCGATCGGCGTGATCGTGCCGCCGCCGACGCCCTGCAAGAACCTGGCCCACACAAGCACCCCGGCCGAGGGAGCAATCGCGCACCCGAGTGCGGCCAAGGTAAAGATCATTAAGCCGCCAAGAAACACCCGGCGGCGGCCGTACCGGTCGGCGAGCCCGCCCGCAGGCAACAATGCCGCGGTGTAGGTCACCGTATAGCCATCAATGACCCAGGAAATGCCGGTAATCCCCGTGCCGGGGAAGCTGCGCAGCATGCCGGGGATCGCGATGCTCACGATGTAGAAGTCGAGGGCAGCGAGGAACACGCCCGCGCACAGGAACGCGAGCACGATCCGCTGCCCTGGCCTCACGTTCCGGCGAACTGCGCGCGCAGTTCCACCTTGCGCACCTTGCCGGTGACGGTTCTCGGCAGCTCGCCGAGCAATTCGAGACGGCCTGGCAGGAACAAATCGCTGAAGCCCTCGCCGGTGAGGTGCTCGCGCAGCGAGTCGAGCGAGGGCGCCTCGCCGCGAGGCACAACGACCGCGCAGACGAGCTCGTCAGATTCGGTCGGCACCCCGACGACCGCGGCGTCTTTGACCAGAGGATGCCTGAGCAGGGCGTCTTCTACCTCGGTGACCGGCACGTTGATGGCCTTGGCGACGATGACGTCCTTGATACGGCCGGTGATCCTGATCCCGCCGCGCCCGTCTGGGCGGGCCAGGTCGCCGGTGTCGAACCAGCCGTCGGCGTCCAGGCAGGACGCGTACAGCGCCTCGCGCTTGAAGTAGCCGAGACACTGGCTCGGCCCGCGCACCAGGAACAGGCCTGAGCCGTCTTCGCTGGCAGGCACGACCGAGGTATCGATGCGGATCTCCATGCCGCCCAGCGGGCTGCCGTCGCTGTGCTCGGCCCAGTCGGGCGGGTCGTCCGGCCTGGTGATCGTCGTAGCGCCGTTCTCGGTCATTCCCCAGAGCGCGACCACCTTCGCGTCAAAAACAGCCCTGATCCGCTCGAGCACCAGCGGCGGGATCGGCGCCGACCCGCTGATCACGTACCGCAGGGAACTGAGATCCCCCGGACTGGCCTGCTGCGCCGCCAGCAGGTCAACGAGGAAGTTGGGCGCGCCGTAGAACGTCGTGGCCCCGTAGCGGGGCGCGACCTCCACGAACGTCGGCGCGTCCCAGACCCCGAGTATGAGCGTCGACCCGCCGCGCAGCAGGGAAGTCAGCATCCCGGTCACGAATCCCGAGTAGTGGGTCGCGACGTGGCTGATGAACGCGACCGTGTCCGCGTCCTGGCCAAGGACGTCGGCGTAGGCGCTGGCCGAGGCGAACAGGGTGTTCTGGCTGTGCAGCACGCCTTTCGACTCGCCGGTCGTGCCGGAGGTGAACAGCAGGAGGAACGGGTCGTCAGGACCGAGTTCGGCACCTGGCGGCACTTCGCCTGCCACGGCAGGCGAGCCGAAGAAGAAGTCCTCAAAGAACCGGGCACCCGGCTGGCCGGCCACGAGGACGTGCGGCGGGCTTGGCAACCCGGCGGCAAGCTCGGCGACTACGTCGCCGAGCCTGACCCCCTCCCACTCCCCCATCGTCACCACGACCTTCGCTTCGGTGAGCCGTAGCACGAAGTCGAGTTCCCGCCTGCGGTAAATGATCAGCAAGGGCGAGAAGATCGCGCCGATCCTGGCGCAGGCGAGCCCGAGCGGCAGCAGTTCCCACCAGTTAGGCAACTGGACGGCCACGACATCGCCTGGCCCCACCCCAAGCTCGGCCAGCCGGATCGCGCAGTTCTCGGTAAGGCTGGCCAGCTCGGCGTAGCTGACCACCCGGTCCTCGCCGTCGCGGTGGCTGATCAGCGCCGGCCGGTCCGGTGTCTCCCTGGCAAAACGCCGCAGGTCATCAAGGAAGGTCTCGTCGCGCCACCAGCCGTGCTCACGGTAGGGGTCGCGCACCTCAGCAGACATTGGTCTTTACCGCCTTTCTGGTCAGGCTCTCATGCACCATGCGCGTCAGCGTCACGATGTCGAACACGGGCACTTGGAGCAGTTCCTGAATGTCCGGTGCGAACGGCACCAGGTCAGTGCACTCGATGACCACAGCCCCGAGGTCGGGGCCCGCGAGCCGGCCGGCTTCGGCGAGCACCTCGCCCCGCAGCCTGGCAACGTCAAGTGATGTCCGCCGCCCCTCGAGGATGACCTCGCGGAACTCTGGCTGCCCGGCCATCCCGGCGACCCGTACGGGCAGCCCGGCCGCCCCGACTGCGGCCAGGTGCGCCCCGGTCAGCGCCTCCTTCTTCGCGACCAGCAGCCCGACCTGCTGGCCCGGCCTCAGCATCGCCGCGACCATCGGAAGCTGGATCAGGCTCGACGTGTAAACCGGAACGTTGACCGCGGCGGCGAGTTCCCGCTGGAAAAGCACGAGAAACCCGCAGCCGGTGGTTATGGCCGCGGCCCCCTGCGCGGTCAGGTCCTTTGCCGCCTTGATGAACGGCTCGAGCAGCGCCGGATCACCCTGGGTCACCACCCGTTCAGGTGTCGCCCCGCTCACCACCTGGTAGATGACAGGGAACCCGAACGTCACCGGGTTCCTGATATGGCCGGGGATCTTGGTGAACGCGGTCTCCAGGCAGAGCACCCCGATCGGGACCTCACCCATAGCTGAACCGCCCCGGCTGGAACGGAGAAGGATCGACCTCGGGCTCCTCACCGGTCATGAGCTGAGCGAGTAGCCGGCCGCCCGCCGGGGCGAGTCCGAGGCCGATGTAGCCGTGCCCGCAGGCGACGAAGACGTTCCCGTACGCCCCGGCCCTCCCGATGAGCGGGATGCTGTCAGGCGTGCAAGGCCGCAGCCCGGTCCAGACCTCGCGGTCGGCGCCGACCGTGAGGTCTGGCAGGTATGACCGCACGGTCGACACGATTCCATCGACCCGGCGCCGCGAGGTACTCGTGCTGAGCCCGGCAAGCTGCAGCGTGCCGCCGAACCGCAGCCGGTCACCGAGCGGCATCAGTGCGACCTTCCCTTCGGAAAGCAGCACTGGCAGTACGGGGGCGCCGCCGGTGCTCGGGACCGTGACGGTATAGCCCCTGGCAGGCTGGAGGGGCAGACGCAGGCCGAGCATCGCCGCGCATCGCGCCGACCAGGCGCCCGCCGCTATCACGACCTCGCCAGGGCGGAAGTCGCCCTGAGTCGTCCGTACCAGGCTGACCCGCCGGCCGGCGACGCGGAAACCCGTCACCCGTGCGCCTGGCACGATGCGTACGCCCATGGACTCGAGCAGGCGCGAGAACCCGGTCAGGAAGGCAGGGACCGCGAGGGCCGCGCCCTCCGCGTTGAACAAGGCGCCGTGGATGTCGAACGTCACCTCTGGCGCCAGGGCCTTAAGTTCGGCGGCGTCAAGGACACTGAGCGGCACGCCGCGGCTCACGGCTTCTGGTAGGGCGGTGCACGCTTGGTCGAAAGCGATCTTTGTCTTGTAGGCCACGACCATGCCGGGCTCGATGAGGCAGTCGGCGAGCTCGCCAGACGCGCACACCTCTCGAAGTATCCGCAGGCTGCGTCGTTTCTGCTCGACGAGCACGGCGAAGCAGCGCTTGGCGTCCGCCTCATTGCACAGCCGGCTGAACCGCAACAGCCAGGAGATCAAGGCAGGCGATGGCCTTGGCGTGATAGAGAACGGGCTGCGGTAGCTGGCCAGCCAGCGGAACCCCTGGCGCAGCACGCCAGGCTCGGCGAGAGGCGCGGCGCCCTGACTGCCGACGAAGCCGGTGTTGCCAGCCGAGCAGGACTGCGGGCCGCCGACCTGGCCGGCGTCGACCACGGTGACGTTGAGGCCGCGCTGGCGAAGGAAGTAAGCGCCGAACAGGCCGGCCGCGCCCGCGCCGACGACAAGCACCTCAGGGTCTTTACCGGGCACGGCTAGACCGACACGACGAAGAACGTAGCCGGCAGGTTGACGACGACCCGTTCGTAGATCTCGGCCTTGAGCGCGAGGCCTGCGCCCGGATGGGCGAACGTGCCTGGCGGCGGCTCTTCGAACTTGATGACCGAGCGCCCGGCGTCGAAAAGCTGCGCGCCGTGCCCGAAGTCACCCACGATCGCCGTGCCCTGCTCCACGAGCCTGGTCCTGACGATGAAGACGCCGTTTTCCTCGACGTTCTGCATCAGGCGGCCGGTGCCGAGCAGCTTGTAGTAGTCGGCCGGGTTGATGATCAGGCCGTCGGCGGTGCAGCCGACCTGTTCGACCTCGTTGCAGGCCGAGAGGATGGCCGAGCCGGGTTCGCCGGCTGAGGACAGCCGTGCGATGCCAGGCAATCCGAGCAGCCCGCTTTCCCCGGTGATGATCGTGACGTTCTCCGCCGTGCACAGCCGGACGATGAGGCGGTAGTTGAGGAAGGACTCGAACGTCGGAGGGTCTTCCCACAGGCCGTCAGGCACCTGCACCCAGGCGGTCGTGGTGAGCAGGTCAGGCACGGGAGACATGCCCGAGGTATTAGCCGCCTCTGGACGCAGGCCGGCTCCGGCAACCTCGGGATCGCCGGGCTGCGCGGGGCTCTCGTGCCAGTAGTAACTGCGCGGGTCCCTGGACAGGTCCACAACCTTCAGCATGTTGCGTGCCGGGTAGCGCGGCTTGCGGCGTGAGCTGCTCAGCGAGTCCGTGATCGTCACGTCGTAGTCAACGCACGCGTCCTTGCCGTGCTCCAGGCACTCGTTCACGAACCTGCGGCCGGGAAGCAGTTCGCTGCTCCGCGCCGCGACGACGTCGGCCAGGGTGGCCTTGATGCCTTCGGCTTGCTGCATTTCCCCGCTCCTCATGGTTTGCGTGCGATGAAGATTCCCCAGCCGAATTCGCCTTCGGCGATCGCGAGCTGGATCTCGCCGCAGGACGCGGCGAACGCGAGCATCCAGTCACGCGCGGCGGTGTCGTCCGTGGTACCCGCCCGGTCACTGGCCATCTGCCCGAGCACGCGGTAGGTCTGGCCGATGTGATCGCGGAGGCTGCGGGCCAGCAAGATCTCGAAGCCCGCGCCCGCGAGTGCCTCCTGGTATCCGATCAGCGAGTAGCCGTCGTTCCAGCGGACGCGGTCGTAGACGTGCTGGCGGGCTCGCTGGCCGATCTCTTTCCTTGGCTGAAGGAAATCTGAGAACGCGAGCAGGCCTCCCGGGCGCAGCACCCGGTAGATCTCGGCGTGGCTGCGCGGCTTGTCAGGGATGAGGAAGAGGGCGTCCTGGCTGACGACGTGGGTGAAGGTGGCGTCGTCGAAGGGCATGTTCGTGGCCGAGCCGTGCACGAACTCGATCTTGGCGCCGTCTTGCCTTTGCCTGGCGAAGCTGATGCGCTCGATCGAGAGATCAAGGCCCGTGCCCTCGGCGCCTGTCTTCGCGGCGAGGTCGAAGAGGAAGTTGCCGCAGCCGCAGCCGACGTCGAGCACCTTCGCGGTCGCGTCGATGCCCGCTTCGGCTGCGAGCAGGTCGGATGTTCTCGTCGCGGCCGCGTGGTAGTCCTCGTCGCCAGGACCATCGAAGTAGCCGGTGTGCAGCACGCCTTCGCTGTCCCAGAAGCTGAGATAGGTCTGCGTGGTCTGGTCGAAGAAGTCGGCGACGTCCTGCTCGGTGAAGGTCATCTTTTCTCCGCTCTCATTTGCTCTTCTCCGCCCTCATCAGGGCCAGGTGCGGCAGTTCTGGTCCCATCACGCTGGCGCCGCCATCGATCAGGTGCACGCCGCCGGTGAGGTAGGAGGCGCGTTCGCTGGCCAGGAACGTGACCATCGCGGCGACCTCCTCTGGCCTCGCCAGCCGCCCGATCGCGTTGTGCCGGCCCATAGCGTCGAGCTGAGTTTCCATGCCGGTGCCTTCTCGCTCAGCCAGACGGGCGGCGAGTCGTTCCATTGGCGGCGTCCTGGTGTTGCCAGGGGCGAGGACGTTGGCGGTGATGCCGTCACGCCCGGTCTCCGCGGCGACAGCCTGGGCGAACCTCACGAGCGCGGCCCTGGTCACGCCGGAAAGCGCGAGTTCAGGTACCGGCGCGCAGGCCGTTTCCGACGCGATGTAGAGCAGGCGCCCCCAGCCTGCCCTCTTCAGGTGCGGTAGCGCCGCCTCGGTCAGCGCGACAGCCGGGATCAGCACCTGCTCGATCGCGTGGGCATAAGCATCCGGGCCGAACGCGGTCGCCGGGCCGAAGGGAGGGCTGCCGCCGCTGATCAGCACGATGTGCAGGGCGCCGAAGTCCGCGGCGACTTCGCCTGTCCACTGCGCGGCGGCAGCCCGGTCGGTGATGTCGGTTCTTGCCGCTAGTACCCGGCCGCGCGCCGCTGCCTTGATCGCGCGCTCGGCGGCGGCCAGTCTCTCCTCGTCGCGCCCGCAGATCGCGACGTGCGCGCCTTCCGCGGCCAGTTCCCTGGCCGCTGCCAGCCCGAGGCCGCTCGTCCCCCCGGCGACGAGAGCGCACTTGCCGTCAAGCCCGGTGTCCAACGATCTGCTCCTTTCGCGATCTTTTCGCTTCAGGGGCGCGGCAGCGGTAGCCATAGCGGCGGAACTGCGGCCAGGCGAGCACGGTCGCGGCCAGCCTTGCCCTGGCCGGCAGGCCGGTGACCCAGCGGCTGTCGGTGTCGCGCAGTTCGGTTGGTCCCTGATGGAAGCGGTCAGGGTTGCCCGTGACGGTGTGGTTGATGCCGAGGTCGATCACCCGGCCCCGCACGGGGTTGGCCGCTTCTGGCTCCCCGCAGAGCGCGAGCAGCCTGGTGATGAGCGCCCGAGGGTCGGCGAGGAAGTCCTCATAGCGCACGGTCAGCGACCGCTTCGGGTAACGCCTCGTGATCGCGCGGGCAGCGAGGTTGAAGCCGCGCCAGTAAGCGGTGCTCTTCGCGGCCGACATCGCGTAGACGTACTGCTTGGGCTCGCGCCAGGACTCGGCGACAGCACGGGGATCTCTTACCAGGTGGACGAAGTACGGCGTGATCCCGTCGAGGTGCGGCAGCAGGGCCGCCTCGCCGGGAATCTTGGACGTGTCGACGATGACGCGGGCACCGCTGGCCGCGGCGACGGCCTGGTAAGTGCGGCTCATCAGGTCGGCGTGGGTCTTGCGGCCTGCCTGATCTGGCCCTCGCCGCAAGATCCGCCAGGTATGCCTCGTCCTCACGCACGCGCGCTGACGCCTGACGACCTCGGCCGCGTAAGTGCTGAGGCTGGTGCCAGGCATCAGTTCCCTGATCCTCGCCGACCAGAACGGGCATTCGGTGAGTAACTCACCGCAGCCGCACTTGCTGTTGGCACCTTTGCCCGCGGCGTTCTTCCAGAGGAAATGCAGTTCGCCCACATGCATGATCCCGGGAACCTCGTTCAGCACGTTGCCGATGATCGTGCTGCCGTTACGGCACCAGCCGGTGATGCACAGCACGGCCACTTCTTTCGCTGGCCCTTCCACGTCAGGCCACCGCCGGCCTTGCGGCCGCCGGCTTCCTCGCCGGGCGGTCGATCCACAGGGCCATCAGCGATGCCACCGCGCCGCCCGCCGCGCCGGTCAGGAACACCGCCGGGTAGCCGAAGCCCGCCGCGACCAGGCCGGTCGCAGGACCCCAGACGCCGAGGCCAAGGTCCCAGAACGAGGTGTAGGCGCCGAGCGCGACTCCCTGGGCAGAAGGGTCGGTGCGGTTCATGACCATGAGCGCGAGCGAAGGATGCAGCAGCGAGAAGCCGACGCCCATGATGAGGCCGCCGATGAGCGCGGCGGGCAGGCCAGGGCTCCAGGCGATGATCAGCAGGCCGGCCGCCTCGCCAGCACCGGACGCGGCGGCGACCAGCCTTGGTCCGTACTTGTCGGGAAAGTGGCCGATGACCAGCCTGGTGCCGGCGTAAACGGCGCTGAACTCGCTGAGCACAAGCACGCCGTCGCCGATGCCGCGGCTCTTCATGAACAGCACGACAAATGACGCCAGACCCGCATAGCCGGCCGCGCCGAAAGTGAGCGCGACCCCTGGCCAGATCACGGGGCGTGGCAGGAACGAGTGCCTGTGACTGGCAGGCGCGGTCGGCTGCTCCGGGGCTGGTACGGCGCTGACCAGCAGGAACCCGATCAACGGCACCAGGGCGCTGAATACCCAGACGGCGGCGTAGCCGAAGTGCCCGATGGCCGCACCGCAGAGGGTCCCCAGCGAGATGCCGCCCCACATGCTGACGCCGTAAAGCCCGATGAGCTGACCACGCCGCTGGTAAGGCGCGAGCGACACCGTCCAGGCGGCGCCGGCCGTGAACAGCGACGCCTCGCCCACGCCGAGAAGCAGTCGCACGCAGATCAGGCCGGGCACCCCGAGCGGCGCGAAATACAGCAGCCCGCCTGCGCCGACGATAAGCGCGCCAAGGCGCATGACGTTCTTGCGGCCCCTCGTGTCTGCCAGCCGGCCAGCCAGCGGCCTGGTCAGCAGGGCCGTCAGCGAGGTAGCGGTGATCGCCAGCCCGACGATGATGTCGGGCGCTCCGAGGTGCTTGCTGACGAATCCGGGCAGGACAGGAATCACCGAGGTTAAGCCGAGGTAGCCGGCGAACAGCCCGCCGAACACCCCGGCCAGCGCGAGCCTTGGGATCGTCCGCTCGGGCACGGTCGCGGTCGTCATTAATCTGATCCGGCCGACGCGGCGACCTTCCTCACCGCTTCGATCAGGTCATCACAGTCAGCCTGCGACAACGTCGAGGACAACGGGATGTCGACGGCCTGCGTCAGGTAGCGGGTGGTGCTTGGCAGCAGGTCCCTGATTTCCTTGCCGTCCATGTCGGGGAACATGAAGCGCCAGTTCCAGTACACCCTGATGTTGGCGTCGTCGGCGGCGCCGAGGTTGCGCGCGTCGACTCCTTCAGCGCACAGGGCGCGGGCGAACCAGTTCGGGTCGATGTCCTCCGTACGGAAGATGAACGCTTCACCAAGATAGGCGCCGCTGGCCACTGGCCGCCTGATCATGATGCCGGGCACCTCAGCCAGCGTGGCCGCGACATAGTCATAGTTGCGCCTGAAGCAGTCGAGCCTGATCCCGAGCCTGGTCAGCTCCCCGCGCAGCAGCGCGGCCCGGATCTCGTCCATCCTGAAGTTGTAAAGCGGCAGGTCAAGGTCGGTGTCGAGGGGCGCAAGCCCGTTGGGGAAGTGCCTTAGGTACCGCCCTTCGTACGCACCGGAAAGTATGACGGCCCTGGCGAAGAGCGCGGCGTCGTCGGTCAGCAGGAATCCGCCTTCACCGCAGTTCAGCGACTTGTCCGACTGGGTCGAGAACGCGCCGGCGAGGCCGAACGTGCCGAGCTTGCGACCATGCAACTCGGCTCCGAGCGCGGGTACCGCGTCCTCGAGCAAGGGCACGCCGTGCTCGGCCGCGAACTCGGCCAGCGCGGCCATGTCGGCCGCGAAGCCGCGCATGTGAACCACCACGATCGCCTTGATCTCCGCCTTCCAGCGGCGGCGCAGGTCCGCGAGGTCAAGATGCAGGTCCTCGTCGACTTCGACGAGGAACGGCTGGCAGCCGGCCAGGATGATCGCGCTCGGCGTCGCGGCGAACGTGAAGCCAGGGCAGGCGACCAGTGACCCCGCGGGAATCCTGGCCGCCATGATCGAGAGCGCCAGCGCCGCGGTACCGCTCGACACCGCCAGGGCATGCCGGCAGCCGAAGAACGCGCACAACTCGGCCTCGAGTTGCCCGCACTCGGTCTCACCATGCGGCCTGCGGTCGTACCTGAAATACAGGTGACTGCGTATGGCGCGAAGCGCCGCATCCTCGTCCGGCCTGGTGACGAACACCGCGCCCTTGTCATACGTGGGCCAGGGCTCGGTCCTCACCGGGGCGCCGCCGTTGATCGCTAACTGAGCCGACGCCGTGGTCGCCTCGGTTTGTCCGGTCACCTGCGGCTCCCTTGCTGCTCGGCTGCCCGCTTTCCCGCCGATGCTCACCGAACGCTCCGCATGAGTCAATAGTCAGAAAGCGCCGCGAAACGCCCGCATCACGCCAAAATCACGCCCCCAACGCTCCGTGCCCACTCCGCCGTCACCACCCGTGGCGCCCCGCCCGCACCCCGCCCCGAGCCGCTCCCGCCCGCAGGCGCCGAACCCCGCCCGCACCCCGCCCCGAGCCGGTCCCGCCCGTGGCGCGTGCGGGCCAGCCCGGCCAAGGAGGGGCTTGGGTTCGCGCCAAGCGCGAAAATCGGGACATTTAGGGCGGCCGGGCCACAGTGCTCGGGCGGCCTGGGCTTGGCACCGGGGCGAGCAGCATCGATGGCCATGCGTTGCTGCTGGCCAAGAGGACCCGGCGACAACGGTGGCTAGTTGATGCTGCTCCCGCGACATCGCCGGGACAGTGATGCTGTAGCCGGAGCCGGACCAGCAGCATCGGTGGACATCTGATGTTGCTCGACCGGGCGGGCGCGGCAGTATGTCCATGGAATGACAACAGGTGGTCAAATAGGATTGCGGCCTAATTGTCCCGACGGCACGGGAAATAGTTTCCGCGCAGGGTTTCGATACCACTTTGCGGGCGGGCTGAATTGCTAACCTGGAGCGATGACGGATTCTACAGTGAGCGGACAGAAATCTGCCGAAAATGAATTGCCGACCGCAAAGACGGTCAATTATTACGCCTCGTTGCGTTCGCAAGCGACTTCGGCCGATGTCGCCTCGCCGTTCGGAATTCTAGGGAGATCTAAGATTGGCCGGGCGTTGCGGCGGCTGCTCGCCAGGCGCACCACGGCCTGGGACCGTCGTTCACCGTCCGGGCTAGAGAAGGTGAGCGCCGCGGTTCTCGCCGCCGTCAGCATAGAACCAGGCGATCAAGTCGTTGACATCGGCTGCGGAGCAGGGCAACTCAGCCTGGCGCTGGCTGAGCGGGGGGCGCGGGTACTCGCGATCGACGCGAGTGAAACCATGATCGCCAAGCTTGAGGAGCGAGCCGGGCAGCGTGCGATGATCGGGTTCGAGTGCCTCGCCTCGCCGATCGAACGGCTATCGCTGCCGGCCGAGAGCGTCAACGTGATCGTCACCAGCTACGCGCTGCATTACCTGCGTGACGCCGACAAGGGCAGGCTGGTCGCGGCCGCCTATCACTGGCTGAAGCCGGGAGGCACGCTGATCATCGCCGACATGATGTTCGGCAGAGGCGTGACCAGCCAGGACCGCGCGATCATCAGGTCAAAGATGGGTGCGCTGGCCAGGAAGGGGATCGGCGGCTGGTGGCGTATCGCCAAGAACAGCTACCGCTACCTGGTCAGGGCGCAGGAACGGCCGGTCTCGATCAGCAACTGGGCGACGATGCTTGCCCGCGCGGGTTTCAAGGGAATCACGGCCTCCTCGGTTGTCAACGAGGCCGGCCTGGTCACCGGGCGCCGGCCGATCGGAGGTCAGGCGTCGCCCACCGCGACGGCGCCCAAGCACACCAGCACCAGTCACCGGGTACCCAGGCAGCCAGGCGCGGCCGATTAGGCAAGCAGCCGATTAGGCAAGCAGCCTCAGAGCTTGCCAATCGAGACCGGTGCGCCAAACGGCCGCAGCGCTTCTGGTACCGCGATCTTCCCGCCTTCGTCCTGGAAGTTTTCCATGATCGAAAGGAGCGCCCGCGCTGTCGCGCCCGTGCCGTTAAGCGTGTGCACGAACTCAAGCTTGCCTTCCCGCCTGAATTTGATGTTAAGCCGGCGGGCCTGGTAATCGGTCGTGTTCGAGCAGGACGTTATCTCGCGGTACCTTTCCTGGGTGGGGAACCAGGCTTCGATGTCATATTTCTTCGCCGCCGGCGCACCGAGATCGCCGACCGCGATATTCATCACGCGGTAAGGCAGGCCCAGCTCGCGCACGATTTCCTCTTCGTAGGAAAGCAGTTGCTCGTGCAGGTCCCTTGACTGCTCGGGCGCGCAATAAACGAACATCTCTGCCTTATCGAACTGGTGGACGCGGAACATGCCGCGGGTGTCCTTGCCAGCCGCGCCAGCTTCGCGCCTGAAGTTCGTCGTGAACCCGACGTACCTGGCCGGCAGGTCGGCTTCCTCAAGCCGCTCATCGGCATGAATCCCGGCTAGCGCCACCTCGGAAGTACCGGTCAGGTACAGGTCGTCCTTCTCGAGCCGGTAAAGGTTCGACTCCTCGGTCGGCAGGAATCCCGTTCCGTACATCGCCTGCTCGCCGGCCAGGATCGGCGGCAGCACGAGCATGAATCCCTTGCCGCGCAGCTTGTGAATGACGAACTGGTACAACGCGAATTCGGTGACGGCAACGTCGCCGAACCGGTAAGCGAACCGCGACCCTGACAGCCGCGCTCCCCTTGCCATGTCTATCCAGCCGCGCGACGAGCCGAGTTCGAGATGATCCCTCGGGGTAAAGCCGAACATCGGCGGCTCACCCCAGGTGCTGACGACCTGGGCGTCTTCCTCGTCCATGCCGTCTGCGGCGGTCGGGTCAGGCAGGTTAGGTATGACCGCGAGAATCTCGTCGCGGAGCATCGCGGCCTGCGCCTGGTCAGCGAGCGCGATCTCGATCCTGGCGGACAGTTCCTTGAGCTGTTCGAGTTCCTCGGGACTCGGCTTGCCCTTGGACGCGCGCTTCTGCTCGGCGCGCAAGCTCTCGGCCTTTTCCGTGTGCTCACGCCAGCTGGCATCGGCGGCGAGCAGCCGGTCGAAGTCGGCGGCGGCACCCCGCCGCGCCAGCGCGGCCCGGTAGCCGTCCGGGTCCTGTCTTGCCGCCTTGAGGTCGATCACTTTCGCGATTCTAGCGGCGCTGCCGGCTCTGACGCGCCACGCATTCAGAAGGTTCGCTGAGTGATCGCTACGGAACAGCAGAAGCTGGCCTGGCACAGTCATCGCACCAGAGCCGCTAGCTACAGGAGGTAACCGTGTCGTTCGCGGTCGATGCCGTGCCCGCGCGGACCGTGCCCGCGCAACCAGGCACCGCGCCCAAGATGAACAGGCACAGCCGCCTTCAGTTCTGGCGATCGCCTGACGGGCAGCCGCCCTGGGCCCGTCCCGCGTTGCTTGGCATCGCCGCGTTCGCATTGCTCCTGTACGCCTGGCATATCAAGGACGCCGGCCTGGCACCGTTCTACTCGACCGCAGTGAAGAGCATGTCGGTGAGCTGGAAGGCATTCTTCTACGGCGCCTTCGACCCGGCGGCGACGATCACGATCGACAAGCTGGCAGGCTCCTTCCTGCCACAGGCGCTCTCTGCTCGCATCTTCGGCTTCCACCCGTGGTCGCTCGCGCTCCCGCAGGTCATCGAGGGCATCGTCTCCGTGCTGTTCATGTACCGCGTGGTGCGCCGCTGGGCGGGCGCAGTACCAGGCCTGCTGGCGGCGGGGATCTTCGCGATCACGCCGGTCGCCGCCTCCATGTTCGGGCACAGCATGGAAGACGGCGCGCTCACCATGTGCCTGATACTTGCCGCCAACGCGTACCAGACGGCTGTACTTGAAGCCAGGCTGCGCCCCCTGATCGGTGCCGGGGTCTGGGTCGGTCTCGGCTTCCAGGCCAAGATGCTCCAGGCCTGGATGGTGCTCCCGGCCCTGGCCATCGGGTACCTGATCTGCGCGCCGGCCAGCCTCCGTCGCCGGCTCTGGCAACTCGGCACGGCCGGCGTGGTCATGCTCGCGGTGTCGCTGTCCTGGATCATGCTCTACACGCTGACCCCGGCGAAGGACCGCCCCTACGTCGACGGCTCTACCGACAACAGCGCGTTCGCGATGGTCTTCGGCTACAACGGCCTCGAGCGTTTCGGCATCAACGTGCCAGGCGCGGTGTCGTCAGGACCGGGCATCACCGGCGGCAGCCGGGCACTCGGCCGGGCGGCGAACGACCTGGGAGCCGCGACGCCGGCCGGGACGGCGGCGGCCGGAGGCGGTGCTCCTCACGTCGGCGGCGGCCTGACCAAGCTGATCAGCGGTGGCTTCGGGCCAGAGATCGCCTGGCTGCTGCCGCTTGCGCTGCTGACACTCGCCGTCGGAGTGGTCGCCTGCGGCCGTGCCCGACGGACAGACCAGCAGCGCGCAGGGCTGATCATGTGGGGCACCTGGCTGCTGACTTTCGGTGTGATCTACAGCGTCATGAGCGTGATTCCTCATACCGCGTACGTCGCCGCGCTCGCGGCGCCGCTCGCCGCGCTTTCAGGCACCGGCATCGTTTTGTTCGCCCGCTGGTACCGGTCAGGGGATTCCAGGGGCTGGCTGCTGCCGGCCGCGGTCGCGATCGAGGTCGGCTGGGCGCTGTACCTGTGGTCGGGATACCCGGCGTTCCTGCCGTGGGTGAAGTGGCTGATCGCGGTCGCTGGCGCGGCCGCCGTGGTCGCGCTGATCCTTGGCAGGCTGTCGCGCGGCACGAGCAGGAAACTGATGTTCGCGGCGGTCGCCGCGGGGGCTGCCGTCATGCTCGCCGCCCCCGCGACCTGGGCGTCTTCTGTGCTCGACACCCGCTACGCGGGAAGCTCGTTTGACGCCAGCGCCGGGCCGGCAGGCGCGTACAACAGCGGCGCGGGCGGCGGCGCGCCCGGGCTCCGCGGCGCGGGCCGTTACGGTCCCTTGGCCGGCCGGCTAGCTGGTCGCGGTGGCGGCGAACTCCCCGGCGGCGGGAAACTCCCTGGCGGCGGAACGGCGCCGGCCGGAGGCTTCCCCGGCAGCGGCTCCGGTGGTGCCCCGCCAGGCGGCGGCTCTGGCGGCGGTTTCCCCGGTGGCGCGGCACCCGGCGGCGCGGCACCCGGCGGGACCGGCACCGGGCGGCTTCCCGGTCGCGGCGGCTTCCCAGGCACGGCCGGAGGGGCCGGCGCGGGCGGGGCCGGCGCGGGCGGGGCCGGCGGCGGAGGCGCGCTGTCCTCGGCGACCACCACCCTGACCGGCGGAGAGCTGAAGCTGTACAACTACCTCAAGGCACACAGGGATGGCGCCAAGTACCTCCTCGCGGTTGAGTCCTGGACAGAGGCCTCGCCGTTCATCGTCGCCACCGGCCAGGAAGTACTGCCGATCGGCGGCTTCAGCGGCTCGGTGCCCTCGCCCACCCTGGCTAGTTTCAAGGAACTGGTCAGCACCGGCCAGCTCAAGTTCATCCTGCTCAACGGCACCGGCGGCACGGGCGGCACCGGCGGCATAGGTGGCACCGGTCTTGGCGGCCAGGGCGGCGGCACGTCCACCCAGGCAAGTGCCATAGCCACCTGGGTCAGAAGCCACTGCAAGACAGTCCCCGCCAAGGACTACTCGGAAGGCTCAGCAACGGCCGCGCAGGGCACCCTATACGTCTGCCCCGCCGGCTAGCGATCGCGACGAGAGCCCGTTGCCGCACAACAGCAACGCAGAGCCACAGATGACGTTCCAAGAACAACGCGCGACAACAACGCTGGCTCCGAGACGCTGTTCCCGCGACAACGAAGTTCCACTGTTGCTGCAGCCCTTCGCCGCCGGACAGCATCAACGAGCCAACGTTGCTGTCGCGTACGACCGCTAGCCGCTGACGGCGTCGGGTACGGGCGCTTCGGCGGTTGCGGCGGGGGCAGGGCGGGTGGCGCGGGCGTGCCTGGTCGCGAGTACGGAGCCGGCCAGGATCGTGGCGAACGCGATCAGCATCAGGGGCGTGACCTTCTCGCCGAGGACGGCCACTCCGAGCGACACGGCGATCGCAGGGTTGATGTAGGTGATCACGCTGGCACGTGCCGGGCCGACGTCGGCGATCAGCGCGAAGAACAGCAAGAAGGCCAGCGCCGTGCAGATCACGGCCAGCCCGGCGAGCGAAAGCAGGACCTTCGCGCTCGGCACCGCCGACGGCCAGTCGAGTATCCCGAGCGGCAAGTACACGATCGTGGCCAGCGACAAGCTGGCGGCCGTCATCGCGACCGGCGGGACGCCTGAAAGCTTGTTGTTGGCGATCAGCGGCCCGATCGCGTAGCACAGCGCGACGAACAGTACCTCGCCCACCGCAGCGGCGACGCCGCCGCCCGCTGCTGACCCGAACAGGTCGGGCCCGGCCAGCAGCGCCACCCCGGCGAGCCCGACAAGCAAGCCCGCCCATCTCACCCAGTGCAGCCGCTCACCAGACCCGATCAGCAGGCTGAGCAGCGCGATGATGATCGGCACCGAGGCGATGAGCAACCCGGTCAGCGAGGACGCGATGTGCCGTTCCGCCTCGGAAAGCACGAACCAGGGGATGATGATCTCCACGCAGGCGAACAGGGCGACCCAGCCAAGTACCGGCTTGAGCGCGACAAGTTGGCTGCGTCCTTCCGTTCGCCTGAACAAGGCGAGCGGCAGCAGCAGCGCTGCCCCGACGGCGACCCTAGCCAGCACGAGGACCGGCACAGGGACACCGCCCACGGCGATCTTGATCAGGAGGTAAGGCATCCCCCAGATGACGCTCATGGCCGCGAACAAGGCCAGGCCCCGCCTGCTCACTTTGACCAGCACCTCCCCGTATCGCCCAAGTCCTACCAGTTCATACTCACCGCGTACAGCCGTTATTCCGGCGGGCGGATACGCTCGCAAGAACTAATACCGATCCGCCACCAAACACCAGGAGCGCTCTTGCGTACCGCCGGCGCGACCGCACCGGTCAGGCAGAGAATTGGCCTGACCAGGCCGCTGGTCCCCGAAGCTGAGCGGCCTGGCCTGAGCGCGTGGTGGTCGCTGGCGGCCGCCCTCGCGGCCGGTCTCGCGCTCGCGGGAGCGTTCCCGCCGGTCGGCGTCTGGCCACTGGCCATCGTCGGCCCCGCGCTTTTGGTGCTCGCCGTCCGCGGCAAGCGACCGCTCGCCGCCTTCGGTCTCGGGCTCGCCTGCGGCGCGGTGTTCTTCATCGGGCTTCTTTGCTGGCTGGTGAATGTCGCCTGGTACGCCTGGATCACGCTGGCCGTCATCGAAGCGCTGATCTTCGCCGTGCTGACGCTCGCGCTGCCGCCGCTGCTCAGGCTGCCTGGCTGGCCGCTGGCCGTCGCCGGGTGGTGGGTAGCGCAGGAGGGGCTGCACGACAGGTGGCCGTTCGGCGGCTTCCCATGGGGACGGCTGGTGATGAGCCAAGCCTCGGCGCCGACGGCCGGCTGGTCGGCGATCGGCGGGCCGCCGTTCCTCACGTTCCTGCTCGCGCTGGCCGGCGCCTGCCTGGCGTACCTGTACGTGCGGCGCACGGTGCTGAGGGCCGCGCTTGCGGTGCTGGCGCTCGGCGCGGTGCTCGGAGGCAACCTGGCCTGGCACTGGTCGCCAGGCCCAGGGCCGACCGCCGAGGTCGCGACCATCCAGGGCAACGTGCCCCACTCTCGCAACCTGCCCGATCAGCTACGCGCGACGACAGTTACCCAGAATCACGCCGCGGCGACTCTCGCGCTGGCGGCCGCGATCAAGGCAGGCCGCAGGCCTGAGCCCGACATCGTGATCTGGCCGGAGAACTCGACAGACGTCGACCCGAAGTACTCGCCGCCGACGTACGACACGATCGCCCTGGCCGTCGACGCGATCAACCGCCCGGTGCTTGTCGGTGCCGTGCTCGCTCACCATGTACGCAACGCGGGCCAGCTCTGGCTGCCGAACCGCGGCCCTGTGCAGGAGTACATCAAGCGCAAGCTGGTGCCGTTCGGCGAGGTCATACCCTTCAGGCACTTCCTTGCGCACTTCACTTCGCTGCCGACCTTGCAGCCGGTTAACTTCAGGGCCGGGCACAAGGCAGTGGTGTTCCACATCGGGAAGATCAGGCTCGGCGACGTGATCTGCTACGAGGTCGGCTTCGACAACCTCGTGCGCTCCGAGGTCACCGCAGGAGCCAACCTCCTGACCGAGCAGACCAACGACGCCGACTTCGAACTTGACGGCCAGCGCGGCGAAACGCTGCAGCAATTGCAGATGGCGCGGATCGACGCGATCAGCACCGGCCGCTCGATGGCGGTCGCCTCCACGATCGGGATCAGCGCGATCATCGCGCCCGACGGCGCGATCATCACCAAGAGCGGCACCTGGCAGCGTGCCGAACTCGAGGCCCGAGTACCTCTGGTGTCGGCCTACACCCCGGCCGACTACGCCGGCGACTGGCCAGAGCTAATCATCATCGCCCTGACAACCTTCGCCCTGATCTGGGCGCTAGCGCTGCCCTATGGCGCAGCCGAGCGACACCGTGGGCACCTACGCTGCTAGCTCGACTGCGCGCGTGGGGTGACCAATCTGCGATAGCTGGCGTCGGGACGCGCGCTAATGTCAGCCAGCAGAGCGGACATCAGGACATCACTGATGCGCGAACCTTCGGAGAAAGAACGTCCTTGCCACTTCGGCGCCAGTGCAACAACCTCGATCTTCGTCGCATGGATGACTGCCCCGTTACCTTCTCGCAGGCGGACCTTCTCGTGAGCAGCGACGCCGAAGAGCTCTCCGGATGTGCTGAAACCCAGCAGCAACCGCGGATCCGCCTCGGCGGCGTGCGGATCGAACGCCCAGTCAATTAGCTGCACCTGGATATACCGTTCGACCTCGCATTGCCAGGTAGCTGATGAATTCGCACAGGCAAATGACCTGAGCAGTTCACGATCACCTGGATTTCCCTGGCGAATGTGCCACTCGGGTTCGGTCATTCTTCGATCGTCACTGGAATGAGAATCCGTAGCGGCTCCGGCTCTCCGGAGAGAAGCCGCACGTCGTCGGCGGTAATCGCCGTCGCCCGGTTATCACCGCGGCCGAAAGGGCTGAACCTAGCAGCAGGCACATCAATCGCGGGAACCGCCTCTACGACCGCGCTCGCACCGTCGATCTGATCGGCGACCAGTGCGAGAAACTCTCCCACTTGGTCTCGATGAGCGGCGTTTGCCATCCACCGAGGCACGATCGTGGTCGAACCGGGCGCCTGCACCAGCACCACGAGCGCATCGGTTAGCTCGGCAATCTGGCCAGCGAAAATCACTTCAGCTGGCGACGTCAGCATGATATCGCCCGGCCGCGCCTGCTCGGTGTGATTCGCTAGAGCGCGAATCATCTCTGCCAGCGGGGCGCGATCCGCCGGAAGATCTCCCGCAACGACTCGCTCCGCTTCGTGGCTAGGCAGAGCCGACAACAAGCGGCGAAGTCCAGCGAATTCTTCACCTGACTCCAGGCTCGCCGCCGCGCTAGCCACTCGCTCGGCCGCCGAAGCATCCCCGCGCCGAGCGAGCCGCGCCGCCACAACGTTGAGCGAACTGAAAATCGTCATCTGACCTGCCAGCCCGCGATCGCCATGACGAGCCACTCGCACACCTGTGCTGACCCATCCGTGACGCCGCAACGTCCGGAACGGCGCTTCGGACGTCGCCAAAACGCCGGGCCTGAAGGCACGCACGATACGGTCCCGAGTCACCACCGGCCAGGGCACGATCAAGGTCATTTTCACAGTATAACATAGAGACATCGAATCGACGTCTCGTAAAGACTGCTTGGGGCGCCTCGGCGGGCTGCGCGCGGTCGAGGGCGACGATGGGTCAGAATTACGATGGGTCAGAATTACTGAGTGGCGACGCGACTAGTGCACATGGTGATCGATGCGGCTGATCCTCGGGCGGCGGCGGAGTTCTGGGCGGCGGCGCTCGGCTGGGAGGCCGAGATCGAGGACGATGACGAGGCTTCCGTGGCGCCGGCTGGGTTCGTGTATCCGGGCAGCTCGGCGCTGCCGCTGGTGTTCGTGCGCGTGGCCGAGCCGAAGACCGTTAAGAACCGGATCCACCTGGACCTGAATTCGGCCTCGCCTGAGGACCAGGCGGAGATCGTCGGGCGGCTGCTCGGACTTGGCGCGGTGAAGATCGACATCGGGCAGGGCAACGTCCCGTGGGAAGTGATGGCTGACCCGTTCGGCAACGAGTTCTGCGTGCTCGAGCCGCGAGCGGAGTACACCGGCACCGGGCCGGTCGCGGCCGTCGTGGTCGACTGCGCAAGCCCGTCGACGATGGCACGCTTCTGGACGGCGGCTGCGGGCTGGACCGTGGGCGAGCCTGACGAGGGCCTGATCCCGCTCAGGTCGCCGGACAACGCGGGACCTTTCCTCGAGATGCTGCCTTCCGCCGACCCCAAGCGAGTCAAGAACCGGGTGCACCTCGACGTGGCGCCTTACGCGGACGGAAGCGTCGCCGCCGAGGTGGAACGGCTCAAGGCCGCCGGGGCCAAGCTCGCAGACATCGGGCAGGGACCGGACGTGACCTGGGTTGTCTTGAGCGACGCTGACGGGCAGGAGTTCTGCGTGCTGAGCCCGCGCTGAGTACGAGTAAAAATAGAGGTGTGGGCTTCTGGCGCGGCTGGATCGCAGACACCTTTGCGCAGCCTCTCAGGTACGCCGCTCTGGTCGCGGGCGCGATCCCGGTTCTCGCGTTCCCCGACCTGAACCTGGAGTGGGTCGCCTGGTTCGGGCTGGTGCCAGGACTGCTCCTGATGCGCGCCGCGCCGACCGGCCGTGAGGCGTTCTTCCGCGGCTGGTGGTTCGGCACCGGCTACCTGCTCGCCGCGCTGTACTGGCTGACGCCCAACCTTGGTCCTGGGCTGCTGCTCGTGTGCATCGTGCTCGGACTGCCCTGGGCGGGGTTCGGCTACGCCGCCTGGCGGCTGCTCAAGGGCACCCCGACGATCAGGCAGGCGCTCGCCGCGCTGGTCGTGCTGCCTGCCATCTGGGTCGTGACCGACTGGATCAGGTCATGGCAGGGCATCGGCGGACCCTGGGCGGTGTTCGGCGCCAGCCAGTGGCAGCATCCCGTCGTGCTCTCGCTTGCCGCTGTGGGCGGTATCTGGCTGATCAGTTTCGTGCTCGTCGCCGCCAACACGGCGATCACGATCGTCCTGGTCTCCGGCCGGCTTACCGGCCGGGCGATCGGCGCGGCTGCTGCCGTGATCGCGATCGCGGCCGGGCCGGCTGCGTTCGCGCTCACGGCCAGCGAGTACTCGGTGCGGCCCACGGGGCACCTCACGCTGGCGCTTGTGCAGCCTGGCCTGCAAAACGGGCCGACCAGGAGGCTGGCCGCCGAGGTCAGGCTCACCAGGTCGAGCACGCACGGCGCCGAGCTCATCGTGTGGGGCGAGAGCAGCGTCGGCTATGACCTCTACACGCAGCACGCGATCCTGCACCGGCTCATCAAGCTCTCTGACCAGGTAAAGACCCCGCTGCTGGTCGATCAGGACGCGCTGAGCCCGTCCGGGGCCAAGTCCAAGGTCGCGGTCCTCATCGGCCGTGACGGCATCGAGGGCACCTACATCAAGACCAGGCTGGTCCCGTTCGGTGAGTACATTCCGTTCAGGCCGGTACTCGGCTGGCTCACCGGCATAAGCAAGGCCGCACCAGAGAACATGATCGCCGGGCGCGGCGCCCATGACCTCACCACGACGCTGCCCGACGGGCGCCGGCTCACGTTCGGCGTGCTTATCTGCTTTGAGTCCTCGTTCCCCGACATGTCATCGGTCGACACCAGCCACGGCGCCCAGGTCATCATCTACCAGACATCCGACTCCACTTTCCAGGGAAGCTGGGCGCTCGAGCAGCACGCTTCGCTGTCCGCGCTCCGGGCGGCAGAAACTGGCAGGCCGGCCGTGCAGGCGGCGCTGACCGGGGACTCGGCCGCGTTCGACAGCCGGGGGCGGGAACTTGGCTGGCTCGGATCGGGCGAGCACGGCGTGCTCAAGGTCACGGTCGCGCTTCCGCCAGCTTCGGTGCGCACCCCGTTCGTACGCTACGGCGACTACGTGCCGTGGTTCGCGATCGCGACAGTCCTTTTGGTGCTTATTGGCAGAGCGAAAGAGATTTCTGACATCAGCCGGCGAAAGCGTTATTCGGCCAGGGCCGGTCAACCGGAGCTGACCCGGTCGCCGAGGTGACCGTCGCCGGGCTGACGAACGTGCTGCCGCCAGGCTTGGCCACGACGGCCTCATGGAGCGAACTGCCGTCGAGAAGCTGCTGCCAGCTCAGGAACCACCAGGTCCAGCCGTTGTCTGGCACCCCTGGCTTCGGGCTGCCTACGACGGTTACCGGATCGCCAGGCACGGCGATCTTGTAGTAGATCTCCGCGTCGGCTGGAGGCATGTTGACGCAGCCATGGCTGACGTTGGTGAAGCCCTGTTCACCGACCGACCAGTAGGCATCGTGCAGGTAGTCGCCCGACCACGTGAAACGCACCGACCAGGGGACCTCGATGCGGTAGCCGGGTCCCTTCATCAGGACCGGGTTGCCCTTGTCGATGGTCAGGTACGTGCCGTTCGGGGTCGCGTCGCCGGGGCGGCCAGAACTGATCGGCCAGGTCCTGTACAGCTTGCCGTCCTTGTACAGCTTCATGTGGTGGGTGCGGGTGCTGGCCACCACGATCAGGGACTGCCCGATGTGGAACTGCTGCGTGAGGGTGTGGAAGCCATACATTCCCGGCGCGCCTTCGACACCGTTCAGGTGCCCGGTGAAGCTGATCCTGGTGTCCGGCTGCCAGTACTGACGTGGCCTGAAGATCAGGGTCTGGCTGTTGTCCCAGTACCAGGCGCCGACAACCGGCTTGGAGGTGGACAGGACCAGCGCGCTCTCTACGGCCTTCTTATTGGTGATGGGATGATTGAAGGTCAGGATGATCGGCATGCCGACGCCGTACTGCCGCTGGTAGCCCTCGAAGATCTCGGTCTGGAACGTGTTCTTGGGGTTCAGCGTCTTGAACGTGCTCGTCTGGTGAACCGTCTGACCTGAAGAGGTGGTGCCTGTGACCGCGACCGTGAGGGTGGAATCGACCGGGAGGGTCCACTGACTGTGCCAGTTGGTGCCGGCCGAGTTGAGGGTACCGGTGACCTGGTCACCGGTGACGAGGACGCTCTTGATCTTGCTGCCCTGGGTGCCGGTGACAGTGATTCCCTGCGCCGGGTTCACGTTCGTGCTGCCGTCGGCGGGGGTTATCGCGATGCCGGTGCTCGGGGTCTTTGACGGGGTCGGCTTGCCCGTGCTCTTCGGCGCCGTACCTCCGCCGCCAGAGCCTCCTGAGCCGCCGGTCGCCGAGTTCGACAACTGGCAGCCCGCGGCGACCAAACCGACCGCGCAGATCGCGGCCAAGGTCAGCAGCGGCCTTCGCCCTGACGACTTACCTGTGCGCAGCACGTTGCCTCCAGCCTGACTCTGCTCGACGCCGCGGCTACCCCGGCAACTCCTCAGTATGCCCGCGTGGCCGGCCTGCTTGATCCGCCTTTGCGGGCAAGCGCGTGATCCGGATCACGGTGGCGGGGCTGGAATGCAACCGAGTGGTTGCTGCGTTACTGGATGTAACCCCCGCCGGGGAGCTGACCTGAACCCCCATTCAGGTCGAGGTACTTCCCGCTTGCTTAGGCTGGCTGGGCCGGGCGCACCCCCGCGCACTTGTCACAGCCGCCGCGCTGAACCAGCGAGGCGCGTGCCGCGTTAGCACGCAACATCCGAGAGACACGCGCCGAACCGGCAGCCGGAGAACGTCCGACTGCGAGAGCACCGGTCACCGGGTTACTGGCGTGCCCCGACGCATGCCTTGGACCGGGCGGCGGAGGGTCAGCACGGAAGGAACCCCCTTGACCCGCACCCCCCGAGTTCTGCGAACGCTGCCCGATCAAGCCCGCAAGCAGCTCGCCTACGTGGGTACCGGGCTGGCCCTGGCCGGCATAGGTGCAGGAACGGCGGCCACTCTCGGCGCCGGCGCCAGCCCTGCGGCTGCCCAGGCCACCCAGGTCCAGGTCAGCGCCCAGGCCAAGCCGAGCAGCAACCAGGCGAGGCCCGCCAGCCGTCACATCACCGCCACGTTCGCGATCAAGATCACGCACGGCCACGTGACCGCCCGCCGGGTGGCCAGGCCTGACCGCCTTCACACCTGGCTGGCGATCGAGCGGGTGATCGCGGGCCGCCGCGCGTCAGGCTACACCGCGCTGCCGGCCGCCGACCGGCTCACTCCTGTCGGCACCACCGGACCACAGACCTGGATGGCCATGACGCCCGAGCGTTACGAGAACGCGGCGACCATAGTGCGCCAGGCGCTCGACAAGAAAATGGGCATACGCTCGGCCGTCATCGCAGTCGCCACAGCCATGCAGGAGTCCACTCTGCAGAACATCAACTACGGCGACCGTGACTCGCTTGGCCTGTTCCAGCAGCGCCCATCCTGCGGCTGGGGCACCGCGAGCCAGATCCTGCACCCGGCCTACGCCACCGATGCGTTCCTCGCCGCGCTGCACCACTACCAGGCCGCCAACCCCGCCTGGGCGCACGAGCCGCTCTGGCAGACGGCCCAGGGCGTGCAGGCCTCAGGCTTTCCCACCGCCTACGCCAGGTGGGAAGCCCAGGCCGCGAGCCTTGTGAGCGCGGTCACCCGGCACATGTACTGATTACGGACAGACAGTGATGTACAGGTCGTGACCCGCATCACCTTGTCCTATCGGAATGCAAACGTGTGACCAGGACGTTAAACACAGTGACTCTGATGGCCGGCCCCCCCCGCCGGCCTAACCCCCCGCACCGGTCGTTCCCCCCAACGGCCAACTGCGGACCCGCGGCAAGGGGCCCCACCCCCCAGGGCCACGCCGCGCATGCTGTGCCCCGCCTCCTGCCCCCGTGGGAGGCGGGGCACATGCTTATCTCGCCGCCACCGAAACGTTAAGTACTCGCTAGTTTTCCGGTACTGCGGCGAAGGCACTGGCTGGGATGCTGTAGAACTTTCCGCATGGAGCACTTTCTGACCAGCTACGGCTACCTGGCGCTGATCATCTTCGGGTTCGTCGAGGCGTGCAGCATTCCCATCTCCTCGGAGATCACCTTCGCCACGGCGGGCGCGCTGGCAGCCACTCATCACCAGTTCAGCCTGGTCCTGGTCATCGTCATCGGGACGCTGGCAGAGATGGGCGGCTCCTTGACCTCGTACTGGATCGGGCGTCGCAGCGGTCACCAGTTCATCGACAAGTACGGCAGGTTCGTGCTGGTGAGCCACTCCGACCTCGACCGGGCAGAGCGCTTCTTCGCCGGCCGCGGTACCTGGACGGTTGCCGTCGCCCGGCTGCTTCCCCTGGTCAGGTGCTTCGCCTCGCTCGGCGCGGGCATCGTCGAAGTGCCGTTCACTCCGTTCGCGATCTTCGGCCTGATCGGAACGGCGATCTGGGCCACGGCACTCAGCATGCTCGGCTACTCGGTCGGCAGCACGATGACGAAGCTGTTCCACTCCTTCTCGCTGATCGGCGTCGCCCTGATCGTGCTGTTCGTCCTGGCCCTCGTCGGGCACTGGCTGCTCGGCAGGAGGAGGGACGCCCGCCGGCAGCAGGCACTGGCACAGGCGCCCGGCACCGAGGAGATCCCGGCTCCCGCCGAGGCCAAGGTCACTTCAGGCCGCCCGGCCGGCGCCCACCGCTCCACCCGCGGCCCGACCGCCTGAAGCTACTCAAACAACATCAGCGGGCCAACGTTGCTGCTGAGGAACCCATGGCCTACAGCATCAGCGGGCCAACGATGTCACCCGTACCGCATCAAATAGGCATCGTTGCTGCTCGCATCCACCTGCCAACAGCATCGGCGGGCCATCGTTGCGGCTAGTGCGGCTAGTGCGGCTAGTGCGGCGATTCGGGCGGTTGCCACCCCGGACCACTGCGCCCCTAATCCGTCAGCGCCTGGTAGACGAGTTGCCGCAACTGCGACCTGATCGGGTGCGCGCTCGACGGCAGCAACTGGGTGAAGAACGACACGTTCAGCCCTGCCGCACGGTCAACGAAGAACGCGGTACTGGCCGCCCCGCCCCACGACGCCTCACCCGCACCGGTCAGGATCTTCCCTGAAGCGGGGTTAAGCACCACGGCGAACCCCAGCCCGAACCCCACGCCTCGGAACGGCGACTCCGCGAACAAGGCCCGCCCGAAACTCTCCAGGTCAGCCCCGCCGGGAAGCTGATTGGAGAGCATGAAAGACACCGTGCGCGGGCTCAGCACCCGCACACCGTCAAGCGAACCTTCCCCGAGCAGCATCGAGGTGAACCGCAGGTAGTCGGAGGCGGTCGAGAGCAGCCCGCCGCCCCCGCCGAGGAACGTGGGCCGGTGATCGGCCACGTACCCCATCGCATCCAGCCTGACCGCCTTCCGCCTGGGGCCGACCCCGTAAAGCGCGGCGAGCCGCTCCCGCTCACCAGGACCGACGAAGAACCCCGTCTCGGTCATCCCGAGCGGCCCGAAGATCCGCTGCTGGAAAAACGAGTCGAGCGCCATGCCAGAGGCGACCTCGATGACCCGCCCGAGCACATCGGTGGAGACCGAGTAGTTCCACTCGGACCCTGGCTGGAACAGCAGCGGCAGCGACGCCCAGCGGTCGCAGTTGGCGGCGAGGTCGGTCCTCCTTGGCGTGCCCCACTCAAACCCGGCCGCCCGGTACATGGCGTCGACCGGATGAGAGCGGTGGAAGCCGTACGTAAGCCCTGACGTGTGCGTGAGCAAGTGCCAGATCCGCACCGGTTCAACGGCGGGAACGGTCACGCACCTGATGTCCGATCCTCCCGCGAACACCCGGACATCAGCGAAAGAAGGGATGAACTTGCTCACGGGGTCGGTCAGCTCGAACGCGCCGTCCTCGTACAGGCACATCGCGGCGACCGAGGTCACTGGCTTGCTCATCGAGTAAATGCGCCAGATCGTGTCGGTCGTGACCGGCAGGCCGGCTTCGGCGTCGCGGCACCCGTACTCGGCGACGTAAGCCAGCTTGCCGCCGCGGCTCACGGTTATCAGGAAGCCTGGCAGCCGCCCGTCATCCACGTAAGCAGCGAAATGTGACTTTAGCCGCGACAGCCGAGTGGCATCAAGCCCGACCGCCGCCGGGTCCACCTCAGGACTCAGTCCGCCCATGAAGTCCGCCTTCCTGCCGAAATTCCGGTCCGTCCTATAGCATGCGGCACGACCGGCCAGGGCAGTATGACGAGGGGGTCAGTGTGGGCGCGGAAAGCGATCGGGTCAAGAGCTTCGGCCGCCTCGAGTACGGCCTGAAGAAGGCGGGCGACTGGTATCGCTGGGGGCCTTACGTCAGCGAACGCCAGTGGGGCACGGTACGCGAGGACTACAGCGCCGACGGCGACGCCTGGAACTACATCACCCACGACAACGCCAGGTCCTACGCCTACCGCTGGGGCGAGGACGGCCTCGCCGGCTTCTGCGACATCGAGCAGCGCCTTTGCCTGGGCCTTGCCCTGTGGAATGGCAAGGACCCGATACTCAAGGAGCGCTTGTTCGGCCTGACCAGCACGCAGGGCAACCACGGCGAGGACGTCAAGGAGTACTGGTGGTACCTCGACGCCACCCCCAGCCACACCTGGAACCGCTGGCGTTACCACTACCCGCAAAGCGAGTTCCCCTACGCCGACCTGATCAGCGAGAACGGCTCACGCAACAGGGAGGAGCCCGAGTACGAACTGCTCGACACCGGCGCCTTCGACGACAACAGGTTCTGGATCGTCGAGGTTCATTACGTCAAGGCAGGCCCCGACGACATCCTCATGCAGGTCCAGGTCACCAATGCGGGCCCCGACGAGGCCACGCTCGACGTCCTGCCGACCGCCTGGCTGCGCGACACCTGGTCGTGGGAGGAAGGCGCTCCGCGCCCGGCGCTGAAAGCGAGCGGCCCGTCCAGCGTCAGCATCGACCACCCGTTCATCGGTGATCTTGAGCTGCTAGCCAGCGGCAGCCCGGACGGAAGGTCTCCGGAACTTCTTTTTTGCGACAATCAGACCAACACGGCTCTCCTTTACGGTAGCGAACCCGTCACCGCTTATCCGAAGGACGGGATCGGGGATCACGTGATCAGCGGCACCGCCACGGTGAACCCCGACCGCACGGGCACGAAGTGCTCGGCCTGGTACCGGCTGACGGTGATGCCAGGGAAGACCGCCGAGGTCAGGCTGCGCCTGCGCAAGCCAGGTCAGGCGGCTGGCCCCGACCCGTTCGGCCCCGAGTTCGACCAGGTAGTCGCCAAGCGCAAGGCTGAGGCTGACGAGTTTTACGCCGAGCTGACCCCGCCTGCGGCCAACGCGGACGAGGCCATGATCATGCGCCAGGCGTTCGCCGGCATGCTCTGGTCCAAGCAGCTCTTCTACTACGACGTCGCCCGCTGGCTGGACGGCGATCCAGCTCAGCCCCCGCCTCCCGAGCAGCGCAAGAGCGGCCGCAACAGCCACTGGCGCAGCTTCGACGCCTTCGACATCATGTCGATGCCCGACAAGTGGGAGTACCCCTGGTTCGCCGCCTGGGACCTGGCCTTCCACTGCGTGGCGCTGGCCCACGTCGATCCGGCCTTCGCCAAGTACCAGCTCATCTTGCTGTGCCGCGAGTGGTTCCAGCACCCGAACGGCGCGCTGCCCGCCTACGAGTGGGACTTCGGCGACGTGAACCCGCCGGTGCAGGCCTGGGCCGCGCTCGAGGTATTCGCGGTGGACGGCGGCACAGACATTGACTTCCTCGGCCGGGTCTTCGACAAGCTGCTGATCAACTTCACCTGGTGGATTAACCGCGAGGACGCCGAGGGCAACAACCTGTTCGAAGGCGGCTTCCTCGGCCTGGACAACATCGGCCCGATAGACAGGTCGCACCTGCCGGTCGGCGGCCTGCTCGAGCAGTCTGACGCCACCGGCTGGATGGGCTTCTACGCGATGGCCATGGCCACGATGGCGCTGACCTTGCACTGGTCCGGCCGGCGTCCAGGCACCGATCTGGTCATGAAGTTCCTTGAGCACTTCGCCGCGATCAGGGACGCGCTCGACGGGCGCGGACTTTGGGATGACAAAGACGGCTTGTACTACGACCGCCTCATCACGCCGACGGGCCAGGAAGTATCGCTCAAGGTGCACTCGGTGGCCAGCATGATCCCGGCCCTGGCGATGGGCGTGATCGACCAGGGCTCGATCGACAGCTCCATGGCGGTCGGCAAGCGCTTCGCCAGCTTCCTCGCCGGCCAGGATGTGACAGAGTCGCAAGGGGAGGTCCCGGCTGTCGCCGACGGCGGCCAGTACCAGGGGGAGGCTGGCCACCAGCGGATGCTCCTGTCCCTCGCGGGTCCTGACAAGCTGCCCAGGATGCTCAGCCGGCTATTCGATGAGTCGGAGTTCTTGTCGCCGCACGGGATCAGGGCACTGTCTGCCTGGCATCGCGAGCACCCGTACACGATCAACGTCGAAGGCTTTCAGGCTTCCATCGACTACGAGCCCGCAGAATCGACCACGCCGCTTTTCGGCGGCAACTCGAATTGGCGCGGCCCGATCTGGTTCCCGATCAACTATCTGATCATCAGCGTGCTTGAGCGTTACCACAGGTTCTTCGGTGACAAGCTGATGGTGGAGTACCCGACAGGCGGAGGCCGCAAGGTCGAACTCGGCGAGATCGCCGTGGATCTCTGCGACCGGCTCGTCGGCATCTTCCGCACGAACGAGTACGGTCACCGGCCCTGTTTCGGCGGCACAGAGCCGCTGAGATCCGATCCGGCCTGGCGCGACAACCTGCTGTTCAGCGAGTATTTCCAGGGCGATGACGGTGCCGGGCTCGGCGCCAGTCACCAGACCGGCTGGACGGGACTTGTCGCCGACCTGATCAGGCGCAGGTACGGTGCAGTGCGCGGTATCGGCGACATAGTGCACGATATAGCGACGGCCGCAAACGTTAGTAACGGATAAGATCCCCGAACTGGCATGCGGGCAGTTCATTACCCGTATCGTTGGGGCTTGCGTCCCCCGAAGTATTACTCATTCCTACCAAGCGGGCATAAGTGAACAACCCAGTCATGGCCCCGGATTCTGCCGGCTCGCCGGGCGGCCAGGTAGTCTGGCCGATCCGGTCAGGGCTAGTGCCACCGCTGGCCGACGGCTTCGTCAGCCGGCTTGAGTCCGCGCCGGGCCTTGGGCAGGCCCTGGCGCGGGGGCGTACGCTGGCGCTGGCACCGGCCAGGAAAGGCGGCCAGGGCGGACCCGACTGGTTCGCGCCGAGCGGCAAGACCCAGCTCGCCTCTTACGTGGCCGAGTCGCTGTGGAAGGCGAGCGAGCTTGACTTGCTTGTCTGGATCACGGCGTCAAACCGGGCCGCGATCCTGACCGGCTATGTTGCCGCGGCGGTCGCCGCGATGGGCATCGACCCGGCCGGTGACGCGGATTCCGCGGCAGCCCGCTTCCTCGGCTGGCTGTCGGAGACCGACCGCTCCTGGCTGGTTGTGCTCGACGGGCTGGCGAGCCCGTGGGATCTTGACGGCCTGTGGCCAGCCGGCGACACCGGCAGGACCCTGCTGACGATCGCCGACCCGGTCGGCCTCGATCCAGGCGAGGTCACTGTGCTCGGGGTTCCCGGCTTCAGCCGCCGTGAGGCACTCAGCTACCTGATGGACCGCCTCACCGAGGATCGCGGTCAGCGCACCGGCGCGATCGACCTCGTCGATCACCTAGGCGGCGAACCGCTTGCGCTGGTGCAGGCCAGCGCCGTGATCGGTACCTCCATCCTGTCCTGCCGTGACTACCAGGACGTTTTTCTGCGGAAGCTGGATCAGATAGCGCGGGGCGGCCAGTCATCGACGGCCGCGATCAGCTGGATCCTGTCGGTCGAGCACACCGACAGGATTTCGCGCGTAGGACCGGTGCAGCCGATGCTGATCCTTGCGTCGTGGCTGGACTTCAACCGGATTCCAGGCACCGTGTTCACGTCGCCGGCCGCGCGGAGCTACCTGACCGGCGGTCAGGCGAGTCCCGAGCAGGCGTGGGCCGCGGTCGTCACGCTCGAGCGCGCGGGCCTGCTGACCATCGACCCGGCGCCCGAGCCGCCGGTCGTCACGATGAACTCGGCGATCGCCGCTGCCGTCCGCTCTGCTACGCCGGCCGAGATCGTCGACGCCGCCGTGACCGTGGCGGCCGGCGCGCTGCTCGAAGCCTGGCCCGACGACGAACCGAGGTCCTGGCTGACCGACAGCTTCAGGTCATCGGCGATCGCGCTCAGCAGCCTGGCCGGTGACCGGCTCTGGGCCAGTTCGGCCTACCGGCTGGCGTTCAAGCTCGGGCAGAGCATGGAAGACGCGCACCTGAGCGCGCTCGCGGCGCCGCACTGGAATCAGGTCGCCGCCGCCAGCGACCGCTTCCTCGGGCCTGGTCACCCAGACTCGCTGGCTGCCAGTGATCACCTCGCGGCCGCCTTCCTCGCCGCGGGCCGGGCCGCCGAGGCGATGCCGTGGTTCCAGCGAGTGCTTTCCGACCGGACCGCGCAACTCGGGGAGGACCACCCGGCGACGATCGCGTTCCAGGTAAGACTTGGCCGCGCGCTGATCGCGGCGGGACGTCCGAGGGACGCCGCGACCGTGCTCGACCGCGTGTACCGCATCAGCGATCAGGTTCACGGTCCGAGCAGCCTGGACACGCTCGAGGCGCTCAGTGCCCTCGCGGACGCCTGCCAGGCCGCGGGCGAGACCAACGACAGCATCCGCTTGTACCGGCGGGTACTCGGCGAGCGGGAGCGGGTACAGGGCCAGTCCGACCCGCAGACCCTGGAAAGCGCACAGAAACTCGGCGACGTCTACCTCGCATCGAAGAGGTTCAAGGAAGCACTCGCACAGTACAAACGCGTCGTTTCCGGTCGCGAGCAAGCGCTTGGCCCGGTTCACCCAGGGACGATCGAGGCAAGGGACCGGCTCGCCGCCGCGCACCACTCGGCCGGGCGGATGGCCACCGCACTGCGGCTATACGAGGAGTCCTGCGAGGACTCAGTGCGGATCCTGGGCGTCGATCACCCGGACACCCTGGCCAGGAAGGTACACCTCGCCCACGCGCTTTATGCCGTCGGCCGCCTGGGCGACGCCACCAACATGCTCCGCGACACCGTCGAGCGCTGCGAGCGCATCCTCGCCCCTGGCGACTCCCTTACCGCCGCCGCCAGGGAAAGCCTCACCAACATCGCAGGGAGCTGACGGGTCAGGCGCCCGCGTCGCTTTCCCTAGGCAGCCTGAAGAACGAGGAGCGAAGGCCGAACCTGGCGATGAACAGCAGGATCACGCCGACGACCAGCACGATGATCATCGTCCAGTCCTCAATGCCAGACGCCGACATGACCGACTTCACCAGCAGCCAGATCAGGAAGGCCGCGGCCGCGAGCGGCAGGACGCCGAGCACGACCGCGCTCCAGAAGTCGCCGATAACCCGGCGCCTGAAGTAAACGATCGTGGCGAACGCCGTCAGCACGTAGAACGCCGCGTACAAGATGCCGGTGACGTCGACGACCTCGAAAAACGCGTTCTGGATCGAGGAGGTGAGCAGGAACAGCCAGGTCGCGATGATGAGAATCAGGCCGATGATCGCGGTGGCGACGGCCGGCGTATGGAAGCGCTGCGACACGTTCGACAGGACCTCGGGCAGCGTTCGGTGACTGGCCATGCCGTAGGTGAGGCGGGCGATCAGCACGATGCCTGTGCCTGTCGAACCGATCACGGACAGCGCGAGCGCGAGCGCCATCACCTTTTCCCAGCCAGAGCCGCCGAGTACGTGCGCGACGGCGACCAGCGTGGTGCCGTCGTTGCCGGTGGCCGCCAGGGCCTTCCGGCCGAGGACGCCCTGCAGGCCGACGGTCACGAACGTGAAGATGATGGCGAGGAAGATCACGGCGAGCATCGCGGCCCGGCCGGGGTTCACGCGGCGGTGCTTGGTCTCCTCGTTCACGTAAACGGTGCCGTCCCAGCCCGTGTACATGAAGACGGCCGCGAGGAAGCCTGCCGCCATGTCGCCGTGCCCGCCGACTCCCGTCGGGCTGAACCAGCCGCTGGTAACGGGCACCGTGTGAGCGTGGTGCCCGAGCACGAAGGCCAGGCCGACGATCGCGAACCCGATCAAGATGACGTACTCGATCGCCGCGAAACCGACCTGGGTCTGCGCGGTCAGCCGGATGCCGAGGATCGCGATCGTGAGCATGACCAGGATGACGAGCGTGGAGATCACTACGTTGTCAAAGGTGCTCGTGGCGTTGGACCCGAAGATCGCCAGCACGGAGGGCGCCAGCACGATCACGCCGCTGACCGTCCCGATCAAGCTGCCTGTCACCATCAGCCAGCCGGTCATGAAGCCGAGATACGGGTTGATCGACCGGCCGACCCACTCGAAAGAGGCACCGCAGTTGGCGTTCCACAGGTTCAGGCGCCGGTAAGCGTTGGCGATGATCAGCATCGGGATCGCGGTCAGCAAGATGATGGGGCCGCTGCCGTAGGCCGTGGCCGCGGCCAGCGCGGCCAGCGTCAGTCCGACCGACACTCCGGGCGCGGCGTTCGCCATCCCGATGACGGTGTCCTGAGCGACGCCGATGGCGTCTGGCTCGAGCCTGGCCTCCGGCGCCCGGACTCCCCCCGCCATTGCCGCCAGGTTTTCCGTCATATGGCCCCCTCCTGCACTCACGACAAGCAACTGCCCCTGTGGGCGTTTTGCTGCTAGATACGTACGCATCATGCAACAAGCAACATTTAGTGGCAATGGCCGCACGAATTTACTTCTGCAACTAACGCCGGTACCGGGTGTCCTGGGCGGTTTGGATAGGCTGCCACGGGAGGTGCGCCAGGTGGACTACGACTACGTCGTCCTCGGCGCGGGCACGGCCGGCTGCATGATCAGGAACGCCGCCGCAAGCGCGGCCTTCAGCAAGGCGCTGCCTGACGGCCACGCCGCGGACCTGGTCCGCGCTAGCAACGAAGGTTCACGCTCATGACACCTGATGACCTGAGGGCTGCCGCCTGGCAGCGCCTGCTCGCACTTGACCCGCTGTTGCCTGCCTGGCACGAGCCGCCAGCCGGATGCGGCGCCACCTTCACGGCGGCCGACGATTCCGGCCGGCTCACCGGGGTCGCCACCTGTGACCACTGGACGGGCGAGCCAGGTTCGATGTCGCTGACCTGGGGCGCGGCGCACCGTTTCAGCCTGCGGCCGAGCGTCGCTGGCCAGGACATCGGCGGCGCGCTGGACCAGCTCATCACGAAGTGGCAGGAGCACCTGGCCGGTATCGAGGAAGTCAAGGACGCCGACTCGGCGGCCGTCGTGACCTGGCCGAGCCGCGACGTCGAAGGCATCAGGGCATTGCTGGCGCACGGCCTCGCGCCGCTCGCCGTGATCGCGGCGAGAACCGCGAGGTCCGCCCTGCCGCCTTTTGGGCGTGCGGACGGCATCACGATCAGGCGCGCGGGTCCCGCCGACCTCGACGCCGTCACGGACCTGGGCCTTGATCTGGTCAGGTACGACGCGTACTTCGGCGAGGTCGTGGAGCGGCCGCATACGGAGGAGGGCCTGCGCAGGGACTGCGAAGGACTTCTCGCCGGCCCCGCGCCGTGGGCCTGGCTGGCCGAGCGTGACGGCGTGCCGGTCGGCCTTGTCGTCACCGAGCCCCCCGAGACCGCCCAGTGGATCGCGCCTCTCACCGGGTTGTCGCCCGTCGCGTACCTGCAGCAGGGCATCGTGCGGACGGCCGAGCGAGCCTCGGGGATCGGCGCGGACCTGGTGGCTCATTGTCACGCCGAACTCGACGCGGCGGGCATCGCGATCACCTTGCTGCATTACTCCCAGGCCAACCCGCTGTCCGTGCCGTTCTGGAGCCAGCAGGGCTACCGGCCGCTGTGGACCACCTGGGAAGCGAGACCGGCGCTGAACCTTCGCTGAACCCCGGCTACTCGACGAAGCTCGCGAGGACGCCGGCGGCTTCGGCGGGGCTTAGCTCGAGCGTCGCGTTGCCGACAGACAGTTCTACCCGCTGCACGCCGGGGTCCGGGGTGCTCATCGGCTCTGCCCAGGTCCACACTCCCCGTTCGGCGGCGAGTTGCCGCGCGACCTGAGCGAACCGTTCCCCGGTCGTCACGAGCAGGAGATGCATCATTGACGTCTGCGGCGGGTCAGGTACGACCCGCAGCCCTGGCACCTCACGCAGCGCGGCCGCGATTGCCCGTGCGTGCTCCAGGTACGCCGGCATCTTCGGCAACTGCACGGCAAGCAGGCTCAGCGCGGAAGCGGCGTTCGGCCAAAGGCCGAATAGCGTGCCGCCCATCCGCCGGCGCCAGTCCCTGACCTGCGCGATCACCTCCGGCGGGCCGGCCACGCAGCAGCCGGGCAGCGCGCCGATGCCCTTGTAGAAGGACACGTACACGGTGTCGAACAGCGCCGCGATCTCCGACGGCGGTCTCCCGTACCCCGCTGCTGACTCCCACAGCCGCGCGCCGTCCAGGTGCGCGGCCGCGCCGGTCCGCGCCGCCCAGCGGCACTGTTCTGCCAGGTCATCAAGGTCTGGCTGCTGCCCGCCGATATCGCGCTGCGGCAGTTCGATCAGCAAAGAAGCAACGGGCTCGGCTATGGAGTCGAGATCGGCCAGCGTGATCAGGCGATGAGGATCGCCGGCCGTACGGCCGATGAGACCGTGCAGGCGCTGGTAGGCCTGTTCTTCATGCTGTTCAAGGTGGCACATCGGATGGAACACGATCGTGCGCCTGCCTCGCTGATCGGCGTGCACTCGCAGCACGGCCTGCTGTGCCATCGTCCCGCTCGGGCAGAAGACAGCGGCCGGCTTGCCGAGCAGGCGGGCCACCTCGGCCTCAAGCTCGGCCACCACCCCGCCGTCACCGTACCTGTCCACCTTCGTGTCAGGCGGGATCGAGGAAAGCAGCCGGCTGGCCGTGACCGGTCCGTGTCCGGCCAGCCACTGAGGGCAAGCGTCACGCAGCGCCTCAAGCTCAGCGGTTTGGGACCTTTGCTGTTCGCTGGGGGGTATTGGCATAAGGCATGGTGGCACTTACATTTGCCCCATGTCATTGCGTATGTTCCTTGCGATCGCCGCGGCCGCCGCGACCGCCGTCCCCGCCGGGCTGGTCACCAAGGGACTCAACGGCATTCAGTACGAGGTGTCCTGCCTGAGCAAGACGCTATGCGTGGCGGCCGGCTACAACAGCTTCAGCACCGGCGACGTTGTCGCGGTCCGCAACGGGAAGCCTGGTCACGTGTCCGTCGTTCACAAAACGTCGCGCGTTGAGAGCGTAAGCTGCCCGAACTCGTCTGGATGCGTTGCGCTCGCCGACCCGAGCAGCGGCGTAGGCGCCGAATTCGTCAGCATCGGTAAATCGGGCATCGTGAACGGGACGAAGACGGCCGCCGACGGCACAGACGACATCACCGACATCTCCTGTACGAAGCTGACAAGCTGCGAGGTCGCCGGGGTCAACATCGTCTCGACACCGTGGAAGATCGTCTTTGGCTCATGGAACGGCAAGAAACTGAGCCTTCGCGCGATCTCGTCTCTCAAGCACACGACGCTGACCTCGATTCAGGACGTGTCCTGCGCGGGCGGAAAGTGCGACATCGTCGGGTACACGGACTCGTCAGCGAGGATCACGGGCTTGAGCCTGGTCGTCTCTGGCACCAAGGCGGGCAAGCTGCACACCGCGAACGGCGACTCTCTCTACGGCGTCTCGTGCGTCAGCAAGTCGACCTGTTACGCCGCCGGATACACCGTCAGCGGCGGCATCGCCGTTACGGTCAAGAACGGCGCGATCGGCTCGGCGAGCAAGACTCCAAGCGACCTGGCCGGCATCGCGTGCAGCGGCGCGAAGTGCACCGCCGTAGGCCTTGAGAACGCGCCAGAAGGCTCGGGCGAGTTGCAATGGGGAACGATCGTAAGCGTCGCGGGCGGCAAGGTGACCGGCGCCGTGCCGGTGAAGCAGGCGGAGAACCTCAACAGCGTGGCCAGGATCGGCACCTTCTACGCCGCCGTCGGTGCCGGGCAGCCTGGCAAGCAGCCGTCTGAGCTGGTTACGAGCTGATGCCCATCGAGCTGAGTACGAACGCGTTGACCTCGGCGTCGTAGCTGGCCTGCGCGAACCTGCCCGACGGGCCCGTGTGGGCGCCGGCCCCGACTTCGGCTCGGAACAGCAGTGACGGCTGCCCGTCTGGCGAGGTCGCCCTGAGCCTGGCGACCCACTTGGCCGGCTCGTGCACGCCGACCCTGGGATCCTCGATCGCGCCGGTGACAAGGAGCGGCGGCCGGGGCCCGGCAGGCGGGTTGTCGTACGGCGAGTACGACCTGATGCAGGCGTAGTCCCCGGCGTCACGCGGGTCGCCCCACTCGTCCCATTCGTTGATGGTCAGCGGGATGTCAGGGTCGAGCATGGTCGTCACGCAGTCGACGAACGGCACTTCGGCGACGACGCCGCACCAGCGGCCAGGACGCATCGAGTAGACCGCGCCGACGAGGAGGCCGCCAGCGGACAGGCCGTTGGCCGCGATCTTGCGGCCGTCGACCACCCCTGACTCGTCCAGCCAGTCGGCGACGTCGATGAAGTCAGTAAACGTCGTCGGCTTGGTCCGCAGCCTGCCCTGCTGCCACCAGCTACGTCCGCCCTCGCCGCCGCCCCGCACATGCGCGATCGCGTAGACGACGCCACGGTCAAGCAGCGAAGGCAAACCCGCGGTGAACTCGGGATCTGAGCACTCTTCGTACGCGCCGTAGCCGTAAAGCAGGCAGGGCGCCGTGCCGTCGAGCCTGGTCTCCGTCAGGTACGCGAGCGTCACGGGGATCTTCGTGCCGTCCCTGGCCACGGCGCAGATCACTTCGGTCAGGTACCTGTCAGGGTCGTAGCCGGGGACCTCGCGGCGTTTCAGCAACTCGCGCTCGCCGGTCGCGAGGTCAAGCCGGTACCAGGCGGGCGGCTGTACCAGTGACTCCTCGGCGATGATGACCGAGCCCGCCTCGTAGTCCTCGGCGTGCTCGATCCTGATCGAGGCGGCCGGGATGCTGGCTGGTACCTCGATGACCTGGCCGCCGTCCAGGTCGGAGATCGCGAGCAACGGGGCGCCCGCCCGGCGCAAGGTCAGGACGAGCCTGTCCCCGACGACGTCGCAGCGATGCAGCCTGGTGTCATCGCGGGCGGGCGCCACGGCGGGGCAGGCCATGCCTGTCCAGGTCCCGGCTTGGCCGTCTATGGTGCTTTTTTGCAGAGAGAATTCTTGGTTTTCCTCGTCAGTTACCACGTAAAACGTGCCGGTGCGGGCGTGGTCGACGTGGTACTCGACGCCCCGCCTGCGGGGCCTGAGCACGCGAGGGCTGGCCAGCGGGTCCGCGAGCGGGATCAGCCTTACCTCGGTGGTGTCGCGGGAGGCCGACGTGATCACGGCATACTCGCCGCTTCGCGAGCCGTGCAGGGTGAGCTCGTACCTGGCGTCGGTCTCCGTGTAGAGGAGCGTGTCGGCCGTCGCCGGCTGGCCGAGTTCGTGCCGCCAGACCTGGTAGGGGCGGTTCAGGTGGTCAGGGACCAGGTAGAAGAGGTGGCAGGAGTCCGATGACCAGGCAAGGCCGGGGTAGGCGCGCTCGATCAGGTCGGGCCGGTCTTTGCCCGTCCCCAGATCCCTGATCCTGACCTGGTAAATCTCGGCGCCGGTGAGGTCGGCCGACCAGGCGAGAAGCCTGCCGTCGGGGCTCGGCAGCCGGTCTGCGACCTCCACGTAGCCTTGATCCCCAATGGTGTTCTCGTCGAGGAGCAGCTGTTCAGAAGATTCTCCTGCCCTTGACCGGAGAAACTGCAGGTTTTCCGCCCCAGGCGGGGTCCTGGTGCGATAGACAAAACCTGAGAGGGGCCAGTCGACGCTGCTGTCCCCGTCGGGAAGCCTGCCGGTCGACTCAACGAAGAGACGATCGGTCAGGTCCGCCCACCTCGCGGCGCTCGCGTCGTAGCAGGCGCGCTCGGCGGTGAGGTAGTCGCGTAGCCTCTGGTCCTCGTGGTCACGCATCCAGGCGTAGTCGTCGGTTTCCTCTTGGCCGTGCCTGGTCGTGGTGACCGGGATCCTTGGAGCTTCCGGCGGGTTCATGCGCGTGCCCGTGCCTGGTAGGCGGCGGCCATGATGTCCCTGACCCGATCGGCTGGCAGTCCCTGCGAGGTGTTGCCGTCGCGGCCGGTCACGGTCGGGGCAGCGAGCAGGCTGTTGATGACGGCTTCCTCGGTCGCCTCGACGGCGGCGGCGAAGAACGGGTCAAGGTCCCAGCCGGTGATCTTGGGCCCGCCTTCTCCTGGCCGGCGCAGGCCGGTGGCGAGGGCGAGGAAGATCTCGCCGCTGCCGTGGCTGGCGGTCGAGCCGGTCCTGGCCAGGCCGAGCCCGGCCCGGCGAGCCAGCCGCGCGCAGGCGGCGGAATCGAGCGGCGCGTCGGTCACGGTCACGACGATGCACGAGCCTGCCGTTCTCGCCCGCTCCGGTGCGGCAGGAAGCAGGCGGCCGACCGGGACTCCGTCGATGGTCAGGCGCTCCTGGCTGCCGAAGTTGGTGAGGACAAGAACGCCAACCGCGTGCCCTGACGGCGTCAGCCTCGACGACGTGCCGATGCCGCCCTTGAAGCCGAGGCAGGACATGCCTGTCCCCGCGCCGACCGCGCCCTCCTCGGGGGCCGTTCTCGTCCTGGCCGCATCGAGCGCCTGCCTGACGTCTTCCTTGGTCACCTGCATCCGGCGGGACTCGCTGAGGTAGCTGTCGTCGCACTCGGCCACGATCGGGATGAGCACGTCTTCCGCGCCGATGCCGTCATCTTCGGCCATCAGCAGTTCGCAGGCGGCGTCGTAGACCCGGCCGACCTGCATCGTGCTGGTCAGGAACACAGGCGTCTCGGCGAGGCCCCATTCGGCCGCCCCGAGGAACCCGGTGCACTCCCCCGCGCCGTTCAGCACCGCGCCGCCTGCGGGGACCGGCTCGCGGAAGAGGTTGCCGCCTGGATCGAGGACCGTGACACCGGTCCTGGCGATGCCGCGGCCTTGCGGCGGCGGCGGCTCGTCACGCCAGACGGTCGCGTGCCCGACCCCGACGCCCTGGACGTCGGTGACCGAGCCCGTCCGACCCTTCCGCATGATTCCGATGCTGATACCGAGGTCCGCGGCGCGAGTCACCACGCCATCATCACTCATGGGAGGGTTGCCTGGTGATCGCGGTGCCTGTGGTCTGGTCGGAAGAGTGCTTGCTGCATGAGCCTGGCGGGGAGGTGTGGCTGGGGGTATGGGAGGAAGGGACCGAGGTGCCCGAGCGGGCGTCTGTGCTGCTGGCGGCTCTGACCTCGGCGGGCTGCGTTCGGGTGCCCGCGGAGCGGCATCCCGATGAGGCGCTGCTCACGGTGCACGACGCGGCGCTGATCGAGCATCTGTCGACGATCTGGCGGCGGTGGGAGGCTGGCGGATACGTCACCTCGTTCGGGCGCCACCGGGTGGTGCCTTACGTGTTTCCCTCGGCCGGGCTGCTCGGATCTTTGCCGGCGCGTCAGCCGGCCGCCGTGCATGCCGAGACGGGCCTGTTCTGCTACGACACGATGACGCTGATCGGGCCGGGGAGCTGGGAGGCCATCCGCGCGGCGGCCGATGCCGCCCTGACTGCGGCCGACCTGGTCGCGACCGGGCAGGTCAGGCTCGTGTACGCCTTGTGCCGGCCGCCAGGCCATCACGCGGGCGCGGCTAGTTACGGCGGGTCGTGTTACCTGAACAACGCGGCTCTCGCGGCCGAGGCATTGCGGCGCGGCGGAGCCGACAGGGTCGCCGTGATCGACATCGATGCTCATCACGGGAACGGAACCCAGGCGATCTTCTACGAACGCGACGACGTCCGCTACGGGAGCGTTCATGTGGACCCAGGCGCCGGGTGGTTCCCGCACTACGTCGGGTTCGGGTCGGAGCGCGGGTCAGGGGTTGGCCTGGGCGCCAACCTCAACGTGCCGCTAGCACCAGGGACCGGGGATGAGGGCTGGCTGGCTGGCGTTGACGCGCTGTGCCAGGACATCCGCAGTCGCGGCGCCGATGCCGTCGTGGTGTCCTTGGGAGTCGACGCCGCCGACGCCGACCAGGAAAGCCCGCTGCGGGTGACCGCCGACGGTTACCGGCGCGGCGGGTCGCTGATTGCCGGGCTCGGGCTGCCAGTAGTGGCGGTGCAGGAGGGCGGGTACGACCTTGGCTCGCTCGGCGACCTCGTCGTGGCGGCGTTGTCAGGAATGCTCGGCGCTTAGGAAACAGCGCGCCGGTACCTGTCCGCGAGTTCGCGCAGGTGGCCGGCCAGTTCTGGCGGCGACTCGACGCGGAATTCAGGCCCGAGCATCCCGAGGTAGGCGGCGAGCGTCTGCAGGCTGTCCGAGCCGGTGTCAAGCACGCACGTCCCGTCCCCGGCCTCGGTCACTGTCCCGGCATACGGCCCGATCCGCTCGAGCACGGCGGCGGCCGGGGCGAACACGGTCACCCGCGCCTGGTACCGCCACCCCGCGTACGCCGCCCGCCGCGACACCCACATTGCCAGGTCCTCGGCGGGCAGCGGTCGCGGGGTGAACCGCCCGCCGCCCGGCGTCCGTACCGTGACCCGGTCGACGCGGAACGTCCTCCAGTCGCCGCGCCGCACGTCGAACGCCACCAGGTACCAGCGGCGCCCCCAGTTCACTAGCTGGTACGGCTCCGCCTCACGATCGCTCGGTGTCCCGTCATGAGCCAGGTAGGAGAACCGCAGCCGCTCCCGCGACCGGCACGCCGCGGCGATCGCGGTGAGCACGTCCGGATCCACGAGCGGCCCGGCCGCGGCCGGCACGGGGGTAATGACCGACTGCAGCGACCCGACACGGGACCGCAGCCGCGAGGGCAGCACCTGCTCGAGCTTCGCCAGGGCGCGCAGCGCTGTCTCCTCGATGCCGGCGATCGCGCCTCCGGCCGCGGTCCGCAGCCCCACCGCGACCGCGACCGCCTCCTCGTCGTCGAGCAGCAGCGGCGGCATCGCCGCCCCGGCGCCGAGCCGGTAACCGCCGGCCGGCCCGCGCGTCGCCACCACCGGGTATCCCAGGTCGCGGAGCTTGCCCACGTCATTACGGACGGTCCTGGCCGATACCCCAAGCCGCCCGGCCAGCTCGGTCCCTGTCCAGTCCCGCGGAGTTTGCAGCAGCGACAGCAGCCGCAGCAGCCGGGCGGAGGTTTCCAGCATGTCCTGAGCTTGCCTCAAGATCAGGAACGAAGTCTTCCTAATATCCGCCTAGCCTGAAGCTACGCCTCAACAACCTGCGGAAAGGACCAGACATGGACTGGAAGCTAGAACTCGTCGTACTCCCCGTCTCAGACGTAGACCGGGCAAAGGCCTTCTACACCGCGACAGCCGGCTTCATCGCCGACCACGACCACACAGTCAGCGACGAGATCCGCTTCGTGCAGCTGACCCCGCCAGGGTCGTCCTGCTCGATCGCGGTCGGCAAGGGCCTGGTCGAAGGCGAGCCGGGAAGCGTGCGTGGCCTGCAGATGGTCGTCGCGGACATCGAGTCCGCCCACGCCGAGCTAACCGCGCGCGGCGCCAAGGTAAGCGATATCCAGGACCTCGACTGGGGCCGGTTCCTGTTCTTCGCCGACCCGGACGGCAACCAGTGGGCCGTACAGCAACTGCTGCCGCAGGTGATGTAGCGGCAGAGCAGGTTCATGCTGCCGGTGTAGCCCAGGTCCCGGATTTCGGAGAACAGCCGCCGGACCGGTACGGCGGGGTCGTCGGCGCGGCGGGCGCACAGGTGCTCGCGGTACGCGCCTTTCCGGTTTCCTTTCTTGTCCGTTCTTAGGCCCGCTGGCCGGCACGTCCGCCACCGTCCGCTCGCAGTACCCGTGCACCTGGCCGGTCAGGCCGCCGCACCGCGGGCACGGCACCAGGCCGCCCTGGGTCCTCGCCCGCACCATGATCACCTCGTCGCGGTCTGTTACATCCTCGATGACCAAGGACGACAACCCAGAGAACACGACTCCCGAAAGTCCATTTATGTTACATAGGCCTTACCATGCCACACGTGACTCACCGTGCACACGCCTGACACGCCGCCACCCCGAAAGTGCGACAGAGCCGTTGAATTTACAGTCCCGACCGCGAATTGGACGCGGCTGGTTGTCAGTGGGGGGTTGTAGGGTGGCGAGTAGATGCAGAGAGATGGCGTCGCCGGGATGAGATGTTGGTCCGCGCTTTCTTGAGTAGATTTCCCGGTTGACCGGCCCTCCGTTTCAGGCCCCTTGGCTCGCGCTTCGCGCGCGCATTCTTCCTTCGCTCGTTACTGAACCTTCGCACGCCTTTTGAGGGAGGTGGCGTCTCATGTGCGAGGACAACTCGGGATTCGGCGCCGCCCCGGCCGGAAGCGTGGGCGAGGCGATGAGCATGGTGCTGACCGGGCTCAGGCGGCTCGCTGACGCCGACATGTCCGACGTGCCAATGTCAGTGCGGGCCGACTGCCTGCGGCAGCTTGAGCAGGCCAAGTCGGTGCAGACTGTGGCGCAGGCGTCGATCCT